>JABXJS010000144.1 GCA_013538855.1 Herpetosiphonaceae bacterium
ATGCCGTAACGGCCATCTACGGCATGGTTCGGGCTATCCCGCTCGCACCGTACCGACCCTACACGCCACCCGAGCCAATCCTGTGATCTACTGATGATGTCGATCCTCGTTCTATGTTTACGATCCTCGGCTCCATCCTGATCCGGTTTATCTGACTGAGTGGAGGGACATGATTTTAGCCCTGAATCCAGATGCTATCATGGAGGGACGCTGATCATGCTGCCAATTGGAGATGAGCTACGAAATGTACTTGCTACCTTTGCTGAGATTGAATGGGCACGCTGTGGCCCTTGCTTGGATAGTGCTCATGGTGATTACTCACATCGTATCCATAGGACGGTCTGGCGCTACAAACAGCCCCATGACCAAATTGAACAGCCTATCAAGGAGGCGGTTGAGTCATTTGAAGGATGTGTCTCCTGGCAGATGACCAAATATGGTCGTAATTGGGTTATTGCTCCACTCCATGCACCGATGAGGATTGGCTGGCACACAGATTCTGCAGATGACGACCTAGGTCGAGCTTCGAATAGGGATCTGTTAAAATTAGCTGCCTATATCCAAGACTACGTCCAGAGTCGGATCATGAACTGAACACCGTTTCGAATAAAAACTGGCAGTTCCACCACGACCTGCGCTCACAGATACAGATGTTGATTGCTACGCCGTTGTCTGCGTCCGCTCGGACTCAAACCCCACGCTCTGTGTGTCCACCATAGCGTGAAACTCCTCGTCACTGCTGGTGGCCGGAAACCAGTGCCATTCCAAGCTCTCGCCACGTTGATTGATCACCCATGCCAGCGTGACGCCGACGATCCAGCGGTGATTCGCGATCCTTTTGCGGCCCTGTTGCGTGTTACGTTGGCCTTCACGGCGCACATGAATCAGCTCGATGCCGATCAAATTGATGCTTCTCAAGCCGTCAGGGTGGCCAGGAAGCGATCGTTGAGCGGCTGGCATTCACCAACACTCGGTACCTCTGTGCGTTGCCAAAGCAGTGGAGATCGTTACGGAATAAGGATGTTGGCGATGTACCACACGCCATCGCGTTGAGTACTGACAAAGCGGACAAGTTGCTCTTGTCCATCAGGCAGCGGAACGGGTAAGACGTAGACTGATTTTACATCTCCTCCCGTAGTATCAATGCTAATCCCAGTATCTCGGAATAAGCGGATGATGTTTCTGATATCACCATCACCCAAAATGACTGCTTCAAATGCTTGTTGATCGAGTTGTGCTTGTGTCGCAGGAGCAACGATCCCCCATGCGGTTTGCGGTGACTTGTTCTGCAGGGCGGTAATAAATTCCTGATCTCGGTCATAGACTGCTGGATCTTCTACAGGAACATAATTGCACGCCTGCAAACTCAGTATGATGATGAAGATTATGCTGATCCATTTGCGCATGAGCCTGTACCCCGCTACTAAAAGTTACGATGCCACCAAGCAACATAGACCGGCCATAACTCATACGGCCATGTAAGTGCTTCCCAAACCTCTGGATTCGGCTCACCATTCGGTTCCCAACCTGCATAGGATTGAATTCTATAGTGTGTAGAATCAAGGACATATGCATGATCACGATAGGTCCATCCTCCACACAGAAGCGGGTTCCACGTTTGAGCGCGTGTAAATCCTCCGCCCGCTACATCGGGAGTCGCATGAAATCCAGCCTGTAATAGATCAGTTGTAGGGTTCGAGCTAGTAACCGTATTCCATGGAGCCGCACTTGCTGGCTTTGGATCCCACCAAATACCACAAGCTGTCCACCCAAATAGATCAGGACTAGCTGGCACATTAGTAGAAGATACATTGAATGCTTTGGTATTATACCAATCAGCCTTGCAGCACGTGCATTATTGGGGTATCCTGAGGCCGATCGCTGAACCGTTTCAGGAGGGCCGCCGTGTATCAGGAGATTCCGCCAATTGTCGAGGACGCCGACACGCTCAAACAGCAGTTCACCGCCGAGCGCCACCCGGTCAAACGCCAGCGCCTGCACATGCTGTACCTGCTGGCCAGCCGCCAGGCGACCACCCGCGTGACCGCCGCTGCCCTCTTGGGCCTCAGCCGCAACACCATTGGGCGCTGGCTCGCGCTGTACACGACTGGGGGGTTAGCTGGGCTGCTCCAGGTGTATCGGCCGACCGGCAAAGCGCCGGCCCTGACGGCCGAGCAGATCGCGCAGCTCCAGACCAAACTCGCTGACCCCACCGGGTTCGCCTCCTATGAGGCTATCCGTGTTTGGATTAACACGACGTTTGGCACCACGATGACGCTCAACGCCGTCCATAAACTGGTGCGCTACAAACTTGGCGCCAAACCGAAGGTGCCGCGCCCCACGAATCCCAAAAAAACGCGGACGCCGTAAGGCACTTTCAGACGGGCTTTGCCGATCAGGTCCGTGCGGCCATTCCGGCCGATAATCAGCGGCCTATCCGGGTCACCCAAAGGGTCCCCGGCCAGCGACGAGAGCCGGTTTGGCCTCCATACCATCCATCGTCGGCGCATCACCGGGTGTGGGACAAAGCCGATCGGCGTGCATCAGCATCGCTTTGAAAATACATGGGTCTTTGGGGCGGTCGAACCCGCCACCGGTGCGAGTCATTTCATGGAATTTCCGCGCCTGGACGCCGCCATGGTGCAGCAGTTTCTCGATGATTTTGCGCGCACGAACCCCGAGGATCTGCATGTGATTCTGCTGGATAATTCCCGCACCCACACCGCCAAGGCGCTGGTCCTGCCACCGAATGTGGTGCTGGTGTTTCAGCCGGGGGCACCCTTTGGGTCATAGCCCGGAGGTCAATCCGTGCGAACGGGTCTGGCAGGCGATCAAGACGGCGATTGCCTGGGAACCGTTTGCCGATCTGGATGCCCTCCGGCAGCGGTTGGTGGCGGTGTTTCAGGCGTATACGGACACGATGCTGCAATCGCTCACCGGATACCCCTATGTCGTAGAAGCGGTTAATGCACTATCTCTATAGCTGAATGGTATTACTTTCGATCCAAGTAAAGTAATCGATCATCTGTGGATATCTTGCAGCATATGTATAAAAATCAAATGCTTGACGTAATCCATCATCTGTTTCGATATACTCTAGCATATCGTTGGTAAAATTAGTCATCTGGTTTGCTAGCTCAACATGATCAGGTGCTATACCCATTGCCAAAGCTGCATCTCTATCAAAATCAACATGATACGTGCTCGTTCGTTCAAATGTCCCTGAATCTATCATACGCGCCACTGATATTGATCGGTCATCTAAAATCTGTGCTTTGCTAATGAATGGTACATAGTATACAAATCTATCCGATGCTGTGGAGAACATTTCTGATTGATCTTGCCTACTTGACGATATCGTTTGTACGGCCGATGAAGTAGAACTCGGAAATATCGAGATCAAGATTACCATCAAAGATAAGGTTGACAGTATACAACGCCTCAAGACTACACCGCCTAAGTATTCCATCTAGACGCTCCGTATGAACGAAACAGTTTGGTTCCTGTAATAGATGCAATATCTGCTACTAACAGACACGAACTGCCAACCCTAGAGGTGCTAAAACCACCAACGGCCCGCTGAATTGGGGCCGCTGGTGGGAGAGAAGAGCAAGGAGAAGGTTTGATTGCACGTATAGCATAGATTTTCGACTGTGCCGGGAAGCGCCGGGCATAAAAAAGTGCCCTGAGCAGTACGCTCAGGGCACTGGAACTCTGTGGGCGGTATTAGGCGCTCGTGCCAGCGGGAGCTGGTACTGGCTGGGGTATGTTTTCGGCAGTGGTCTGGGCGCTCGCCCGCAGCACAGCGGTCACTTTGCGGTAGTTCCAGCCTGGCGCGCCGACGGAGTAGGCGGGCGATCAGCACTGGCGCGAGGCCTGCATCTACCCTGGCGGCGATTAGCATGCGCTCGGCTTGGCGCTCGGCGGCGCTACGGCGCGTGTAGGTGCGGTGACGCCGTGGTGCAGGCTTGGGCGGTGGGTTGGTCGTCCCACGTGGGCGACGGCTTAGCCGTGCGGCATACGCGTCCGCTGAGGCCAGTCGCCCCAGCACTATGATGATGATCAGGATACCAGGCCGGAACATCTAGTCCTCTCTGCGAAACATCTGCTTAAGCAGCATGCCGTGCAATCGCAGCATCGGCTCGACGATCATCGTCAGCAGCGTGTCGATCTCAACCAACACCGCCTTGCCTACGCAAACTGGCTGGATTGATCAGCAGAGCAGGTTCATGGGATCGGCAGCTCGTACTGCTCTGGCCAAGCGCCGCTGATTTGGATGGAATAACCGGGTGCGCTGTTATTGGGTGCCAACATCGAGAGCACCAGACCCGTACAGGGCCGGTGCTCTCGATGACAAACCTACCAGGGGAGATGCAACTCCACAATCTCTGGGTCATCCTGGCCTGCTTGGCGTAGGATTTGGCTGCTCGGATCGATATTCTTGATGTTCCGTTTGTAAACGAGCTTTAGACAGTAGGTCGCTGGTTCGAGCTGGCCCAGTGCGAGTGGTGTTGAGAGCACAAAGCCTGTACCATCGGCCTTGCGGGTAACTAGGCCAACTTTGGAGGTATACGCTGTTGGTGGGATAAACCCGCGCATATGCGCTATACGGCCACTTGGGGCGACCAACCGTAGCTGCACCCCATCCTGCGGTAGAAATGGCTGGCTATCGGCACCTTCTTGGACTACTAAGGGGGCGAAGCGCAGCACTGTGTGGGCTGGCACATCAGGGGTCACTGCTTGGTCTCCGCCGTACAGACGAATGCGCATGCCGCTCGCCAAGGCTGGCTCAGCGCCAAATGTGTAGCAGAGCTGCCATTCGGCTGGCTCCACTCCGAGCGCGCGCTGCTCAAGTCGGTACCCGGCAAGACTAGCCTGCTCTAGCAGGAGGATATCAACGTAGCGGGACGCTGGATCTGCAGCAGTAAGGTCTATGCGTTCCAAGCGCGCTGTGCTTGGGATCGACGGAGCAGGAATTTGCACTGTCGCCTGCTGGAGCGATAGCTCGGTGCGGCTCCAGTTAAGTGGTTCAGGCGTTTGGATGAGCCAACCTAGCGCTAGTCCGTCGCGCTCAATCCGCGTGACCTCAACAGTGCTGACTGGCTGCATCGCGATTGCCCCAAGCACTTGACTGGCGATCTGGGCATAGTCGCGGAACTCGTTT
Source organism: Herpetosiphonaceae bacterium (assembly GCA_013538855.1). Classification (GTDB taxonomy): domain Bacteria; phylum Chloroflexota; class Chloroflexia; order Chloroflexales; family Herpetosiphonaceae; genus OHK22. The sequence goes on from JABXJS010000144.1 coordinate 5,165, forward strand.
TGGGTTGGGGCGTTGGCAGGTGCACTGGCGCTGCTCAGCCAGCTATTGGGAACTTGTGCGCTTGTGACCGCGCCAACCCACACCCGATCCTGATAGCTCTGGAGCATATGGCAGAAGTTTGTAAACTGCGAGGTTGTAAAGCTAAACCGATAGGCGGTAGGCGCTTGGGCGCGTAGGTCATCAACACGTAGATCGCTGAAAACCGCGCTTGGATTCGCATAGCAGTACAATCCAACCGAACCTGCCAGCAGCGGCGACCCTGGATCACTGACATCCATCAGTTGTTCGCCGTCAAGGTACACACGGATACGCGTAGTGCTCACATCTACCGTTGCGAGGTAGTCGCGGTTTGGCTGCGCGACAAAGCTGAGCTGCTGCAGCAGCGTTGCGGTTCCATTGACTACCCGTGTGAGCGTGCAGGCAGTTGCGCCGATGGCAAAACGGTAGTAGTTCTCTGCGCTCTGATAGCGGAAAACGACACCGAGTGTGAGGGCGTCTGCACCGTTGGTGCGCAGGTAGACGCTTGTCCGGTAGTCTGTCCACTTGCTTGGCTGGTTGGGATGGGCGGCAGGCAAGTAGAGCGCGTCGGTCCATACTGCCAGCGTGCCAGATTTAAGCGCATCAGCTTTGGCAATCGCGGAGAGCTGTTGGAGCTGGTAGGATTCGATCGTATCGATGGTCTCCTTGACAACGTTCCAGACTGAAGGGGCGTTGTTTGCGCCGAGCGCGTCGAGGATTTGCCAGCGGCCAAGCGTGTTTGACGGACCGCTCACTGGTGCCTCAAGTGGGAGTGTGGCAAAGTCTTCGTGCAGGAGCAGGGGAATCAAGCGCGCCTCGTAGACAGTATCTGGCTGCAGGATCTGTCCGCTGGCTGGTGTGCCCGATGTTGTGTTTTTCGCGATGGTTTCGGCGTCAAATGACCCACAACCGCCCTGGCTGATCATCTGAATCCACTGCTCTTCGCTTGTTTTGAGGTTGATCGTATCGGCAACCCCCCAGTGGTTGGTCAGGGTGATGATACGACCATAGGCATCGCGCACAAGCTGATTATTGTTATCAAAGAGATAGATGCCTAGGTCTTGCTGCGCCATACGATAGAGCTGATCGACATACTCTTCGTTAAACTGCACCCCAATATCATCGCCACGATAGACCGGTCGCGGCAGCAGCGGGCGCTCACCTGGAGCGGGCACGGTTGCAGGAATGGTTTGATCAACATACCGCGTGAGATCATTCAACCCGGTGTCTATCGCGGCTGCACCGTTGAGGGCCATGGGCGGCGTGAGCTCGGCGAGGCTCGGCGGGCCACTGGTTGTGAAGAATGCATAGTGTGTGTGCTGAAGGTCTTGGCTATAGCCTTCGAGCATATCCTCACCCTTCGCCTGTGTGAGTGTTTGCACCGTGAGGCGATAGGTGGTGTAGGGCTCGAGCACCTTGCCCTGTGACTGCCAGTGCACCAGCTCATCCTGCATGTGCTCGATGAGCAGCTTGCTGCTATCCAGCTGCTCGGCGCTGAGGCCGCCAGTGCCGCACACTTCCAGCAGGGTGATCGTCTCGCGTGTAGGCGCTTCGCTGCGGCTTCTGATGACGACACTGGTTAGGCTTGATCCGGTGATCTCGAGCTTGGGGTTAGCGACGGTGCCGCCAACGACTGGGCCGTAGACGGCTCCCTCATCGTCGTAGGCGGTGACTTCCACGCCATCGCGTGACTGAATAGTGAGATGCACTGCGGCGAGCGGTAGCTTGAACTGGATCGAGAGCTGATTGCGCACGACAGCGTCGGCGATAATGCTGCCTGCCGGGAAGCTCAGCGCATGGTCAAAGCTGCCGACTGGCGGATTGAGCGGCGTGGCCTCGATGCTCTCAGGCATAGCCCAGTGGAGCGAGAACGGTGCGCTGGGACAAACCCAGAAATCACTGATTGGCGCGGGTATATCCTTTGGATTGACCTGCCAGCAAAATTTTTCAGCGGGAAACTCTGGCAAGCACAGGTTATACGGGAAGTTGTTGCCAAACCATTCGTCCCAGGCACTGTCGGCATGTTTCGAGTAGATGAATGGCGTCAGCGACCAGAGCATCAGCGTATTCTGCGCCGCCTTTTGCCCGCTGGAGTCGGGCTTGTTGGCCCATGCGCCGTACAGCGGTGTGCTGCCAGCGGCAGCCGGACTGGCGGCGACCATGTCCCATGCACCGCTGTTCAGCTTCTCTAGCTTGAGGCCGGTGAGCTGGTAGGAGGCCAGCAGCGGCCCCTGCTGCTTGACTGGGTCGCCGATGCGCTCGGGCTTGGCCGGCCATGGCGGCTGATTGACGCCAACCAGACAGGTATCTTTGACTGGGCGACTAAACGTGAGCGTCGGGCGGCAGTCCATGGGCACAACCGGAATGCTGCTAGGGTTCTGGGGCAGCGCTGCTGTTTGGGATAGAGTGAGCGGCCAGCTGTGGCTGACGATCTCGTGGTCAACGGCAACACCCTGGAGCGGAACCGGCAGGGCTGGCGGATCCAGCTCCGGCCCCCATTCCAGGCGCAGGTCGATGCTGGGATCGGGAAATGGCCAGGGCAGATGGATTGTCGCCTGGATCTGGCCCAGGATGTGGTAGGGCTTGAAGACGTTCGCCGCCAACCCTGCGTCGAGCGAGAGGCCAATACCAAAGCCGAACACGCTTACCTCGGCCTTGCCATGGAGCCAAATATCGCCGCTAAGCTGCGAGGGACTCCAGCTGAGGTTAAGGTTGTACTCCATTGAGGCTTCGAAGGCCAGCTTGAGCGGCCCATACTTGACCGACTTGCTGTACCCAATCCACGCGCCTGTTTGCAGGGCATGGGCGTCGAGCATCAGGTAGGTGTTGGCCTCAAAGAGCTGGAATAGCTTGGCGCGCAGGCGTTTTTCACGGGGGTCTTTCTGCCCAAGATAGACGTGCCACTTGCTGGGATCGTTGAGGCTGAACGCTGCCTCGGCGCTGCCACTCAGGTCGAGCAGCTCGCCGTTGGCCCCATAGCGGTAGTGGGCATCGAGGCCAGCGAGGAACGAACCCTCGTCCGCGTCGATAACCATGATGGCGCGGAACATTGGATCGCCGTTCGTCAGCTCCGAGCGCGGTCGTTTGATATTGCCGATGCCCTCGATCATCAAAACCGGGCCGGGGAACACAATTGCCAGCAGCATGCGGCCAGCGAAGGCATAGCCGTTGTCGGAGAGCGTGCCAATGGTGACGCCGGCACCGAGCGCAAGGCTCGCTGGCGCTGGTGCCCACTTCTCGGTCAGGCTGGTGACGCCGGTGGTTGGTGCGTGATACCAGTCGTACCAGGTCTGGTCGGGCTGTTTGTCGGGCTTCATATTGACGGCCAGCAGGCCCGCGATGCCGTACAGCCCTAGCCCAGTGGCCCAGAGCGGAATGCCCGTGGGCAGCTCAGTGCCCAGATAGATCGCGAAGTAGGGTGTGTCGTTTTCGGTGCCGAACACCAGCTGCCCATCGACGGTAATATTGAGTGCGAGCAGATCGAGCTTGATGGCTCCCTCGAAGCGATGCTCATCTGGGGTGGGGTTATGATAGGCGACCGCGCCTTTGAATCGGAGCGTTTTCGGCACCTCGAACTCGACGCCGACGCCCTCGAAGCTTACGGCTGGCGGGCGGCCATCGTCGTACCATGTCAAGCGCAGGCCATCGACCGATGCGCCCATGGGCAGCTTCTCGACGAACTTGATGCCGCCATTGAGCGCGATCCATTTTCCGCCATCAGTATTTTGGCCGATGCCCAGCTTGGTGACCTCGAACTTGAAGCCGTGGAATTTCACGCTGTACTGTTTTTTGAGGCCCAGCCAGCCGCCCTCAAGCTTCACATTGCCATCGGTATCAATCGCCAGCTCCTTGACATCGAAGGCGGGCAGATCGAGACCGCCGATCAAGGGCTTGACCATGCCGCTGACTAGGCAGGTTGCCCGGCCTTTTTCAACCTTGATGCCCAAACTATTGAGGGTGAGATCGACGATATTGGGCTTATGCAGCAGCAGGCCGCCGCTGGGGCTGTCGAGACGCAGGAGAATCTGCCCGTTCATGCTTGGCGCTAGCTCGACGTTGATCGGCTCGTTGAAGAACGGTAGCGTCATTTCAGCTTTGATTGATGCCGCTGTCAGTGCATTTTGGACAAACGAGATCGCGACGCTCTTCATCTTCAGCGCGAGGCCCATCCACTGCACACTCAGCGGGGTTCCGGCCGGCCAGGTGGTCGAGACCGTGCCGGAGAATCCGCCATGGCCGAAGTAGGCATCTTGCACCGCTAGCTCGCCGACGAGGCTGGCTAGCTCGCCTGGCAGGTAGAGCTTGGCTAAGGGCATGTGGATGCCGCGCCAGCCTGCGGGCTTGCCCGGTGGCGGGGTGTCGTGGGTCGCATAGATCTTAATATCATTGGCCTGGAGTCCGATGCCCGTATCGCCGATGAGACAGAGCGGTAGGTCGATGCCCAGATCGGTGTCGAGTGCGAAGCCGCCCTCGAAGTCAAAGGCCAGCGACATACTGGCGAAGGTGATATCAAGCGGCGCATTGCCCTCTAGGGCCTTGACGGTTGCTGGTGCGCCGTTCTCGCCAGGCACCAGCTCCGCAGGTCGCAGGAAATCGTTGCGGAAGCGCAGGGCGAAGGGCACGTCGTGGACTTTGAAAACGTGGTTGGGCGCTGTCTCCAGGCCCACGAGAAAGACCGAGGCGGCACCGCCGTTGGCGGCCAGCACAAGGCTGATGCCATCGAGGCCCGGAACGCTCAATGCCAGCTCTTTTTGGAGCATAATGGCCGTTTGTAGCTCTTCGACTGGATCGGTCTGAAAGCGGATCGGCTCAAACCAGATGTCTTCAAGGGCTGTTGGTGTGGGCAGCTCGATAATATCGCTGGGCCAAGCCCCCTGGATCTGATCGGCGAGATTTAAGTAGAAGCCTGCAAGTGGTGTTGGATCACTCATAGAATGTGCTCCTGAGGGTTGCTACTGCATACAGTTGCTATTAGTAAGGCAAGCGTGAATCCGCATTCCCGGCGTTCTCATCTTGGAGCGAGTAGGGTGGTTTTGGTGCTTGCCACTGCGAGTATGAAGGGTTCCAATCGTAATCAAATGGTAGGTCCATCAAGTGGATATCTGCGCGCCGCGATACGCCGATGCCCCATGTTGCGAGGACGGTAGGATCCATTGATATATTCCACATTCCCCAAACCTGCGTCGGATCTAACATAGCGTTGACGGGCTGCATCGGGTCACTATAGAGACTCCATAGCTGCGCCCGTGTAAATTGAACTGGCGATAAGCCAGCCGTATCGCCATCAAAAAAACTAATCGATACTTCGCCATCGGTGTAGAGGCTGCGCCGTGCATTATTGGCGGAGCCGACTAACATCCACTCGTCATCGACGATCATAAGCTTTGAGTGCACCACACATCCTTGAAATACGGCATACGAAATATGCTGCTGTATTTGAGCTAGACTGAGACCTTGGACAAGATGCTGTATGTGCTCATGCAGATAGCCGTTTGGCGGATCAGTCGGATCTGCGCCATGCAGAAATATGACTTTTAGGTTGATATTCTGAGCAATACATTGTTTTATGCGCTGGTTGATCCATTTGAATACATCTGCCGATGCAAACATTTGATCTTCCATGTAAATAAACTTATTGGCACTGAGAATAGCTTTTTGCAGCGCATCTTTGACTTCAAATAAACCGGATGGTGCAAAGCTAAGCGGCGGTCGTTTATAAAAACCACTACCTATCAAGAACGAACGTTGTATCGGTAATAGTTTCGTTGTTGTTGGCGCAGTGCTCGGGAAATTCATTTGAGGAGCGGTTCTTAATACCTGTACATGGTGTGCGTATCCCGCTAGCGATGCTGGAGCTGTCCGATTCTTTATTGTTGGTGCTTGGAGCTGTGTTGTCCGTGTGTATACTACTATTTGTTGCGATGAAGGTTTATCCTCACCGGCTTGTTGTGAGGTAACTACAAAACTATACGGTGTATTGGGGCGACTTGGCGACATCAGTTCGTTCCACCAGTCGCGGAATGTATTGTAGATGGGACCTGCGGCTACTCCTTCAATTCTGGCACCAATATCCCGCCAGATGTTGAGCATCCGGTTCTCTACAGGATCAAGGCCGCTGACAAAGGCGGTCATAAATGGTTTATTGCGGTAAGGCTCAACAAGATCTTTATTTTGCATTTCTTCTTCTTCATCACCGCAAATAACCATCTTTGCATGCATGGCACCAAAGGTATGGGCAAGGGTATTGAGTGCAACAACATGTTCGGCTGTATTTTGACGCAGTTTATTGGCACTCACCAGACTATGGAGATTGAAGAGCCAGATTCCACCAGCATTTTTTGCTGCATCTCCAAACTCCAGCACCATAGGACTAATCCAGGGCAATATTCGCACTTCAATGCCGTTGGTATGCATTTCAATCAAATATTCCATAAGGGTTTTGCCACCTGATGGTGCAAAAGCAGGCATTGAGTTCCAATTCGTGTAGCCTGTAATCAATCCACCGCTAGGCGTCCCCTGTGGAGTGCTAGCTGCAATGCCTAGCTCTTGTCCTGAAACTAAGCCCAGATGCCAAGCTGTCATATAAAAATAGCGCTTCGAGCTGGTGCGATTAAGCAGGCGTTGGATTTCTTTTTCGACCTCGGCAAAAAAATTCAAGCCATGGATTAAGGGTTTGATATAGTTGCCACTGGTTGGGGTTAATGAGGCAACTCCTCCATCTGGGATAAAATATTTGGCGGTTAATTCTGCAACAGTGGGCATGGTTGATCTCCAATATAGAAAAAGTAGTGCTAGTACAGTTTGCGAGAATCAGGCATGCGGGCGTTATATTCTTTTTCGTCGTAGGGCGGCTGGGTTGGTCGATTCTTATTCGACCAGCCGCCGGTTGGTGTTGGATCGCCGAAAACAAAGGGGATGGCGCATCGCTCCATTGCGGTGTTCAATGTGTAGGCGAATGATCCCGCATACCAGTTGGCGTCCCAAAGCTTCAGCGCTGGGTCGATATCGTTCAGGTTTTCGGGCGTAACACCGGCGGCACAATGCCGCGCCCAGAGCGCCCGCCGCAGCAGTTTGGCAAATGGCTGTGGATTGCTTGGTGTGCCGCTGCTCTGGATCGTATCGAGGATGCTGAGCGCTAGCTCGCCGTCGGTGTACTGGCTCCGGCGCATGATGTTGGCCGAGCCGACCGAACACCACTCATCGTCGATAATGACCACTTTGGAGTGCACGTAGGAGCCGCCGCGCCACCAAAAGGCGATGTTCGGTGGCGATATGGCTGGCGGCGTGGGCAGTGTTGGAGCCAACAGCTTGACTGCCTGGGTGATGCCGTAGCTCGGCAGCTCGTAAGGATTGCCGCCGTACACCATAATGACCTTGAGATTCGGCTTCACCTGCATCCTCGCCGCGATCCACTGCATGATCTCCTGGGATGTAAAGCCCTGATCCTCGATGTAGATGTACTTATTAGCATGCTCGATCGCCTTTTGCAGCGCAGCGTTAAACTCGAACAGCCCCTGTCCGTTGTTTGCATACTGCAGCGGTGGTGCCTTGTAGTCCAGTGCCCAGCGCAGAATTTGTTGAGTCAGTGATCCCATTGGCAGAAGGTCGCTGGCACCTTCCGCGAAGTTCATAGTTGGTGCTGTTCTGAGCACTTGCACCGACTGTGTGCCGTTTGCGACGGTGAGCGCTGGCCGCGCTGGCACGGGCCGTTTTTTGCCATACACGGCAACTTGATCGACCGGAATGGGGTTGTTGTCTGCATCGAGCACAACGCCCCCAGTTGATCCGGTATTGAGGTGAAACTCTTGATTGGGCCGGGTTTGGGCTTCATTCCAGAGATCGCGGAAGTTGCGGTAAACGATGTGTGCGGCTGGCCCCTCAACGCGCACGCCAGCGTCGATCCAGGTGCTATCTAAGCGGTTGGAGACGGGGTCGATGCCGCTGACAAATGCGACCATATAGTCGCCTGGCGCGGCCGTACTATCACCAACCCCGCAGATGATCATTTTCTGGTGCATGGCTCCCAGCGGGTGCGATAGGATATTCAAGGTTGCGATGTCCATGCCTGTGCGGAAGCGCAGCTCACGCACGCTGATCAGCGACTGCGCGTTCTTGGCCCACATCTCGGTCGACATGGAACCAGCGACGGTCATCAGCAGTGGTGAAATCCAGGGCATCACGCGCACATCCACCCGATTTGGCTGTTTCCACAGCGCTGCCAGATAGTCTATGAGCAGGCTGCCCGAGTTTGGTAGCGCTAGTGCGCCTGGGATTTGGAAGTCTACGATGTTGTTGTAGCTCGCCGGCCGTGTATTCCATACGCTGCCCACACCGATCTTCTGATTCGGGAGCTTTAACAATCCAAACTCGTAGGCGGTCATGTAGAAGTAGCGCTTTGTGCTATTCGGATTGTTGCGGAGCTTCTCGATCTCAACCTGGACATCTTTATAGAAGTCAACACCGTTGGTGTAGCACGTCACCTTATTATTCGCCGTGTGTTGGAGCGAATGATCGTTGCCTGGATCGGGCAGGAAAAAATTGCTAATAAGATCTGTAATGCTCGTCATAGATCTGCCTCAATACATCTTGTGTGCCCCCTAGATCCCGCACGCACAGCAGGATCTAGGGAGCGGTGAACCAAGGGCCTATCGTTCGCTCTAGGGCGTTACGGTCACGTCGATTGGCGCGCTCACTGCGATTGCTCCAGTCGCTTTGCGCACACGCAGGCGGTAGTTGACGGTGGTTGTTGATTGAACATCGATGGTGTCATCGATTGAGTGCGCACCTGGCTGGAGCCAGTCAGTCACGTTTTCCCATAACAGGGTGGTCGTGCTCTGGCGCTGGAGGCGCGCTTCAAGCTGCTGATCGCTCCAGCTCGCGGTAACGGTTGTTCCGCTGCTGCTGGTATTCAGCGCTGGCGGCACTGGCAATGCCTCGTCGTGGGCACGCGCCGATACGGCTGCGGAAGGGGGCGATGGATTGCTGGCCGCATCGACTGCCACGAGGCGGTAGGTGCGCGTTACCAAGCCCTGCACGGGGGTGTCGGTCCAGACGATCTCAGCCGGGCGTGCGTCAGGCGCGGCTGGCTCAGGCACGCTGGCGATCAAGCTCATGAGGCGAATGTGCTCGGCCTGCTCCGGCGTTTCGGCGCGGTAGATGCGGTACTCGGCTAGATCGGCCTCCTGGTTCGAGCGCCAGCGCAGCGTGATGCTTTGGTCGCCGCCTAGTGCGGAGGTCAGCACCGGTGCCTGCGGCGGGATGCTATCCGGCAGCCACACGGGCGGGGTGGCGAGGCTGAGCTTGCTTTGATTCTGCGCGCCATCGACATAGGCCGCTCGGTAGAGGTAGCGGTTTTCGGCCTTGCCGTCGAGCGTATCGAGGTAGCAGCGCAGTCCAGCCTGGGGCTGATAGCTGGCGGGATCATCAAGGTTGCGGCGGTCGTGGGTGGCCGGGTCGGCGGGATCAAGCGCTTTGACGGTGAGCTGGATAAACGCGGCTTCGTTGCCGGGCAGCCCGGCGAGCACACGCAGGCCATCGTTGGTGAGCGCTCGATAGGCGGCCAGCGCCTGCGCGGTCTTGTCGGCGGCGTTGCTGCTGAGAATTGCGCTGAGCGTGCTGTTGAGCTGGTTAAGCTCATCGGCCACGACTTGGCGCTTCTGGCTGCTGAACTCTGGGGGGAAGATGGCCGTGTTGGCGGCTTGGACGAGGCTGCGCGGACGCTGCTCGAGATCGACATGGAAGACCGTCTCATCCAGCGCGCGCAGAATATGCGTTTTCAAGTAGGCGGCAGGCAGCCAGCGATATGTGTAGAAGGAGCGCCCATGGTAGTCCGCTGGCGTCGCATACACCCGGTCGCTGTCGCTCGGCGGCGTGGGCGGCGCGGCTGGCTCTTGGCGCAGGACGCGGTAGATTTTAGCCGCGCCGACTGGCCCCTCGTTGCCTGGGCGGCCGCCCCAGGGGCTAGCGCTCCACTTCGCATCATCGGCGGTGTGCTGCTTGTCGTCAACGGCGCTGACGCCAATGTTCGCGTACACGGTGGGCTGAGCTAGCGAGGGCGTCAGCGGAGCACCGGTGCGGTCGGCACTGCCAGCCGGGGGCAAAAACACCTCGTAGACACGCAGTGGGTTGCCATCGGCGTCGGTGGTGAGCGTGACGTGGTCAGCGAAATCTACCACAAAGACGCGCTGTTCCCACACGCTGCTCTGGCTGTAGTCCGGGCTGGGGAGCGCACTGCCAGCGTTATAGTAGATGCGGAACTCGTGTGTGTCAGGTGCTTGCAGCATTGCCCCGCTACCCCAGCTCCAGCGCACGCGCAGGCCAACGAGACTGGCTTGTTCTTCTGGCGTTAGCGTGGCGAACCAGGCCATGTAGGCGGCATCGCGCACCAAGTAGTCATCGGCGGGATCGAGCGCATAGGCCTCAACGCCGCTCGGCCGTGGCGGGGCCACTTTGTCGAGCGCCGCGATCGCAAATGGATGGACAACGGCGGTGCCTGCCGGGTCTTGGTAGTACCAAGGCCGGGGTGTCGGGGCTGGATCGCCCCACTGGTGCCACTCCGCCGGTATACTCAGCGCGCTATACTGTCCGTAGATGTTGATTGCGCTGACACAGTAGCTGTACCAGCCATCGGCGAGGTGACTGTCGATGGTGTGGAGCGCAAATGGCGGCCAGTTCTCCGGCCGCTGCGGTGTCTCGCCAGGGTCGAGCTGCGTGTCGGAGACCATGAGCGGTCGTGGCTCCAAGGTTTTGCCGTCGCTGCCGACGCCTTGGGTGATCAGCGTGAAATCGGCGCTTGCTGGCGGAGCATCTGGCGGCTTGACGCCTAAGTCGGCGCGCCAGAGATGATAGGCAATCGGGCGATCTGGCAGCAGGATGTTGCTCTCGGTTTGCCCAAGATCCCAGCGCAAGCCCACGCTGCTGCCGGTAGCTCCTGCATCGGCCCATGCGGCGGTATCTGGCAGCGCGTATGCGGCCATGTACTCTGGCGGGCTGAGCGGCATAGCTGGCTGGCGCTGGCGGCCAAAGACAATGTAGGCCTCGACATCGCCAAAGCCATTGGTGCGAATTTGGCTGAGCATGGCGTTGGGATCAACGCTGGAGCCAGGCGCAAGCCCAGCGGCTGTGGCGTAGGTGCCCTTGTAGTCGGCGACGATGAGGTAGTCGTAGGTTGTGCCACTCACTGCGCTTTCGTCAATCCAATAGAGATGCAGCATCTGGGCAACAGCCGGATGGGTTGCGGCGAGCAGCATCAGGTCAAGTGGATACTGTGCGCCGAGCAGCGGGCTGGCTTTCTGGCCGTCGGCGGCCTCTAGCGGTGCCACGATCTGGTAGATCATGCCTGTGCGGCTGGAGCTTGTATAGGGTCGGTCGAGGCGTAGCTCGCTTGGGGAGGCAACGCTTTCAATAGTGTAGAGCTTGGCATCGGTAATAGCGTAGCCCTTGTTGGCGCTATCCGGCCCAGCATAGCGCCGCTCAAGCGTGAGTTTGGTCGGCGAGTCAACGCGCCGGATCCGGTAGGGCGTTGGATCACCATTGATCGTAATCAGTCCGCCCCGGAGCGATTTGCTCCAAAACGTATTATTTCCAAATACCTTGTACCCATTGTGCTGGACGCTAACGGTGCCTACGACTGGGAAGCCGACTTGTAGCGCTAACCCTTCCAGCGTGCTGTCCCAGGCTGTGCCATTACCGTTAACTTTGAGCGCATCTTGAAAGACATCGACGGTGCCGCTTGACGCAATGACGGCGGGAGTAGCGCGGCTGCTCATTGCGCCAGCGTTTGGCCCACCAGTAACAAGCACTGCTGCCGCATCGTACAGCGCGCCAAACGGATCGTTGGCGACCTTGTATTTCAGTCCGCTGCCTGCTGCACCGGCATATGGGCGGCTGAGAATAATCTTTTGCTGGGCCGGCAGCACCCGGCTGATCGTGTACACGCCAGCGCTCGTGCTAACGGAGAGAGTCGCCCCCTCGAGTGAGCGATCCCACTGCGTTCCTTGTCCAAATACAATCGGCGATCCTGCCTTGACCTCGACAGTGCCGCTCAGCGCCAGCGACTGGACGTTGGTGGGGGCGAAGGTGTCCGGCGAGCCATACACAATGCGGCTGCGGGCGGTGGTGCGGGCGGTGGTGAAGCTCTCGCTCATCGCTGGCGTGCAGGGGTACTGCGGGTGGGTGAGCGGCAGGTGGAAGATGGCCGGACAGTTGGGGATTGTTTGCCAGCCGCCGGTTGCATTGGCGGCAACGGCCATGATGCTCACATCGATCAAGTGCCCCTCGTTGGCTTCAAACAAAATCGATGAGATCGCATCGGCGCGAATAGTGAGCGTCGTGGTGCTGCCTGCGTTGCCCACTGCGCTAGCCTGCGCGACAGGGCCGCCGCTGAATAGCCCGGTCACCCGCACAGTGCTGCCTTGGTTCTGAAAGCCAAATTTGAGCTGGACGTGATACGCTAGTTTGTCCGCTGCTAGATCAAGCTTGACATATGCTCGTCCGCCTAGGCTAATGTCAACCTTGCCTGGGTCGGCAAACTTCGTGGTGAGGGTGAGCGGCGTATCGCTGCGCAGCGTGCCAAAGTTTGTTACAAGGGTGGTATCTGGCAGGGTGCCACTCGCAAAGCCACCCAGATATTCGCTGAATGACTGGAGCGCTGTTTCACGGCTCATGCGGCGGAATAGATAAAAGCCATACCAGGGAAACCCAAGCTCGCGCTTAAAAGACCAGCGTAGGTGAATGCCATCGCGGAGTGCTGCTGGTTGAATGCTGAGCGCTGGGGTGTCATGTTCAATCCCCAAGCCGCCCATAACTAAGCGGTCAGTTTGAAGTGCCATGCTGTATATCCTTGCCGATGCAAAAAGAAAAGAGCGTCTGGTGCTGAGGCACGGGGCGGCTATGCAGGCAGTTGGAAGCGTGTAGCCTGGCCGAGCCACTCAGTGAAAACGTTGGTACTGGTGCATGACCGGTAGCTCCGATACTCGGCGCACTCGGCGAAGCGTAGCTGTACGCGCTGCTGACCTTGGCGGCTGCGGACTCGCTCCCAGCGCGGGCTGCTGCAGTGATCGTAGTACCACCGTGTGCTATGGGTTTGGGGGACGCCTGCGGCAATGCTGGATCGAGCGCTGGTGGCTGCATTGGCGTGCGCTGCTGCACATGCGACGGTGCTCCCTGCGCTGCGGGCAATCCGCCACAGCGCTGTGGTTCGCTCACCAGTCCCGGTTATGACGACACGGTTGACCGTGATGCCGGTGCTCGTAGCCTCGCCGATCAGGTACATGAGTGTCGAATGCTCTGGGTGCTGTGTGTTCAGGGTCAGCGCGATATCGGCTCCACGGCTGGAGGCACCGACGCGGATGTCTTGGAGGACCACGCCTATGATCGTTGGATCATGGGGATGCATCAGGATGCTGCTTTGGCTGCTATCAAAAGGGAAACCTTGCTGGCGCAGCTCGCTGAGCGCCTGATTGAGCAGGGGCGATTGTTGGGCTAGCAGCCGCTGCTGCACTTCGAGCGTGCTGCCGCTGATGAACTGTGCAACTTGGCTGAGCTTGTTCTGGGTTGGTTCAACTAAGCCGACAAGGGTTGCCGCGCCAACGCCTTTAAGAAAACTACGTCGTGAGACGGGCTGTTGAAACCACTTTTTCTGTGCAGGTGAGCTTTGAGTGTCTGTGCCATGCTTGATCATCGAATACTCCAATATGGCATATAAAATATCAATGTGACGAGTCTAGTTATCTTTTGAGGCATTTTTATCTGATTTGGTATCTTCTGGGCTTACAGCCGATCTGAAGTCTCGAATGCTTTTGCCGAGTGCACCTCCTAGATGAGCAACTCGTCCGGCACCAAATAAAACAAGGATGATCATAAAAATAATCAGCAGCTCCCACGGTCCAAAGGTTGGCATTTAAACCTCCAATTGGCTAAAAACAATAAATGTAGAGTCTAATGTGTGCTCGTGTGGAGAAAATGTATTGTTGCGGTTAAGTATATTCTGCGGGCAGCCCTATGTGGAAGCCTGCAAGTAGCATAAAAAATGTCATAGCTTTGGCCCATGCGATTGGTGCATGAGCTAGATTGCGTGGACTGCTTACGGGACAGGGGGCTTGGCGTGTGGACCTCGGTGCTGCTCTGGCGGGGGATGCTGCATCAGGTGCGCTGATTGCACGGCGGCTACCATCTGCTTGAAGGTTGCTCAACGGCTGCCCAAGCGCGCCATGGCGCTAAAGTAAGGTTTTATGTCAGTTTTTATGCTACAAAATCCGCGCTGTTTTGCTTGGCCGTGCGCATGCGCCCAATATAATTGGAGCGAGCTTAAGAGACGCGGGGACAAGTAGATCGGCCGATTGACATCCATAGCATGGACAACAGTTGTCGTTGTACCGCGAGGGCATACCGAAAATGAACAAGCTGCACTGGGCTAGGTCGCTACGAACCCGTCTCATCTTACTGCTCTTTATCCTGTCTGTTCTGCCCCTGGGTTTAATGTTGAGTCTGAGCATCGTGCGTATGCGGCAGGATTTGATGCGCCAAATCATCAAAACGATCAGGGTTCAAGCCACTACGCGTGCGGCAGAGATCACGCTCCTGTTCGAGCAGCAGTTTGCCAATCTGACGAGTTTAATCCGCAGTGACATACTTACACGAACACTACAGGCCGCTAATACTAGCTATCCTGGTGAGACGAATCTTGCCGAGCAGTATCGCCAGACGCTTGAGCATGCTTGGCGTGCAGGTGCATCCGATCCGCTGATTGAATCGCGCGTGCGTGGGCCGCTCGTTGCCGAGCTGTACTCGTTTCAGCAGCGCTTTCCGACCTTTGAGCAGCTGATGCTTACCGATAACCAGGGGTTTGTGGTAGCGGCCACAGTGCTTCCCGCAGAGATCAATCAATCGACGCAGCCATGGTGGCAACATATCAGCCAGGCTGGCGGAGCAGGATTGTATCTCCAAGAGCTTGTAGCTCCAGACGCTCCCAACCACGTGCAGGGCGTGTCTTTGGTTATCCCTGTGCTGCATCCAGTCACGCAACTGCCGATGGGCGCCTTGGTCGGTATCTACCGCTTTGATGCGGTTGATCAGCGGCTAGCGCTGTACAACCAACCTGATCAACCCCAAACGCTCTTCGTCAACGGCGAGAATCGCGTGATCAGCGGCTCGCCCGCCTATCCACCAGGCACATCTGTGCAGGGTCAGCCACAGTCTGCGCAGGCAGACACAACGCTGCTGTCCGATACAGCTGTTCTGTTGGCCGTCGCGCCACTGAGCGCTCAGGAACTCCAGCTCGCGCTAGAGCCGTTGGGCTGGCATGTGGTGGTGGTGCAGCCCGAGGCGGCTGCGCTCCAGCCCATCACCAACCATATGCTGTTTTTGCTCGCAGGTGGAGCGTTGATCCTGCTGCTGCTGCTCATCGGGGCCTATCGAATCGGTGTGAGTATTACACGCCCGCTCGTCGGCCTCGCGACGACGCTGCGTATGCAGAATCTGCGTACGATCGTGAATGATCTCCACCTTGAGGGCAACGATGAAGTGAGCTATCTCGCCAACACAATCCATGAGCTTGCGGAGCGGGTGCTCGCCGCACAGACGGCGATTGAGGCCACCAATCAACAGTTGGAGCAGCAGGTGGCGGATCGCACCGCCGAGCTATCGCAGATGATCGATCAACAAACCAGCCTGCTCGAGTCACGCACGCTGCTGCTGGAGCAGATTCAGACTATGGCGATGCCAATATTGCCTGTAACCGACCATATGATCGTGGTGCCGATCATTGGCGTGCTTGACGCTCAGCGGGCTGTCCAGCTGCTTGACGTTATTCTCAAAGAAGTTGAGCGCACCCATGTCGCAGTTGTGCTTCTGGATGTGACTGGTGTGCCCGTATTTGATCCGCAGTCCGTGCAATTTGTGCTCGCAATTAGCACGGGCTGTGAGCTGCTTGGTGCCGAGATGGTCGTGGTCGGGATTCGCCCCGAGGTTGCCCAGACGTTGGTGAATACAACCGCCAACCTGCCGTTCACAGCTAAATCGTCGCTGCAAGAAGGGGTTTTGTGGGCGCAAGGACGGGTCAACAGCCATTGGAATAAGGCGTTGCTTGCGAGTTCTAGCCGTTCATAGTCCATGCCAGCAGTGGGGTGAAGGTTTGGCTTTGATCAACAGTTTATAGCCAGAAAGGGTAGTTCCATGCACTCTGAAGATATGCCTAATCCATGGGACGCAGCGCTGTCGCGGCGCCAGTTGCTCAAACTGGGTAGCACTGCCTCGTTGGCGCTGCTGCTCGGCGCGTGCGGCGACCCTGCGCCGCCGACCGTCGCGCCCACCGCACCGCCGCTCGCATCGGACTCAGAGCGCGCACTTGACGCCTTGATCGCCGCTGCGCGTGAGGAGGGCAGCCTGACGTCAATGACGCTCGACCATGATTGGCTCAATTTTGGTGCGGTGATCGAAACCTACAAGACGCGGTTTGGCATGCAGATGAATGAGCTTGATCCAACCGCAGCGGCGGGTCAGGCGGTGGCGGCGGTACGCCAGGACAAGCTCGGCCAAGGCCCTGGCTTGGATTTCCTCGATGTTGGGTTTGCGTTCATCCGCGAGCTGCAGCAAGAGCAGCTGCTCCAGCCCTACAAAGTCGCCACGTGGGACAGCATCCCCGACGCCTTGAAAGACCCGGCTGGCTACTGGTACGGGGCCTACTATGGGGTGCTGGCCTTTGCCGTCAACACCGATGTGGTGGCGGAGGTGCCCCGTGACTGGGCCGACCTGCTCAATCCGCGCTATCACCAGCAGGTGGCCCTCAATCGCGATCCGCGCACGGGCACCGTGGGCATTCTGAGCGTGTATGCGGCGGCGCTGGGAGCGACCCAACGCCTGGATCAGCCAGCGGCCGGGCTGGAGTTCTTTGCGCAGCTCCACCAGGCCGGCAATTTGCTGCCGCATATTGGCCTGCAA
>JABXJS010000145.1 GCA_013538855.1 Herpetosiphonaceae bacterium
ATGCCGTAACGGCCATCTACGGCATGGTTCGGGCTATCCCGCTCGCACCGTACCGACCCTACACGCCACCCGAGCCAATCCTGTGATCTACTGATACTTTGGTAATTGGAGTCATATACATACAAATCATAGTCATCACCTGAACTTTGATTGTCTAATTCCACTTGTACTATTTGTCCTATGGTAAGAGTGATTGTGTAGTAATCACTACTATCGGTCGTCTGATTGTTGAAATCACCCACACATCCTCGTCCATCAAGCAGTAACTCAGGCGCATCAGCCGGATTGGGACTGCCAGCAAAGGCACATACAGGAGGTGGCGTAGGTGTTGGCGTGGGTGTTGGCGTGGGTGGCGGCAGTGGCTCCGGCTTGCTGATCCACGGCAGATAGACGATATATGGATCATTATTACCGAGGATGATCGGCAGGCGGGCCAGACGTCGGCCATATTCATCGTAGAGGTCAACCCAGAAGCGCTCGCTTGGCTCGGCGATGTCATCATCAAGCAGCGCAACGCTGACGGTGTAGAGACTGGTCGCATCGGTCAGCGTGACAGTCGCGGAGAGCGGCACAAAATCGCTGCCCGCTAGCGCGCTATCATCCACCGTGCGCAGCGTGATCGTTGTGCTGGCGGCGGGGCTGACGCTGAACGTCAGACTAATAGTGGTGTTGCTCTCAGTGATGAGCGGGCTAGGCGTGATCCACTCGACGTTAAGCGGTGGCGGCATATCGTCGTCGCTGATCTGCACCTGGGTGCGGTCGAGTAGCGCGCCGCTGGCGGCGGAGAGATCGAGCCAGAAGGTCTCGGTCAGTTCGATGGTGCTGTCCGGCGTGATCGCCACAGTGACGGTGTAGGTGTCCTGTGTGTCGGTTAGCGTGATGGTCTGCGAGATGGCGCTGAAATCGAGGGCGTCGGCGGTGTCGAGCACGCTGCTGATGGCGATGGTGGCCGAGAGCGGCGGCTGGACGGTGAAGGTGAGCACGGTGGTGGAGAGCGCCTCGCTGACCGTGTAGACCGGACTGCTCCAGGCGATCACTGGCTCGGCTGGCTGATCGTCGTCAAGAATCTCAATGCGCGTTGTGCTGGCCTGTGGGTCGAGATCAGCGCCCTGAGCGGAGATCAACGTTAGCGAGAGCCACTCGGTCGGCTCCGGCAGCAGATCAGCGCTGATCGATAGCTCGATGGTCGCGCTGACGGTGCCTGGAGCAAGCTCCAGCGTGCCAGACAGCGGCACGAAGTCTAGGCCCGACGCGGCGGTGCCAGCGGTGCTGCTATAGCTCAGCGTAACCGTAGTCGCCGCCGTTGGCGAGAGCGCCACCGTGGTGCTGAGCAGTCCGGCTGACTCGCTGATGCTGTAGGTTGGCTGGGTGAAGCCTAGAAGAGATGATTCTACCCCTTTGTTTGGAATAGCTTTATTGTACTGTAGAGTCTTTTTTGTACCTTTAGGTCGTGGACTTATAGGTGTTGTTGGTCCAGACTTACAACCGTTTGGAGGTGGCCCTTTTTCTGAAGGACAACTATCCTTCCAATCTGCTATTCCATCTTCGTCACTGTCGGGGCAACCATTAATTGACCCAGCATCGTTCGGGCAATCGTCGTTGGGGTCGATGAACCCATCGCCATCGAGATCGCGACAGCCGCCGTGCTGGGCGTCGCCAGTGGCACTGGGACACTTGTCGTCCTTATCGACGATGCCATCGCCATCGGTGTCTGGGCAGCCGCCGCGGCCCTGCTCGCCTTGGGCGACGCTCGGGCAGAAGTCCTGATCATCGGGCACGCCGTCGTTGTCGGCGTCGGCGACGGCGGGTACTGGCGTGCTGGTCGGCAGCGGGCAGCCGTCGGGGCTGCCGGGGCCGGGTGTATCAGGGCAGGCATCACTGACGTTGGGCACCCCATCGCCATCACTATCAGCATTGGTTGTCGGCGTTGGCTCAGCGGTTGGCTCGGCAGTACTTGGTGGATTTGGTGGAGTGGTGGCTAAGGCTGGTTGAACTGTGGCCTTGGCGGTTGGCTGCGGTCGTGGTGTAGCAGCTGGTTCCCCGGCACCATTCTCGCTTCCGTTGTTGGGCCGCCCGGAGCCGGGGTCGCTGGCTTGAGGGTTGTTGTCTGACTGTGTGGGCTGCTGAGCGGCGGCAAGGGCCTCGGCGGTGGCGCTAGCGTTGTAGGCTACGGCAGTGGCAGCATAGGCGGTGGCCGTCTGCTGATCGACTGGCGCGAGCGTAACCGTTGCCAGCGTGCCATCGGCGTTTTGAATAACAGCGCGGGTTGCGATTGGCACAAGCGTTGGGCGGCTTTGAGCCACAGCAGCCCCATCGGCGGCGGTTTTGCTAGTGAGGAAGAACAGCGCGAGCAGCATCAGCGCGATGCCGCCGAAGATGCCAGCGGTGTTGGCGATTGCCCGCACCGGCGGCGGGGCGGAGCCATTGCGAATGACGATGGCGGTGATGTTGTCGTGGCCGCCGCGCTCGTTGGCCAGGCTGATCAGCTCGGAGGTGGCGGCCTGCGGCGTGCTGTTGCGCACGATGCGGCCGATCTCGGCGGGCTTGACGAGGTCGGTCAGGCCGTCGGAGCAGAGCACGGCGATGTCATCCTTGGCGAGTGTCTGCACGGCGCTGAAGTGCGGCTCGAGGTCGAAGTCGCCCATGGACTGCTCAAGCGTGTTGTTGACTGGATCGACGTGCTGGCGCGACTGCTCGACCTGCTCATAGCTGCTGTCGCTGGCGCGGAAGAGGAAGGCCGGGCTATCGCCGACGTTGGCGAACTGAACCTTGCGCACGCTGCCAGCATCCCAGACCAGCGCGGCGACCACGGTGGCGGCGGCGTTGGAGCTGCGCTGGCTGGCGGCGGTGTAGACCTGCTCGGAGGCGTAGCGAATGGCCTCTGCCAGCTGCTCCTGCGGGCTGCGCTGGGCGTCATAGCTGGTATAGAAGTGCTGCGTGACGTGGCGCACCGTGTACTCGCTGGCCAGCTCGCCATCGTCGTTGCCGCCGACGCCATCGGCGATAACGTAGAGGCGGCCTGCTTTTTCAATCCGCTCTTTGCTGATGCGGATGCGCTCGCCGAGCTGCATGCCGCCGCGCAGCTTGGCCAGCCACTCGGTGGTGTGTTCGTAGAGCGGGCGCTTATCGCCCACGTGGGTCCAGGCGAGATTGTCTTCGTTGTTGGTGCGGCGGCGGCCAACGTGCGTCTGTCCGTAGACGCGCAGCGGAGGCAGTGACGCCTGTGATTGTTTGCTAGGCATTGTGAATGCTATCCTTTGCGAGCCTCAGCTGAGGCTCGGCCACTGTTGCTGTTAAGACCGATATGCGCCAAGCGCTACTTGAACGATGTGCTGCGCACCCAGCCGACCGTGCCGTCGCTGACGCGCTGCACCTGGTACCACTGTTCGCCTTTGACGCGCTGCGGCCCGGTGAGCACAATCAGCTGCTCGCCGTAGGGCAGGTACTTGCGCCCGAGGAGATTCAGCGCCTCGTCGCTGGGAGACTTGCGGAAAATCTCGCGCGTGCTGGTGATGGTGACGCGCTGCGTCTGCGGCGCTGCGGTTGCTGCTGGTGGCAGCGTCGAGGTTGGTGCCAGGTTGGGTGGCAGGGTTGAGGTTGGCGCAAGGCCGGACAGCGGCGCTGGTGCCAGCGTGACCGTTGCGACTGGCGCGATGCTGCCAGAGCCGCTGTCGGGAGCGGGCGGGAGCGTGGATGTTGGCGCCAGCGCGCTGCGCACTGGGCTGCTGGTGTCCGTCTCGCTGCCACTCGCTGGGCTGCCGGTGACAAAAAAGAGGATGATCAGAGCAATTGCAACGACGGCAGCGATGGCACCGACGCTGATCCAGGTTTGATTGCGTGTGCTGGGCATTTCCAGCGGTGTGCCAATGTTGGCACCATCGGCGAGCAGCGCGCTGCGCAGCACGGCCACAAACTCGCCGCAGGACGTGTAGCGCTGGTCGGTGTCGAAGCTGGTTGCCTTACACAGCACCTCGGCGGTCTGTGGGTAGCGGGCGAGACGCTTGCGTATGGTGTCGGCCTGCTTTTGGACCAGCTTACGCGCTTGTGTTTTCCACTCGGCGATCTCTGCATCGCTGTCGCCTTTGAGCTTGGGATAGCTGAATTTCGGCAGACCTGTGCCGTTGAGAAACTCGCAGGTGCTCACCGCCAGCGCATACAGATCGCTGGCGGGTGTCTCCTCAAAAATGTACTGCTCTGGCGGCATGTAGGGTGGCGTGCCCATCGCCCGGTCATCCTCAAAGATGACGTGTGGATGCAGCGCAACGCTAAGATCGATCAGGATAGCCTGCTGCGAGGCTTTGCTGATCAAGATATTGGCGGGCTTGATATCGCGATGAATCACCGGCGCATCAGGATGCTGCGTGTGCAGATAATCGAGCGCTGAGCCAATCTGCTCGGCGATCGAGAGCGCCCACTGCGGGGCCTTCTGCTTGGCGATCTCTTTCGGATCGATTGCATCAATGAACTCGGTTGAGAGCAGATAGGGCTTATCGCGCATGCTGCTGTGCACATAGCGAATGAGGAAAGGATGCTCGGCGCGCTTGAGCAGGCGCTCTTCATTCAAAAAATACTGCTCCACAATGCTGCGCTTGTTGGTCAGCACCTTGAGCGCCACGATGGCGGCTGAGCCATCGTCTTTTTGCACCTCGGCCTGATACACTGGGCCGCACAGCCCCTCGGCCACCTGCTCGCTGAGGATGCGATAGCGGCCATAGACTTCGCCTGGTCGAAACTGCATAATCCCAACTCCTCTTTATGTGCGTGTCTTGGTCATATCGTCGTTGGCGGCCACTGACAGGTTGCGGTTGGTGCGCTTGCTGAGCGTTGCCAGACCAGTCGCCAGGGCGGTCAAAATAATTGCCAGCGGAATAGCGCGTAGGAGATACCACTGCTGAAGGCTGGCAAGCGGGATCGCCGACGGATCTGCGCTGATCCCTGCGCCATCAGGTGGGATAGCGCGCACAGTGCTGCTCCACTCTTGGCCGCCGAGAGTGACGTGTACCTGGAAGGTGTGCTCCTGGTTATCGACGGGCGCTGTGTGCACAAAGGCGAGGTCGTAGCCGGTGCGATCAACAGGCTTGATGTACTGTTTGTAGACGTCCGCAATTTTGGCCTCGCGCTGGTCCAGCGGTGTTTGGATGTACTCGCCGCCCGTGGCGGGCGCGATATGCGGCAGGCGATTCGAGTCGCGCTCAAGGCTGGTGGGATTGCCGATGCCAAAGGCGACAATCGTGACGTTGTTGGCCTCGGCCTTGCTGAGCACAAGGCCAGCCTTGGCCTCGCTATCGCCGCTGACAGTGCCATCGCTAAATACCACCACATAGGCGGGCGTGCCGCGCTGCTTGGCGGTCGCAGCGGTCTGCTCGATGGCGGCGAGCATGGCATCGTAGAGGTCGGTGGCACCCTCACGGGCCGCCTCATTGCGAATGCGCTCGATTACCAGATTATGGTCATACTGAAAGCCCTTGACAGCCTCGGGCTGCAGCGCTTGACTGTTGTTAGCGAGTGGGATGAAGAGGCCGATCTGCTCTGGATCTTGGGTCGCGATATCTGTACCTTGATTGATCCACAGCTCGGCAGCATCACGAGCCTCCTTCACATAGTCTGTACCCGCAGGCGCGCCCTTGTTGAGCGCCACACTAAGATCCAGCACGACGCCGACGGTTGCGCCTGAGGCGGTCAGATTCTGACTGCTATCGAAGGCGATGTTGTCGCGGTCATGATTGAATGCATCGGTTGAAGTGGCGGTGAGCTGCACCTGGGTGTCGCGTAGCTCGCTGCCGTCTTGGAAAATTGTGATCTGATCGGGCGCAATGTTGGCGACCTCCTGCTTGGTGGACTGGTCGACGACACGCAGCTTCATGCTGACGGTGCGCCCGTTTGTTTGTACGTCGCTGACGATCACATCGTAGGTTGTTGCTTGAGCGCTCGCGAGTGTTGGCAGCAGCACGAGCACAAGCAGGCACAGGTGGAGTAGGTATTTCATGGGGCAACCTCCGCAGCGGCCTGAACCGGCTGCTCATAGATTAGCTCAACGGACTCATCGTAGTTTGGATCGCCCAAATAGATCTTGTCATCGTGCTCCAGTACAAACGGCTGGCCATTCAGCTCGTAGCCTTGGCCATTGCGCACGATGTAGGTGCCATAGCTGCTGTTGTTATCCATAATCGCGATCTTGTCATCATCAGTAGATCACAGGATTGGCTCGGGTGGCGTGTAGGGTCGGTACGGTGCGAGCGGGATAGCCCGAACCATGCCGTAGATGGCCGTTACGGCAT
>JABXJS010000014.1 GCA_013538855.1 Herpetosiphonaceae bacterium
ACGGTTCCTTTCTTGGTTGGCACCACAAAGGATACCGCACGATTCGGCCGCCACACCGTTTACCCTGGCCCCAGGGAGTCCTGTGATCTACTGAAACTATGCGCTTTGACATTTTAACGCTGTTTCCAGCGATGTTCACCGGACCGCTCACTGAGAGTATTATCAAGCGAGCCATCCAGCGTGAGCTGATCGAGATCAACATCCATAATATTCGTGACTTTGCCACCGATCGCCACCGCACCACCGATGACTACCCCTTCGGTGGCGGCGCGGGCATGGTGATGAAGGTGGAGCCGCTGGCCCGCTGCACAGAGGCTGTTCTGGCGGCAGCCAGCGCGCCAACACCAGTGGTGCTGCTCACACCGAGCGGCGCTGTCTTCACGCAGCACCATGCGCGCACGTGGGCCACACAGCCACGCCTCACCTTGGTCTGTGGGCACTACGAGGGCGTCGACGAGCGCTACATCGAGCGCTACGTCACCGATCAAATTTCGATTGGTGATTTTGTGCTCACCGGTGGCGAGCTAGCCGCCATGGTCGTCGTCGATGCGGTCAGCCGACTGGTGCCCGAGGTGATCACAGCCGACTCGCTGGCCGCTGAGAGCCACGACGCCGGGCTGCTGGAGTACCCACACTATACGCGGCCTGCGGTGTGGGAGGAGCGGGCGGTGCCCGAGGTGCTGCTGAGTGGACACCACGCGAACATCGAACAGTGGCGACATGAGCAGCAGCTGCGGCGCACATTCGAGCGCCGACCTGACCTCTTGGAGCAGGCCGAGCTGTCGGCGCAGGATCGCGAACTCCTGCGCCGCTGGGGATGGCAGGGTTGAAAACGCTAATCGGCGTGATGGGCGGCGGCGCTGTGAACGCCAGCGTTGCTGGCCTCGCCTACGACCTTGGCTTTGCCATCGCTCAAGCGGGCTGGGTGGTGCTGTGCGGCGGGCGCAATGCCGGTGTTATGGCCGCAGTGGCCGCAGGAGCGCATGATGCCCATGGGCTAACTGTGGGCGTGCTGCCCGATGCCAACACTGACCAGATCGCGCCGGAGATCGATATTCCGATTGTGACCGGCATGGGCGACGCGCGCAACATGATCAACGTGCTCTCCAGCCGCGTGGTGGTGGCGCTGCCCGGCGGAGCAGGCACCTTGTCCGAGATTGCGCTCGCACTCAAGACCGGTCGCCCGCTGATTCTGCTCCAGTCTAGCTACGCCCCGCTGATTCAGCAGCTGTCGCCGCAGACGCCGCTCGCCGTGTGCAGCGACATCGCCAGCACGATGACGCAGATCCATGCTTGGCTCAGCTAGCGCTGGGCTGCGATCAGCGTCGCGGCAGCGGCCGTCACATCCATAGCTGGATTGTTGGGGCCGAAGATGCGCGCCGCAGTCCACGCGCCGTCCATCAGCAGCAGCAGCTGGTTGGCCAGCTGCTCAGGCTGGCGCAGCCCAGCCGCCGCTGCTAGCTCGGCGAAGCGCTGGCGCACCGACTGTTTGTGCTGCAGCGCCACCTGATGCCCTGGATGGTCGATGCTCGGAAACTCCGCCGCTGTGCCCTGAAACGGGCAGCCAAGACACTGCGGGCTGTTGGCCTGCTGGCTGAGCGCCTGAAAAACAGCGTGCAGCTGCTCCTCCGCTGTCGCAGCTTGCGCCACAGCTTCCTCAAACCAGACCCAAAACAAGCGGTCGCTGCGCTCAAGATAGGCGACGATCAGCGCATCTTTTGATGGAAAGTGGCGGTAGAGCGTCATCTTCGCCACCCCCGACTCAGCCACAATTGTGTCGATGCCCACCGCCTGGTACCCATGGTGATAGAAAAGCGTGCTCGCCGTGGCCAGAATACGCTCACGTGCCGATGGTTTTGCTGCTGTGTGTGGCATGGTGAAATCCCCCTCTTGACATGATACAGACCGGTCTATATACTGTCAATGGTGTAGACAGGTCTGTATCGTTATAAGGAGCATGGCATGAACATCGGTATTTTGGGATCGGGGATGGTTGGGCAGACGCTGGGGCGCAAGCTCGTCGAACAAGGCCACGCTGTGATGATCGGCACACGTGAGCCAAGCAAGCTCCAGGACTGGCTGAGCAGCGTCAACAATCAAGCACAGGTCGGCAGCTACGCGGCAGCAGCGCAGCATGGCGCGGTTGTGATCAACGCGACGGCGGGCACAGCATCGCTGCAGGCCCTAGAGCTAGCTGGCGCAGACAATCTAAACGGCAAAATCCTCATCGACATCGCCAATCCACTCGACTTCTCCAACGGCATGCCGCCAACACTGGCGATTGTCAACACCGACTCGCTCGGCGAGCAAATTCAGCGCGCCTATCCGCATACCCGTGTTGTCAAGACGCTCAATACGCTCAACGCTGAGCTGATGGTCAACCCGCAGCAGCTAGCCAATGGTGATCACAGCATTTTTATCTCGGGCGACGACAGCGCGGCCAAGCAGCAGGTCATCGTGTGGCTCAGCGAGTGGTTTGGCTGGCAGGCCGAGCACATCATCGACCTCGGCGATATTAGCACCGCACGCGGCACCGAGATGCTGCTGCCAATCTGGGTGCGGCTATGGGGCGCGCTTGGCACACCGGCGTTCAACTTTAAAATCGTGCGCTAGCCACCAATCACGGTCTCCTCACAGTGCAGCCCAAGCCAAGCGGCGACAGGCTGCACTATGATTTAAGCCAGTGAGAGCCAGGCTGGCCCACGGCAAGCGCCCAAACTTGCATTGCATCTCTGCACTGAACACCGTATAATGCAGCCCAACCGATAGCCAGCGAGACCGCATGGATTCACGGGTTCAACAGCTCAAATCTTGGCTTCAGCGCATACCCTACCAGCGTAAATTCAGCATCATCAGCATCTTGTTTTTGCTGCCGATGCTGGTTGTGCTGCTCTTTTTCTTTAGTGCGCTCAACCGGCAAATCGCCGCCGTCAATCAGCAGCGCAACGGCAATCAGTACATCGCGGTGCTGCACAACTTACTGGATCACACCATCGAGCACGAGCTGCTCGCCTACGACTACATCAACGGCAACCAAGACGCCTCGGCCAACCTGATCAACACCCAGGCAAAAATCCAAACCGATCTGAACTCGCTCGCCGAGCTAGAAGAGCAGTTCGGGCCGCAGCTCCAGACAAATGCTGTCTACAGCCAGCTGACCAGCGTGTGGCAAAACCTGCAAGACACAATCCTGACCAGCGACTTCAATCGCAGCGAGCAGATGCACCACACCCTGATCGAAACGATCCGCACAGCCATTGACCATGTTGGCGACACCTCGGGGCTGATTCTGCCCAGCAGCTTCGAAAACGCCTATCTCACCGACCTTGTGCTCACCAAGCTGCCTGCCAACCACACTATGCTTGGCGAGACGCTGCTGATTGGCCTACGCAGCATCGTCAACGGCCGCACCGCCCCAGAGGCGCGCGCACGTTTGATCGCACTCAACGAGCTGCTGAGCATGAACCTTGATGCCGTCCAGACCAACGTCAATCTGATCTGGCGCAATAATCAAACGCAAGCTGTCACCGTTGATCTACGTACGCCAGTCCAGAGTGCACTAGAAGAGATCACCTCATTCGTGGGCTTGACGCGCAACAACTTGCTGATACCGCCAGTACCACAGATCAGCGGTGCCGATTTCCGGGCTAGCGCTGTCGAGGCGCTGCGCAGCAATGCCATCTTGTGGGCCGATACCAACAACATTTTAGATACACTGCTCCAGCGCCGCGCTGCAAGCCTGCAAGCGCACCGGCTGCTGGTCAGCGGTCTGACGCTGCTGCTGCTGCTGCTCATCGGCGGGCTATGGCTGGCGCTCTACCGCAGCACCCAGCGCGGGCTGCGCCAGCTTCAGCAGGTTGGCGCTACCATCGCCGCCGGGCAGCCGGTCGCGCTCGCCACGCCGCCGAGCGCCGATGAGTTCGGGGCGCTTGCCAGCACGCTCGGCAGCGGCGCGAATCAGCTGATCAGCACCGCCAAAGCCCAGGCCAGCGTCATCGAAACCTACGGAGCACCCCTGATCACCGTCAGCACCGATGACCTCATCACGCTGATGAACCCCGCTGCCGCTGCGCTCTTTCAGGTCGATAGCGCTGCCAGCAGCGGGCAGCCTATTCAGCGCATTATTCCGGCGCTGGAGCTGGACCACATGCCACGCGCGCAGCAGCTCCAGGGCCGCCGTGCCAGCGGCGAGCTTTTCCCCATCAGCGTCACGTGTCGGCGCAACGAGCAGGCCGACACGCCCGTGTGGGTGCTAAGTGTGCGCGATGAGACACTCCAGCGGCAGATGACGCAGGAGCTACAAGCTGTGCAGGCGGTGGTCGAGCAAGAGCGCACCATGTGGGCCGATTTCCTCACGACCCTCGGCCACGAGATTCGGCCGGCAATGGAGGACGCCACGCGCCTGACAGAGACACTGCTGCAAACGAAGCTCACCGCCCAGCAACGCGAGCACATCAAAACCTTACGTCAAGTCAATCTGACCCTCTCGACCTGGGTCAACGATATCCTCGATCTGGCGCTGCTGGAGGCCGACCAGCTCCAGCTCGACCAACATCCGTTTGATCTTTACGAGTGCGCCGAGCAGGCGATCAGCGCCGTAGCACTTAGCCCAGCAGCGCAGACGCTTGAGCTAGCGCTGAAGATCGATTGGAGCCTGCCAGTTCAAGTGATTGGCGATAAACAGCGCCTCTACCAGACGCTGCTCAACCTGTTGACGATCATTGTGCGCAAGCTTTCGGCTGGTCAAGTGGGCATGTACATCAGCGGTCGATCACTCCAACAGCCAATCTACGAGCTAACGTTTAGCTTCGAGATCAGCGCCAGCATCGAGCAGCGCGAGCAGCTTGCCGATCTGCGCGAGAGCCTTCAGTCCAGCGGTGCGGCCGTGCAACCAGCGCGCCAGAACATCGCGCTTGGCGTCGTGCTCAGCCAAGGCTTGATTGAAGCAATGGGCGGCACGTTGAGCGTCAGCGGCGACGGCAGCTTGCTCAGCGTCAGCTTTAGTATCGAGGCGAGCGCCACAGCGGTGCCAGCCCGCGCCTACACTCAGCGCAATCAGCCCAATCTGCGCACAAAGCGCTGTTTAGTCATCAACGCCCAGCCCCTGACCCGTGAGGCTATCAGCCATCTGTGTACGCACTGGGGCATCAGCGTCGCTTACACACAGCTGGAGCGCGCACTCACCCTGCTTGATCAGGCTGAGCCGTTTGATCTCCTGATGCTAGAAGCGCAGGCGTATGATTTAGAGCAGACGCGCATCATTCATGCACTACGCAGCCATCCCCATACCCACACGAGCACCTGGCTGGCGCTCACCGGCCCAGATCAAGCTAGTAGCCCAGCGTTTGAGGGGCTAAGAGCGCTGAGCAAGCCGCTCAAGGCCACCCAGCTGTATCAGTGCTTAACCGAGCTTTGGAGTGAAACACCGCGCGAGCGCGCAGCAAGCACCAGCCACGCTAGCCCAAGCACCAGCCACGACGCCCTGCAGCCGCTGCGCATCTTGATCGTCGAGGACAATCCGGTCAACCAAAAAGTAACCCAGCAGATGCTGCAGAAGATCGGCTATCGCGCCGACATCGCCACCAATGGGCGCGTTGCCCTCGATATGCTGCATCAGCAGCGCTACGATATCGTGCTGATGGATCTGCAGATGCCCGAGATGGACGGCAAAGAGGCGACCCGCCAGATCGTGAACACATGGCTGCCCAGCGAGCGCCCGCGGATTATCGCGATCACCGCCAGCGCCAACCCGAACGACCGCGAGGAATGTCTAGCGCTGGGCATGGATGACTACATGACCAAGCCTGTGCGCCTCGGCGATCTGCGCGCCTGCTTGCAGCACTGGGCGCAAACACTGCATCAGCCCACCCTAACACCAGCACCAACATCGAGCGCCGACCCTCACGCATAACGCTCGTAGCGCACAGAGCCAGCTATCGGGCGCGCGCCACGGCCTGCTTATTGACAGATAAAATTAAAAATTGCACATTGTCAGCCTCAGATGAGATGCGCTATCATAAGAGGCACACCACGCATATGCTCAAATCTCGGTCCGATTGAGGAGTTTCATCCATGGCTAAAATTATTTCCATCCACTCCTTTCGAGGCGGAACAGGAAAATCCAACACGACCGCTAACTTAGCAACAATCCTCGCCAGCGAGGGCAAGCGTGTCGGCGTCATCGACACAGATATTCAGTCGCCAGGTATCCACGTGCTCTTCGGCATGGATGAAGACGACATGAAATATGCGCTCAACGACTACCTCTGGGGCAAGTGCAACATCGAGGAGGCCGCCTACGAGGTCTCTGGGCGCTTGAACGCATCCATCGCTGGCAAGATCTACTTGATCCCATCAAGCATCAAGGCTGGCGAGATCGCCCGTGTGCTCCGCGAGGGCTACGATGTTGGCCTGCTCAACGATGGCTTCCATCGGCTGGTCGAGGATCTTGATCTCGATATCTTGCTGATCGACACCCACCCCGGCCTCAACGAGGAAACCCTGCTGTCGATCGCCGTCTCCGATGCACTGGCAATCATCCTGCGCCCAGACTCACAGGACTATCAGGGCACCGGCGTGACCGTCGAGGTGGCGCGCAAGCTCGATGTGCCGCGGCTGCTGCTGCTGGTGAACAAAGTGCCCACCACCTTTGACTTCGACGAGGTCAAGCGCCGTGTCGAGCAAACCTACAACTGCGAAGTTGCGGCGGTGCTGCCGCACTCTGACGAGATGATGACCCTTGCCAGCTCGGGGATTTTTGCGCTGCACTATCCGCAGCACCCAGTGTCCAACTCACTGCGCCAGGTTGCCAAGCGCTTGATCGCCTGAGTTGAACACACCCTAAGCTGGGGGATTTATGGCCAAGATTATTTCGATTCATGCGTTTGAGCGCGGGACAGGCAAGTCGAACATCACTGCCAATATCGCCGTCGTGCTCGCCGCCACAGGCTACCGCGTCGGCGTGATCGACAGCGATGCCGCGACGCCGGTGTTGCACACGCTGTTTGGCCTCGAATCGCAGATGCTGCAGCACTCGCTCAACGATTTTCTGTGGGGCAAGTGCGAGATTGCCGCGACAGCGGTCGATCTGAAGCAAACGCTGAGCATCCCGCTCGCTGGCGCAATCTACTTTGTTCCGTTCGTGGTCAAGCCAAACACCATCGACTACGATATCAGCCTGCTGAGCGATAGCTTTCAGCTGCTGATCAACGAGCTTAAGCTCGATCTGCTGCTCATCGACGGCCAGCCAGGGCTGGATCGCGCCGTGCTGCCAACGCTGGCCTTCGCCGACATGCAGGTCGTGGTGCTGCGGCCTGACGAGCGCGACTATCAGGGCACCGGCGTCACGCTCGATGTCAGCCAAAGCCTCGGCATTCCCGATGTGTCGCTCATCGTGAACCAGATGCCGCCGCCGTTCAACGCCGAGCAGGTCAAGCAGCAGGTCGAGCAGGTGTATCACTGCGAGGTGATCGCGGTGCTGCCCCAGGCTACTGAGATGAGCAGCTTAGATAACACTGGGCTGTTTGTGCTGCGCTATCCGGGGCATCCACTCAGCCTCGAACTCACCAAAGTCGCTGCCATTCTGAGTGTCTAGGCCAGGAGGCCCTGTGTTTCGTTTTCTTCAAGGTCGCATCCGGCCTGGCGAGGGTCGGCTTGTGCTGACGCTGCTGGCGCTGCTGGGCCTCAATACGCTCATGCTGGAGCTTGCCGACGTGGTGGCCACCGCTGGCTTCGTGAGCAACGTCGGCACCCCGCAGATTATCGGGCTGTGGCTGGTCGATATGGTCATCACGGTGCTCACTGCTGGCGGCTTTGCCCTCGTCGTCGATCGCGTCCAGCGCGTCAAGCTGATCGGCTGGCTGCTGCTGAGCTTTGGCGGCGTCTACTTGCTGCTGCTTGGGCTGTTCGTCTCGGCTGCGCCGGACTGGCTGACCTACACGGCGCTCTACATCGTGGCCGATCAGCAGTACGTGGTGTTTCCGCTGGCCTTCTGGGCCTTAGCCAACGATCTGTACTCGGTTGCGCAAAGCAAGCGCCTCTTTGCGCTGATCGCCACCGGTGCCGCGCTCGGCAATCTGCTCGGCAATGGGCTGGCCGCCGGAGCCGCACTGCTGCTGCCACAGAGCGATCAGGCCAGTTTTCAACTGCTGGTGCTCAACATTGGTCTATGCCTGCTCGGCTGGGTCGCGCTGAAGGTGGCCTTTCGGCACCGTGAGATCCGCGCGCGGCAGTCGCTAGTAACCACCAATGTGCGCGAGACCCTGCGCGTTGGCCGCGAGATCATCGGCAATGTGCCCCTGTTTCGCCAGCTGTCCCTGGTGATGGTCGGCGGCGGCGTGGCCTTCACAATGCTGGAGTACCGCTTCATCGGCGTGATCGACCAGATCTCGATCAATGATCCTGTGCGCCTCCAGACCATCTACGGCAGCTATAAGATCGCGCTGGTCGTGGCCACGATTGGCTTTCAGTGGCTCATCACCAGCCGCTGGCTGGAGCGCGTTGGGATCAAGAGCACCTTTCTCATGCTGCCGCTCACGCTGCTGCTTGGCGTCGCCAGCGCGCTGATCTGGCCGGTCGTGGGCGGAATGGCTGGCCGATTTCTGGCCCGGCTCATCCAGACCGCCTGGGACGAGCCAGCGCGCAAGTCGGTGCAGGGCCTGGTGCCCGACGAGCGCCGTGGACGAATCAGCGTTTTTCTGGATAGCTACTGCTATGCACTAGCGACAATCGGCGGATGCTTGCTGCTGGGCGGGCTGGTGCTGCTCCAGACACTTCAGTGGGTCAGTGCCGACAGTATGCCCTGGGTCTATTTATCGTGCGGGCTGCTAAGCGCAGGATTAGCGCTGTGGGCCGCCTGGCGACTGCGATCAGTCTACGACGCCAGCCTGCTCAACTGGCGCTTAGCCCGCTCGCGTCGAAGGAGTGTTCTCGATGGGATTGAGTTCTAGCACCTGTGAAGCCGAATATCCCGCCGTTGGCACACGCGCCTTGCAGTGGGCACCAGCAGTGCGCCCGCCGCAGCGGCAGCAGCGCCCGCTCTTCCGAGTAGGGCCGTATGGCGTAACGCTGCGCTCGGTACATAGCGCTGGATCGCACGACGCGCACCAGCTCCGCCAGCTGTTCTGCCGCATCTTTCCGCTCCGCCGCTACCAGGTTGATGACCTGAGCATGTACTTCAGCTCGCATACGCCGCCGTTTGGCGATCTGATCAACCACGCCTGGCTTGTAACATATCGGGGCGAGCCGGTTGGGCTGCGCCTCTTCAGCTATCTGCCGCAGCGCCGCATCGGCCACGGGGCCTTTGTGGGCCTGCTGCCACAGACACGCGGCATGGGCCTAGGCAGCTGGCTCGTTGAACAAACCAAGCTTCAGCTGGCCTGGGATGCGCACACACTTGGCCAGCCGCAGCCGCTCGGCTACTGCGCTGAGGTCGAGCGCAGCGAGGATGGCGTCGACGCCGCAGATCGCCAGATTCGCCAGCAGCGGTTACAATTCCATTGGCAGAATGGCGCGCAGCTGCTCCCCGTCCAGTACTGGGAGCCAGATCAGGCCCTGTGGTCCAACAGCACATCGGTGCATCCAATGCACCTGGTGTTCTACGCCCAAGCCGCAGCAAGCACCATCACACCTGCGCTTGTGCGTGCGGTCGTCGAGGGCCTCTACTGCGATGTGTACCGGATGCCGCCAGAGACAGCGCTCCTGCGTCAGGTTCTTCAATGTCCGTCTGAGGTTGCTTTATGACCCAATCAGCAGAGTCTTCGGGTGTTTTTCTCAGCCTGCGCTGGCGTATCTTGCTGGTGTTCGCGCTTGTTTTTATGACTGCGCTGGCGGCTGTGTTTCTGTGGTTCGATACCTTCACCACCAATCTGGCCATCGATAACCTTAAGCGCGATCTGCGCGCCACCGCTAGCTCGGCAGCGGTCGGCATCGACGGCGATCAGTACAGCCGCCTCGTGCAAAGCGGCCGCATCGATGATGCCGACTACGAGGAGATCAGCGCCTACCTGCGCTCGGTCAAGGGCACCAACCCCAAGGCCGCTGGCATGTACACCTACATCCAGCAGCCAGGCGAAGATTTTGTGCGCTTCGTAGTGAGCGCCGCGCTGCCGCCAGGTATCGCGCCGAGCGCCCGCGATGAGCTGATTAGCCAGAATCGCCCACCAGGCTGCCAGATCCCACCCTCGTCGCGACCGGACTTCAAAGAGGCCTACAAAGAGGCCACGCCAGCGATGTTCGTCGGCCTGAATGAGCCAAGCAACGACGACGAATCCTACACCGACGACTGGGGCACCTGGTGGTCCGGCTTTGCCCCCATCACCAACAGCGCCGGCGAGTCTGTTGGTGCTGTTGGCGTCGATATGTGCGCCGCTGATATCGAGCGCCTGCACTCAAACATTCAAAAGGTGATCTGGCCGGTGTTCGGCGGCGTCTCGCTGACCTTGGCCTTCGCCGTCCTTTTGATCGCCTACCGCATGACGCGCCCAATCGTGCGCCTCACCCGCTCCGCCGATGCCATCGCGCAAGGCAACTACGATGAGCCTGTTGTGCAAAAAAACCCGAGAGTCCGTGACGAAGTTGATACCCTTGCGAGTGTGTTTGCCATGATGGTTGAGAAAGTACGCCAGCGCGAGACCCAGCTCAAGCAGCAGGTCGCCGAGCTACAGATTATGGTCGATGAGACCAAGCGCCAAAAACAAGTGTCCGAGATTGTCGATAGCGATTTTTTCCGCGACCTGCAGCAGAAGGCCCGCGAGGCGCGCGCACGCCGCGATCGGAGCAACGAATCACCAGAGTCGTAGCTCACACAAGGAGCACATCGATGCCGACCTACACCATCAATGCCCAAGATATCCACGTGTGGGAAGAAGGCGAGGCTGATCGACCTGTCGCTATGTTTATCCACGGCTGGTCTAGCTCGTGGTATGCGCTCTCACCGCTGTTTCCGGTCCTCAATCCACGCTACCGCTGTATGGGCGTCGATCTGCCTGGCTATGGCGACTCGCCCAAAGGCCGTCAGCGTGTCTCAATTGTCCAGTATCAGTAGATCACAGGATTGGCTCGGGTGGCGTGTAGGGTCGGTACGGTGCGAGCGGGATAGCCCGAACCATGCCGTAGATGGCCGTTACGGCA
>JABXJS010000146.1 GCA_013538855.1 Herpetosiphonaceae bacterium
CACGGTTCCTTTCTTGGTTGGCACCACAAAGGATACCGCACGATTCGGCCGCCACACCGTTTACCCTGGCCCCAGGGAGTCCTGTGATCTACTGATATTCTGAGTGGCGGTGAGCACGCGGCTGAGGGCATCGTAGGCATAGCCGGTGGTAAAGCCGGCCGGGTCAGTCACACGGACCACATTGTTATCCGCGTCATAGGCGTAGGTGGTCGTCAATGTCTCGCTAGCGGTAACCACGCCGCTGTTGACAATGACCTGCTCCACACGTCCGAAGCCGTCGTAGCGATACACAGTGCTGCTATTTTCTGCGTCGGTGATGGAGTGCAGGCGACCATCCTGGGCATAGGCGAAGGTGGTCACCTGACTGGCTGCGTCGGTAATCGACTGGATCTGATTGGCCGCATTGTAGCGGTAGACTGTGCGTTGGCCGAGGCCATCCTCTGTGGCAGAGAGGATGCGGTCGTCGTTGTACAACCATCGGTTCCGCACGACCAAGCCATCGGCGACCGTCAGCGAGTTGATGATCTGATCGTCGGCGTTGTAGGTGAAGGTCGTACGCACGTTGCGGCCGCTATCATCGTCCGTCTGATCGCGGATGACGGCGGTGCGATTGCCCTTGGCATCGTACTCAAAAGCCGTCACGCGCCCGAGTGCATCGGTGATGCTGGTAACACGACCGAGCGCATCGTAGACATAGGTCATGGCGTTTTTACCATCGGGGCCGATGACTGTGCCTGGATGGCCGACAGCATCGAAGTCACCAAAGATAGTGGTCAGAGCGGCACCACCTTCGTCGCGGATGATCTGGGTGAGCAGACCAGGCACGGGGTCGACGCCGGGCTTGAAGCGCGGGGTTGCGCCGTCGGCGGCCTCATCGAGACTGCCGCTGGTATAGACATAGCGTGTGCTAGAGCCACGGGGGTCGGTCACGCTCTCGAGCAGGCCGAGGGCGTTGTAGGTATAGCGCACGGTCGGATTGACCATCTGGCCGGTCTCATCAGCGACGGCAGCATAGACAATGCGCACGAGCTTGCCGGCGTCGCCAAGATTATCCTCATAGTCATAGACGAACGTGGTAATATTGCCGCGGCCGTCGGTCAGCGTCTTGATCTGGTTGAAGCGCGACTCATAGGTAGCACGCTTAATGATCACCTTGGCCGGATCGCGTTCGGCGGGGTTTTGGATCGCACATTGCTCGGCGGGCATGTGCGTCTCTACCTGCACATTGCCGCGGAAATCGTAGACGAACAGCGTGCAGTCGCCGTCTGGCTCGGTGTAGCGGGTGATGCGGTCGGCGCTATCGCGCTCGAACGTTGTGGTGCGGCTTAGCGCATCGGTTTTAGTTTTCCACGAGCCTGATTTATTGAATTCGCCTTCAATCCGCGCCCCAGAGCCAATGGCGTGAATGGTCGCCTTGACCTCACGTGATTTAGGCGCAGGGGGCCGCGGGCTGCTGGGGCTGCTGCGCCCACCAACGGAACTAAATGTTCCTACTACTGCCATTTCTATCGGCGGCGGGTTGTTATCCTGTACGCGCAGATCACGGATAGGAATTTCAATCTTGGTTGTGCCTGTCTCTGGATCAAAAACCGGCCGCGCTGGGTCTTGAATGCGCTGGATGCGGCCGCGCACATACTCATAGCGCGTGGTCGCGCCGTTCTGATCGGTCTGGGCTATTAGCAGATGCTCGTCATCATAGACAAAGCTACGCATCGATTGATCGGGAAACACAACAGAGCGCAGATCACCAAGGTCGTCAATCTCCACCGCCGTGATCCGCCCTGCCGGATCGGTGATGCTTGCCAAGTGTTGATTGACATAGCCAAAGCGCCAAACCCACTGCGGATCGAACTGTCCTGGCGCGGTGATCTCGATGGTGGCGACGCTACCGTCGTTATTATATGTATAGGCGATCTTGCGGCCATCGGGCTTCAGGGTGTGGCGGTGGGTGCCGTCTATGTTGAAGACCACCTGGGTACCATCGGGATACGTGCGCGTATAGACATTCGCCTCAAGGTTGAAGCGCAGCGAGGAGTAGTCATCAGCGTCTTTGGTCACAAAGAAGCCATCTGGGCTGGCGAGCCAAGGATCGAAAAACACGCCGTTGGAGACAACATCGCCGGTTCCAGCCGGGTTGGTAGCATGGCGTGGCCCAGAGGCAGCGCCCCACCAGTTATCGCGGGCGTTGATGGTAGCTGTGCCCTCATTCTTGATGCCAAACGCTGTATTGCCAACAAACGTGTTGCCTTGCAGCGTCTGTGGCGCAAACGCCTCATTGGATCGCACATGGATGCCGTGGACATTGCTGATGAAGCGGCTGGCGCTGATCGACACATCGTCAGTTCGTAAGAGGATAGCATCGTTGGCGTGTTTGATGGTGACATGATCCAGTGTCGTGCGTGTGCCGCGCAGCTCCAAGCCAGGCCATGGATTAAGCGCAGCGGTTGGCGGTCCGTTGCCGCGCGTGTCGCCGCCGACGGAGTCATCGTCGATGTGGGTGAAGATGATCGGCTCTGTCGGTGTGCCATCGGCAGTTAGGGTACCGGCGACATCCAGTTTGCCCGTTGCGCTCTTGATAATGGTGCCGGGGCCGATCCACATCGATGCGGTAACACCGACAGGCACCGTGCTTACCAACACCAAGGGAAACTCGGGGTTGCCGCCCCAGTCGAAGATCAGCGAGCCGCCGATCACTCCGGCTGGCAGCTCGGCACCGTTGGTTGTATTGCCGCTAGCTGTGTTGCCACGAGCAATCACCTCAGCGTTAGCATTGTTGAGGAAGAACCGTAGCGCCGCAGCTCCATTGTTGGCGAAGTGGTTCTGCTCCAGGCGAATCACCGCCCCGCCACTAGTCAAGTTGAGGTTCATGCCGTTGAAAGTTTGATCGGCGAAAAGACTATCGCGGATCGTCACATCGGTGTTGCGACCAAGTGAGTTGATTAATAGGCCATTTCTACCAGTTAACACCTCGGTGTGCTCTAACTCTAGGCTGAAGGGTGAAAGCGCATTCTGCGTATCGACCTGAAGCGCATCGAAGAAGAGCAGCTGGGTGTGCACCAAGCGCACCTTGCGCGGCTGTGTCAGGTACAGCCCGTTCCATTGGCCCGGTGCGCCGCTGGTTGGACCGTCGTTCTGGGAGTCGCCGCCGTGGGCATCGTCCTTGAGGGAGGTGAAAATAATTGGCGCGTCGGCAGTGCCCTCAGCGATCAACTCGCCCTCAACGTGAAAGCGGCAGAAGGTGTGATGTTTGAGGATAGCTCCTGGCACGAGGCGCAGGCGGCCAGTAGCGGTGATGATTGGAAAGCTGCCG
Organism: Herpetosiphonaceae bacterium; assembly: GCA_013538855.1. Taxonomy (GTDB): domain Bacteria; phylum Chloroflexota; class Chloroflexia; order Chloroflexales; family Herpetosiphonaceae; genus OHK22. The sequence continues at coordinate 3,311 of JABXJS010000146.1, forward strand.
CACGCGCCATTGGCGTGGTCGGCCAGCACCACCGCCTGACCTGGCTCGCTGTCGAGCGTAAACTCGCCGCTGATCGTTGTCTGATTCCGATCAAAAAGATTATCGACACCGGCGAAGGTCAGCGCATTGATTGGATTGGCGGTAAAACTCAGCGCACGGGTGCGCACCAACCCACTCGCCTCCTGCAACACCAGATGCATCGGCAGGAATGTGTGATTGGTAAAGCTCAGGCGCTCTAGCGTCACTGGCAAAGGGCTGCCCTTGACCGTCACATGGAGGCCGTTCTGGGCGCTGCGGAAGATACTGTCGGTGATTGTGAGCGCTGGCGAGGCCGCACTTTGGGTCACGACAAGATTATTTTGCGCATATTCAACTACAATGTGGCTCAACGCTGCCGTTTGATGGCCCTCTAGCAGCTCAATGCCGCGCCAGAACTGTGCCGTTGGCGTCAGAACATTCGGCGTGAAGGTGATTGGCTGCGTCGGTGTGCCTTGGGCATTCAATGTGCCCAGCACATTGAAGGACAAGAGTCCGCTGTTGAAGCGCACCTCCGTACCTGGTTCAATTGTGAGTGAGCCGGTGCTCGTCACCACAATCGAGCAGGTGACAACATACGGGCTGTTGGCGGCTGTCCAGGTTTGGGCCGAGTCAATCGTGCCGCACACATTGACGCTGGCGATGCCAACATCCTGCGTATATGATTCTTGTTTTGCCACCGTAGTGCTATCAGCATCGTCAGGTGCAAGCAGCGCTGGCGGGGTTAGTTCAGGCAGCTGAACGGCTGTATCAGCGACAGACTTCACAGCATCAACGCTTGGCTGCAGCACTGGCCGCTCTGGCGGTATGCTTAGGGCAGCAAAGCCAGCACCGCTTACACCAACCTCGCTAAACGTATCGCGCTCACGTCCATCACTAATCAGCACTTGCCCAAGTGCGTTGTGGTACAGACGCTGCTGCCCATCCAGCACCCAGCCATTGGCAAGGTCGGTGTCCACGTCAAGCGCAATCGTGCCATGCACAGTCTCATACTTGTACGCTAGGGTACGATAGCCAGGAATTTCTGCGTCGCATGCGTTGCCAAAGCGTCCACCAACAGGTCGGCAGTATGCAGCCTCATAAGGCACGCCGATTTTCACGGTGTAGTTATAGATGCCCGGCGGGAGTGGTTCGCCTCGGGCATTGCGTCCATCCCACTCGTAGCGGAAGCGTCCGGCCTCATCAGGGCTGTCCAAGAGACTAAAGTACTCGACATCGGTTTTTTGCCCTTCGATAAACACCTCCATCATGACATGATCACCAAGCTGCGCGTTGCCAATTTGGCTGATACGCAGGTTCACATCGATAATGGCGGCCGGGTTGGCGCGCTTGCTGTTGTAGCGCAGCTCTGGCGCAACATTGGTGTCTAACACCTGCACGCCAGGCACGGTGACCCATTCCTCCAGTGCGCCTGACTTATAGTTGACCCAGCAGCCCTCCTCACCGGCACAGGTGCTTGAGGCGTCATCGTCATCGACATCAATGTCAAAGGAGAAGCCGGCTGGGCTGACCGGGAAGTTCCAGTCATAGTTTGAAAAGTGCACGACCTGTCCAACCAGATAGTCACCGCTAGCATCGACCACCGCCGTGCCCGTGTGCTCCCACTGCTGCGTCGCCTGGTTCCAATAGCCCATCGGCACTTCGGTTCCTGGCGGGAAGGCACGATCGTTGCGCAACGTCACCGTCACCGGCTTGGCAAAAGTCAGCTCGGAGTCGCCGCTGAGATTAAACGCATAGGTTTCCCAGGTGCCCGGCGGCAGCTCACCGCTAGGCAAGAACTCGACCTGCTCAAAGTTGGTGGCCCGAATCGTTTCGCTCACCCCGGCGGTAATCGCGCCTGGTGGAATATCCACGCTAATCGAGCCGTCGCTGTTGGTGTAGTCACAGCCTGCTATATCACAGGTAACAGCAGCTGAATCGAGCGGCGTCAGATAGATAGTATTCGATGTTGCTGTGCGCTCTTCGGCCGTAGCAATTTCACGCTGCCCATAGGTGTAGCCATCTTTTTCGATGCGCACCCAGTAGATCCCATTGCGCTCAACAGGGAATGCAAAAAAACCGTCGGGGCCAGTCAGCACAGTGCCAATCACCGTCGCAGTTTCACCGCTGTAGCGCTGCTCAAGGGTGATGCGGGCACCAGCGAGGCCCTGACAGGTCACAAGTTCTGCGTCACAGGTGCTTGTGTCCGCAACAATCCCATTGATCCAGCCCGATGTAGGCAGTTCAACTGGCGGCACAACTCCAGCGGGATCAGGTGTGACATAGAAGGTCGCGGATGTTGCAGTCGTATGGCCCAGGGTATCGGCTACCTGCAACGTCAAGGTATAGACCGTATCCACAGCCAATGGCGTGGCAGGCTGACCAAGCGCACCGTCGGCATCAGCCGATAGCAGGCTCAGCGCCGTTGTCGCGCCGCTGGCGCTGGTAAAAACACCAGCGATGCTGGCTGGATCGACTGCACTCACAGTATCAACATAGTCCAACCGCACGGTCGGGGTCAGCGTGTACACAGCCTGACCTTGTGCTGGCGTTACAACCGTCACCTGCGGGCCGACAGTATCGACGGACACGATGCGGCTAGCGCTGCTGGCGCTGCCCTGCGCGTCGAGCGCTGTTACAACAATGATCTGCGCGCCTTCGCCCAGCGTAATATTGGCACTAAACAGCGTGCCCGTTACCGTTGCTGGCGTATCGTTGACCAGCACATTCTGAACGAAACCCTCGCTGTCGGTGACGCTGCCTGTCACCGTCAGCTCGTGCGCGGCGAAATACGCGTTCTCGACGGGACTGCTGATTGTCACCACAGGTGGCGAGTTCTCGGTCACAATCTCTAAGGTTGCCGTCACCGGCGCTGAGTAATCGAAGCCATCGAAGGCGCGGTAGCTGAACTGATCGCTGCCTATAAATCCAGCTGTCGGTGTGTAGATGAACGTTCCCTGCGGTTGCAGCACCAGCGAACCATGTGCAACGTCCTGCTCAAGCACCGCCGTTAGCTCATGGTTGTCGGCGTCGGTGTCGTTGACCAGCACACCGCTTCGCTCGTTGCGTGGCGTATCGGCCAGAAACTGGAAGCTATCGGCGACTGCTACCGGACCCTGATTAAAGATCGGCGCGCCGTACAGGCGGATCAACCCCACATCCATTGGATACGCGCCAGTGATGCCAGCCAGCACGATGTTGCCATCTGCATCCAGCACACCGCTGCTGGCGTTGCTGGCCGTGCCATGTTCGATCGTCACCATTCCATCGGATCCAAAGGACTGATCGCGCTGGCCGGTTGGATCAAAGCGCGCAACGGCTGTGTGCGGATAGTGTTTCCCAAACAGAATCGTGCTCCCATCCGGCTGCTCAATCAGCCCGTTCGCCAACGCAGAGTTGTTGAACGCCGCTGTGGCAACCCCGTTGGAGCCAAAACTTGTTACCAACTGCCCGCTGCTTGTGTATTTGAGCAGGGCAAACTGGTAGCGCGAGCCGTCTAAGGTTGAGCCGGCCACGAGGATATGCCCGCTAGAGAGAACGGTCACCCCCCGCACAACATCCGTGTTGCCGTTCACGTCTTTGGTCAGGCGTCCATCACCACTAAACGTGGTATCAAGCGCACCATTGGAGTTGAGACGGGCAAGCGCTATGTTCGTGCTGGAGCCTGAGCCAGTCTTACCAGCGAGCACGATCTTGCCATCTGACTGTACCGCAACTGCGTAGGCCTCGTCGTAGGGCGAGCCGAAGTCGACGATCTGAATGCCGTCGCTGCTGAATGTGGTGTCAAGTGTGCCGTTGGTGTTGTAGCGCGCCACCGCAAAATCGCTGTTAGAGCCAGATCGACGCAAGCCAGCAACCACAATTTTGCCGTTAGGAGCCAGCGCAGCGGCGAATGCTTGGGCATTGTCGCCAATGGCTGTGCTTAGCTTGCCAGCACTGCCAAAGCTGGTGTCGGCTGCACCAGTCGCCGTGTACTGGGCCAGCGCAAACTTATAGTCGATGGCTGTGGTGGCGCTGTTTTCGACATCACCAACCACCACAATCTTGCCGCTACTGGTGAGCAGGCCAGCATAGCCGCGCGTGTTGGCCGAGCTGACTTGGTCAGTCAGAAAGCCATCGCCACTAAATGATGGGTCGAGTTGACCATCGGCTGTGTAGCGCGCCACAAGCAGCCGGTAGCCATTATTGGTGGACGTGCCAAGTACAATCAGCTTGCCATCGCTTTGGCGCAGCAGCGCCGAGCCATCGTCATGGCCACCGAAGTTACTAGCAACCAAGCCATCGCCGCCGCCAAAGCGGACGTCCAAGTCGCCAGCACGGATGACCAGTGTTTGACCTAGTGCCGCTGGCGGAATCATCGAGAATAACAAAAAGAAAAGCAGAATGAAAGAACGATGTCGCATGAAACATCCTTTCTGGGTTGATTGCATACATGGAAGTTCAGAAGCGGTGCGCCCCTTGCAGGGTTAGCAGAGCGTGTCTAGCTGCCAACCAATCGAGCAGCACGGAAGTTCATCAACCAGATCATGCTGTTCCCTCCTTTTGATAATTGCTGTTTCACCAGACAAACCAAACCCAATCAACTGCGGAAAACACTGACACATGCAAATGTAGCCACTAGCTAAACAGCTGTATATCGCAGGTTTATGGGGCACAGCGGGATGTCACCCCCTGAAATGGGGGGACGCTGCTTGAGGGAGCTTGAGCATGGTGCAGCGATGTGTAGAACCTGATCCGCACTGAGTGATCGACCAACACCCTTAAAACCCCATGGTTCAGGGATAGCATCAAGCTGGCTGTGTCGATATAGTGGAGCGAGCACCAGGCAATCCAACCCACAGCGCGGTGTACTAGTCCCGAACCGCAAAGGAGTCACTCCAATGGAACACACGGTGGACTCGATCATCGGTAACATCAGCCAGTCTTTCCAAGCGTCGCTCGCCGAGCAAGCACAGCTCAAAGTCGAACTTATACGCCAAAATGTGAAGTTTCATTTTTCAGCCAATGCGTTTTTTCATGCCCAGTGCCTAGCGCAGCGGCTGCATCCGCGAGATCTGGTGACAGTGGACGACCTTGCGCGCATCCCGCTTACACCGGTCCGCACCTTCAAGCAGGCCAACGCCCACGTGCTGCTCTCAACGCCGCTCAGCAGCATTGACCTTGAGCTGCGCAGCACTGGCACCAGCGGTGTGCCGAGCGTCGCCCGCCGCGACACTGTGACCACTAGCCGTGCGGTGCTCTCGCTAATCGGCCTCTACCGCGAGTTCTTTGACATCAGCAACGGCGTGGGCCTGTTCCTCTGCCCATCCCCATCCGAGGCTCCTGAGATGGGCATGGTTAAGGCGTTCAACTTCTTCTGCGCTCTACTCGATGACCGCAGCTATCTTGTGCGCAACTACACGTTCAACCCTGCCGAGGCGCTGGAGTATCTTCAGAACTGGGCCTACAAGCAGACACGCCACATCTTCGGCCCACCCTTCCTGATCAACCGCCTGTTGCAGTACATGGCCGCAGAAAACATCCGCATGGAGCTTGACCCAAACTCCCATGTGATCACGCTTGGTGGCTGGAAGCGCTACACCGGAGCAAATATCGGACGGGAGGCGTTCGATCAAAAGATCCAAACCCATCTCGGCGTTCGTCCAGCGAACATCCGTGATATGTACGGCATGATCGAGTCAAATATGCTCGCAATTGAGTGTGAGCATCAACGAAAGCATGTGCCACCGTGGTGCCACGTGAGCATCCGCGATGTCGCCGATCTGAGCCGCGAGCTGCCTCCGCGCCAGACGGGCGTGATCGCGATTCTCGATCCGCTCAGCCAGTCCTACCCTAGCTACATTCTGTCTGAGGATGTTGGCGAGATCGACGCTGTAGGCACCTGCCCGTGCGGACGCAACGGTCAAGTTGTTGTGTTTCGCCGCCGCCTGCAGGGCGCGGAGCTAGGCTGCTGCGCGGTCAGCATCGAGAAGTTCATCGACAGCCAGGTAATTATGCAAAGCTGTGCCGTGCAGTAAACCTGCGATCTAGGCCAGAAGAAAGGATCGACATTATGCGCTTCAGCCCCCAGATCATCGAACACTTCACCAATCCGCAGCACGCTGGCGCGCTGCCTGACGCCGATGTCGTGGCCTATGTCGGCAATCCGGTCTGCGGCGATCAAATTCATCTGTATGCCAAAATTAGTAACCAGATTGTGACTGACGCTTCATTTCTCGCCTACGGCTGTTCGGCGGCGCTGGCTACAGCCAGCATTATCGCTACAGCGATTTGCGGTCAGCACCTAGATGCGCTAGCGCGCCTTGATGAAACTACTGTCAGCACCCTTGCGGGCGGCTTCATGCCCAACCAGTGGCACTGCGCGACGCTCGGCTGCGATGTCGTACATATGCTCGTTAGAACGTACAGGAGCCGCTCGACCCAGCCCGCACCTGATCAAGCAGCCTTTGAGCGGTAACGTGGAGCCGTGCATGGACAACAATCTTTCAGCTAAAACCGTCTATCTTGACCACAACGCAACCACTCCCTTAGACCCTGCCGTCGTCCAGCAGATGCAGCAAGCATTCGCTACATTTGGGAATCCTTCGAGCCTGCACGCCTATGGGAGTGCGGCGCATGCACTCGTTGAGCGCGCGCGCCAGCAGGTGGCGCAGATGCTCATGGTGCAGCCTCAGGCAGTGGTGTTTACTGGCTCTGGCACTGAGGCGATTAACCTCGCCCTCAAGAGCAGCATCGCAGACTGGGAACTGCATCACTATCCCGCGCATATCATCACCTCGCAGGTCGAGCATGCCGCCGCTCTCGCCACCTGCCGCTACCTTGAGCGCTGCGGACACCACGTCACCTACCTGCCGGTGGATAGCGACGGGCGCATCGACCCAGACTATCTGCGGCGGGCGCTGCGCCCAACCTCTCAACTGATTTCGATCATGTATGCCAACAATGAAACGGGCGTGCTGCAGCCAATTGAGGAGATCAGCCGCATCGCCCGCGAGGCGGAGGTTCCGCTACACACCGATGCGGTGCAAAGTGCTGGCAAGTACCCGCTTGATCTTGGCATACTGCCGATCAACTTGCTCTCGCTCGCCGCCCACAAGCTCTACGGCCCTAAGGGCATAGGCGCACTCATCGTCTCCAGGGAGATGCTCACAGAGCCACTGATTCATGGCGGTGGCCAAGAGTTCGGCCTGCGCTCGGGCACCGAGAACGTGCTCGGCATTGTTGGCTTTGGCACAGCCTGTGTGATCGCTCAGTCGAATTTACAGCATGACCCTGAACAACAGCAGCAGCGTCAGCTCCGTGATCGACTGCTCGCTGGTCTGTGCCAGCTTGGTAACGTTCATGTCAACGGCAATCTGCGCTACATGCTGCCAAATACGTTGAATGTGAGCATCGGCGGTATTAAAGGCGAGGCGCTAGCGCTGGCGCTCAGCCTGCATGGCATCGCGGTTTCAACCGGCTCAGCCTGCCACGCTGGCCGACCATCCTCTGTGCTGGCCGCCATGGGTATCCCCGATGAGATCGCCCATAGCGCTGTACGATTCAGCCTTGGGCGCACCACCAGCGCCGCTGACATCGACTACACGCTTGCGGCGCTCACTTATGAAGTGCGCCGCTTACGAGCGCTACGCCCAGTTGCCCAAGTCGCCTGGTATTTTTCTTAAACAGCATAGAAAGCTAAGCCTGCAATGACACTAGACAGCCTCCTCACAGAGCACGCGATCCTCGAACACCTGCGCAGCTTGATTATGCAGGTTGTCGCCGAGACCGACCGTGATACGCTCAATCCAGCTGCAATCACAAGCAGCACACATCTGCTGAGCCTGCCACTCGACTCCTTGGCGACAATGGAATTGATGGCGGGCATCGAAGCACGCTTCAGTATCTTCATCTCCGATCAGCAGGCGCTCAACTTTGTGACGCTCAGCGAAATCATCCAGTATGTTCAGACCAGGGCAGCTGCGTCCATCCCTCTGATAGAGCCACTACTCCAGCCGCAGAGGCCGCGCTATGATTAAGCAGTGCGCAGTTACAACTGCTGCGGAACAGCGTGCATTGATCGAGCACTCCGGCGCGCATACAACCATCACCGATGCGATCTGGGCACTCGGGTGCCGTCCGCTCAACCAAGCCGAACGGAGCAACCTCGTGCTGCTGAATACCGAGCACGCCGAGCAGCGCAGCACATATGCCGCTCTTTGGCGCACAGCCTGCGAGTTGGCTGCCGGTCTAGCAGCCTGTGGCGTTGGCAAAGGCGATCGTGTGATCCTGATGCTGCCAACAGATCAGGACTATATGCAGACACTCTGTGCAGCGTTGCTGCTAGGGGCAGTGCCTTGCTCAGTCGCTAGCCCCGCAGCCCGCGATCCCATGGCCAGCCGCAGCTACCTTGAGACATTGGTCCAACGCTTCACGCCAACGCTCGTTGTCGTACCAGCGGAGCTTCAAGCCACGCTCCAGGTCGTAGCAGGCGCGCCCGCGGCCTCCACTGTACATCCGCAACAGCTTGTTGGCTACGGCTGCCTGCATCCAGACTCCTGGCCGCATATGCAGCCCAGCGATCCGGCTCATATTCAGCTTACATCAGGCTCTCTCAGCGCTCCCAAAGGCGTGCTGCTCACGCAGCAGCAGGTCGTATCGAACATTCGCGCCATAGCCAAGGCCACCCACTTTGCGCCCTACAGCGACGGCTTTTTTGTGTGGCTGCCGCTGTATCACGATATGGGTTTTATGCAGATGTTGACCGCTCTATACTATCAGTCGCTGTTAGGTCTTATGTCGCCGCTGCGCTTTCTGCGCAGGCCGCTCGCTTGGCTACAGCACATCAGCGACTATGGAATTACCCACAGCGGCGCTCCAACCTTCGCCTATCAGCACTGCGTGAAAAAGTTCGACCCTGTGCAGGCTGACAGACTCGATCTGCGCTCATGGCGGCATGCCTTCATCGGCGCAGAGCCGGTCTCGTCCCAGGTTACCAGCGCGTTTCAGCGCTGCTTTGCGCCCTATGGGCTGGCCGAGCATACGCTGCGGCCAGCCTACGGCATGGCCGAGACAGTCGTGGCGACGACGCTCCACCAGCACGAGCGTCCAACCTACTGCATCCCTGATCGCATCAATATCCGCGCTGCGCGCGAGGAGCAGCGCGCCCTGCCGGTGGCCAACCCCACCGAGCCAGCCATCGAGGTGCTAAGCATGGGCCAGCCGCTTGAGGGGCTGGAGGTGTGTGTGCAAGGCCCCAACGGCCATTTGCTCGCCGACCGCATGATCGGTGAGATTTGCGTGCGTGGAACATCGCTGATGTCTGGCTACTTCCGCGATGCAGAGGCTACGGCACAGGCACTGCGTGGCGGCTGGTATCACACCGGTGATCGTGGCTACATGGTCGCTGGCGAGGTATATGTGCTTGGCCGCATTAAGGAACTCATTATCGTGCGCGGACGCAACTATCTGCCCCACGATATCGAGCAGGTTGTCGAGCAGCACCCCGATGTGCGCAGCGGCTATACGGTCGCCTTCAGCTGCCACAGCGCCAGTGCTGGCACCGACAACCTCATCGTGATCGCTGAGACCAAAGTACCAGCCGCCGCCCATTCCGTCATTGTCCAGGCGCTGCAGCAGGCACTGCAGCAGCGCTTTGGTCTGCGCGCCCACGAGATTCTGCTTGTGCCCCATGGGTCGATACCACGCACAACGAGCGGCAAGCGTCAGCGCATGCTCAGCCGCAGCTGGTACCAGTCCGGCGTGTGGAGTGAGCACATGATCTAAACAGCTCAACACCTGTCACACAGGCCAGCTTAGATCAACCTAGCGAGTGAGTGACAAACACGCACATAATGACGATAATGGCTGCATGCCCAGCAACATCATAACCAATTCTGCACTACATCCGCTCACGAGATTTAAGGAGTTGCTATGAAGATGCAGATGCAGCCATCCATGTACCCTGTCACCCCGCTCATCGGACGCGAAAGCCATGTGTTAAATATCATGCAGCTATTGAGCGAGCGGCGGCTCGTAACCTTAACCGGTCCAGGCGGCATCGGCAAGACACGCCTGGCCATCCATATAGCCCAAGGCATGGAGCAGCGCTGTGCCAATGGTGTCTGCTTCGTAACACTAGCAAGCATTCAAGCGGCCGAATTTGTGCTGCCCGCCATCGCTCAGGCACTTGGTCTGCAGGAGCAGGCTGAGCATACGCTGCTGGCACAGCTGAGTGCCACCCTGCGCCAGCAGCGTATGCTGCTCGTGCTCGATAACTTTGAGCAAGTGCTCCCTGCCGCAGCTGATGTTGTTACACTGCTGCAACAAACCAATCAGCTGCGCATCCTCGTCACCAGCCGCACCGTGCTCAACGTTGCAGCCGAGCAGCAGTACGCGATTCCGCCGCTCAATCTGCCTGCGAGCAGCACAGATCAAACACTTGAGGTGTATGCGACCGCAGCAGCAGTGCAGTTGTTCGTGGCTCGCGCCCGCACCACCCTGCCTACGTTCTATCTTGATGAACAAAACGCGCCTATCATTGGGCAAATCTGCCGCAAACTGGATGGCATGCCGCTCGCAATTGAGCTTGCAGCGGCGCGTAGCAAAGTGTTGCCCCCAGAGGCGCTACTCAAGTGGTTAGATCAACGCTTTCAGTTGCTCGTAGCAAGACAGGCTACGGTCGATCCACGCCATCAAAGTTTGCTCAATGCGCTCAGCTGGAGCTACAACTTGCTCAACAATCAAGAGCAGTATGTGTTCCGCTTGACCTCAGTGTTCGTCGGCGGGTTTACGCTTGAGGCCGCTAACGCTATCTGCTCAGATCTCGCGCCATTGCAAATAATAGAACTGCTGGCTGCACTCGTCGATCATAGCCTGCTAGAGCAGCATGCCACCGGTGATGCGCCGCGCTTCCGCTACTTGCTCTCCATTCGCGAGTACGCTTGGGAGCAGCTTGCGTCCGCCACTGAGCATAACGCCGTTCAGTATACCTACGCCGAGTACTTCATCAACTTCGCCCAGCAGGCGTCAACCCAGTTGCGCGGTCCGCAGCAGCAGCTCTGGCTTGAGCGTCTGCGCGCCGAGATCGATAACTTCCATGCAATCCTCGACTGGGCGAAAGCCCACGACCACTATGCCGAACTGCTCCAGCTCACCGCCGCGCTCTGGCGCTTCTGGTGGCGCATGGGCCTGATCCGCGAGGGTCGCACATGGCTTGAAACGGCGCTGGCGCTCGCCGCCAATGGTGTGCGCTACGATCCCGCCGATCCCGCAAGCCTAAACCTGCACACAACATGGATCCGCGCTAGCAATGCAGCTGGCAACTTAGCCCATATCCAGGGCGACTTGGCCGCCGCCAAGAACTACTATCAGCAAAGCTTCACGCTCTGCCAGCAGATTGACGACCTCCGAGGAACTGCCGCAAGTCTTTCGCACCTAGCCATCATCGCAACGCAAGAAGATGATGTCGTGACTGCCCGCAAACTCCACGAGGAGTCTCTGGCCCTCGCCCAGCAGCTCAACCACCATCAGATGATTGCTACTGGACTCAATAATTTAGCCATCCTGTATGAACAAGAGCGCGCATACGATCAGGCGCATAGGCTCTACACAGAAAGCGCAGAATACTATGAGGCCGCAGGCAACCCTTGGGGCAAAGCGCTGATTTTAAACAATCTCGGTATTTTGGCGCAGCGACAGCATGACCACAGCACTAGCCGCCAGCTGCTCATTCAGAGTCTAGAGGCTATGCGCGCCTTAAGCGATACGCAGGGCATGATCTTGGTGCTCGAAGCCTTGGCAAGCGCCATTGTCGGTAGTCAGCAGCACTACGCTAGCATCTGCCTGTTTGGCCTTACGACAAAGCTTCATCAACACGCCGGCTCAAGCACCTCAATTGATGATCAGGATTTTTTCACTGCTCAGCGCGACCACGCACGCGCACACCTAACACCACAGCTATTCGAACAGGCTTGGACACAAGGCCAAACCCTAGACCTTGGACCAACAGTCGATCAGGTGTTGGCCGACCCATCGCTTCAGTGGCTCGCGCCGCTAGCTCAGCCCCACGCTGCCCTTACAGAGCGCGAGCGCCAGGTGCTTGCTTTGCTCGCTACCGGCCTCACCAACAAAGAGATCGCCTATCAGCTTGCGCTTAGCATCCACACCGTTGGGGATTACACGCGATCTATTTTCAAAAAGCTTGGTGTCGCATCACGCAACGCAGCCACTCGCTATGTCGTTGACCATGGGCTGACTGAGACGCTTACCCGCCGCGAGCATCCGTAGGATGCAACGCTGTGGCTCATTCTACATTCTGTATGTCGATTACACACCTATGGTGATTGCAGGTACAGATGCATCAATCCGCAGCCGTGCCAGGCGGCAGGCGCAGGCGGCGTCACGAGCGTCAGCGCACAATCGGCGGCAGGTCCAGCACGATCACCCTGAGCGGCGCAACACAGCAGCATTGGGTATGGTGGATGGAGCCTGCACTGAAGGTTAAGCCTGTGCTGCATCAATCCGCAGCCGTGCCAGGCGGCGCGGCGGCGTCGCGCTGGGCCTAGATGGGGCTGCCGTGCGCGCGCTAATCAATGCTCTACTGCGCTTCAGCCGAGCAGGTGCTTAGGGCTGCGCTAGCGCTGTGGGCCGCAGCTGAAGACGCTTCACGCCCCAGCCTACGGCCAGCGTCAGCCACACGCCAGCAGCAAGCCAGAGCAGCTGGTTAAGACTCACCAGCGCCAGCACCAGCGCGCCGAGCAGTGCCGCCTGCCAGCGTGATAGCGGCCAGAGCAGCTGCCCGCCGAGCAGCCATGCAAATCCCAGCCCGAGCCACAGCAGCTGATAGACGCTCAGCAGCGAGAGACTCGTGCGCAGCGCCAGCCCGCTCAGCCATGACGGCGGCACATACACCGCGAGCATATGCCAGCGCTGCCAGCTCACGCTGGTCGCAAAGCCAGGCAGCCACAGCACCAGCCAAGGGCTGCCCACCAGCAGCAGCGCCGCCCAGGCCCAGCCGTAGGCCGCCCGGCGCTGGGCAAGCGCCATGCGCGGCCAGCGTGTTGGCCACCACGCGCCGCCCAGTTCGGCCCAGCGCGGATGCAGCAGCGGCAGCAGCCACTCGATGCTGAGCCAGGCCAGCAGCCAGCTCGCAAGGTAAAATCGCAGCGCCGCAGCCTGCGGTAGCGTGATCTGCAGCATCGGCAGTGTCGCCAGCCGACTTACCACCAGCCACTCTAGCCCGCCGAGCAGCACAAAGAGCCAGCGCGGCTGAAAAGCGATCAGCCAGCTGTACGCCAGCATATCTAGCCCAATACCGCTCAGCGCCATTAGCCCGAACACACGCGCATACACACCATCACCGGTCCCAGCAATCAGCACCAGCGCCAGCGCCAGCGGCAGCAGCAGGCTGGTCAAGCGCGTATGCAAGCGACCAACAGCGGTCAAACACATTCAAGTACTCCTCAACAGTTTGCGGCGACACACGCGCCAGGATCGCGCACAGCGCGCCGATCAGCAGCCAGCGCAGCCGATTTAGCCAGCCTGCGTCTGCATCAGCAGTGGCTGGAGCCGTCGCGCCGCGTACTTCATGCCCATAAACGTGTCGGCGATTGGCAGCGCCCAGCGGCTGAGCACGCCGACCGCGCCGCAGATGCTCGCAGGCTGGCTAAGCTGCGGCAAGGTGCAGTCGTCGGCCACCAACAGCCGCCCATCACGCTGCGGCACGCCGTAGCGCTCCACCAGCCCAGCGATCAGCGTATGCCGCAGCATATTCTGCTCAAAGCCCGTCGCACAAATCACCTTGGTCGCTGCTAGCGTTGCGCCACTGGCGAGGGACAGGCACAAATGGCCAGGGCTTGGCTCGGCCAGCGCCACCACGCGGTCGGTGCGCGATTGGAAGCGCCCCGACCGCTGTGCCTGCCAGCGCTGCCATTCCCAGCTTAAGCGCCATGGAAAGCTGGCGGCACCAAGATTGGCAAAAAATTGGCGGCGCTGCGCTGGCTCAAGCTGCTGATAGGCATCCAGGCCAACCGCGCTAAACGTGCAGCGCGGCGCATTCAGAAACTGGCGGCGCAGCGGATGGCGATGGAGGGCCGTTACCTGCGCCCCGCGCTGCAGCGCCGCACTCCACAGATGTGCCGCAGCCATGCCGCCGCCGATCACCACCACATGGTCCGCAGCGCTAAATTGGTGCTCCGCATAGGCGTGCTGCACACACGGATGCTGCCGCCACGCGCACAGCGCCGCTGGCCAGGCTAGCCCAGGATAGCCCAGCGCTAACACCACGTGGCGTGCGCTGCCCACAAGCTCCTGCTGCTGATCGCGCAGCACAAACCGATTGAGCGCCGAGCGCTCGACCGCTGCAATGCGCGTGGGCACCCGCTGCTGCCAGAAACCGCTCTGCTCAGCCCAAGCCCGCGTATCATCGAGCAGCAGATCAAGCGGCGGCGTGTAGCGCTGCCAGAGCGCCAGCCAGAGCGGCCAGAGCGTGCGCCGCCGCCACAGCTCAACCCAGGCCAGTCGTGGCGTATCCAGCGGCCGCAGATGCCCCTGGCCCTCCGAGCGCATACGCCGCTGCTCAATCGCCGTGGCACAGCGCTCCAGGCGCGCAAGCGGAGCCGGAGCATCGCCAAAGACGACCATGTCGGTCGCCGCCAGCCCTGCGGCGCGCAGCACGCCCCATGTGATCAGCGCGCCCACGCCATCGCCAACGATGGCAACCTGCGCATGCGGCGCACGTGAAGTAGCTGGAGTCATCATCACCACGCATTCAAAATCAACGGCTTAGCGCTCTTATAATACGCCATCTTCACAAGTTCTCCATACCTTCTTGCTAGCATAGCTCCCAGTCAACACCGTGCTACGAAAGGAGCGAACGATGCTACAACCAACCGCACGCGCAGTGTCAATCGGCATATGGGCGTTTATCGCTGTGGCGATTGCGCTCGTGCTCATCAATCGCCAGACATCGACGCCGACGCAGCCGTCCGTCTTTGAGCTAGCCGCCGACGGACCAACCCCAGTCAGCCAGCCACCAAGCACCGCCCCCAGCAGCGACGCCGTAGCCCAGGCCCCTGCGCAGCCCAGCGCCGCCGACGCCCCACGCGCAGCCGCGCCGCCAGATGCAGCGCAGGCTCCCGCTCAGCCCAATACCGCTGTCCCCGCACGCGCAGCCGCGCCGCCAGCGAGCGCAGACATAAGCAGTCCAGCCGCGCCCAGCCAATCCACAGCGCCGAGCGCCGCACCAGCAGCGCTCTCAGCGGCAGATGCCGTCGCCATTGTGCAGCAGCAGCTCCCAGCGGTGGCGATCACCAGTAGCCCGCAGCTTGAAACAATCAACGGACGCAGCGTCTATGAAGTTCCGCTTGAGCGCGGCACAGTCTACGTCGATGCGCAGAGCGGTGAGCTGTTGATGCCCCAGCGCCAGCGTGGCCACGGCGGCCGCCCTGGTCGCGCAAGCCAGAACACACAGCAGCCCAGCCGCGATCAGCAGCAGACGCCAAACTTCAACCAGAGCGTGCCGCCAACTCTCAATCAAAGTGAGCGTGAAAACATATGAGCAAGCAACCACCGCGCAAGCAGAAAGCCAATCGCCAGGGCATCAAATCGCTGATCCTGGCTGGGTCGCTGGCTGCCACCTTAACAGGCTGGACAACGATCGCCCTGCGCTCGCAAACCACCGATGGCACCACCGCCCCTACTGCGATCGTGGCCAGCTATACTGCGCCCGTAAGTGCTGATCAGCGCCTGAGCATCGGTCAACCTGCCGCAGCAGAGCCGCCCGCCCAAGCGGACACAGCAGACCTGCCCGCCCAAGTGTCGGCACCGACCGCCGCGCCCACCCAGCCGCCGCGCCAGCAGACTGCGCCGCCAACCGCTGTGTCGGCCCAGCGCAATGGTATGCCCGGCAGCATGAGCGGCCAAGCGCCCCGCCCAGCAGCGCGCACGCGCTCGTCACGCTAACGCAAGGAGGACAGTATGCCTAACAACCAGCAGCAATTACAACTACCAACGACGCCCACCATTTCACCGCTTGTGGCCGTGCTGACACTGGCGCTCGTGGCGCTTGGGGCCGGTGCCGCCGCTGCTATTTTCCCGCTTGTGCGCCCAGCGTTAATCGGATCGCTGAGCGGTGCTGAGCCAAAAGCATTTTGGTATATTTCTCGCTCAAGCGCCATCGTAGCGTATCTGCTGCTGTGGGCCGCAATGGTGTTTGGCATGATGATCAGCGCCCGCGCGCCAAGCCGCTGGGTCAGCATCCAGGCCGCCTACGATCTGCATCAGTACACCAGCCTGCTCAGCCTCGTTTTCGTGTTTATTCATGTGCTGGTGCTGCTTGGCGACCACTACATTAACTACAGTTTTGTGCAGCTGCTGCTGCCGCTCAGCTCGAATCCGTATCGCCCGTTTGCTGTCGCGCTGGGTCAGATCGGCCTGTATCTGCTGATCATCGTATTTGGCAGCTTCTATGTGCGCCAGTGGATCGGCATGCGCGCCTGGCGACTGATCCACTATCTGAGCTTCGTCTTGTTTATCGGTGCACTGGCCCACGGCGTGCTCAGCGGCACAGACACCGGCAAGCCGCTCATGCCGCTGATCTACTGGGGCAGCGCCGCCTCGGTGCTATGGCTGCTGAGCAAGCGGCTGATCCCACGTCAAAAGCCAGCCCGCAAAGCGGCGGTTGGCCAGCGCGCCGATCAGCCCAAGGGGTCAGCCTAGCCGAGTACTGGAATCAACCTTGCTACACTCTTTGCGGGACACAGTCGTCCCACTGATTTATTGAGAAGGAGGCCCCATGACCACGAGCAAAGAGACGTTGATCGGCTGGCTCAAAGATGCGTACAGCATGGAGACGAGCCTGGTTCCAACCCTAGAGAACCATGCCAAGGATGCCAAAGCGCTGCCGCAGGCACAGCAGCGCATCCACCAGCACGCTGAAGCCACCAAGCGCCACGCTGATCTGGTCAAGAGCTGCATCGAGCGCCTTGGCGGCGACATCTCGGGCATCAAGGTCGGTATCTCCAACATCACCGGCATGCTCAAAGAGATTCCCATGACCCTCTCCGATGATGAAGTGGTGAAAAATGCGCTCGCCGACTTTGCCACCGAGAACTTCGAGATCGCAGCGTACAATGCGCTGATCGCCGCCGCCCAGCAGCTTGGCGACCAGGAGACAGTCAACATCTGCCGTCAGATTTTGCAGGACGAGCAGGATATGGCGCAGTGGCTGCATCAGCATCTCTCCGAAGTTGTGAACCACTATCTTGGCCAGCAAACGCGCAGCGCCGGTGCCTAGCGCACATCCCCTGCAATGCGGGGGCAAGCATATGCTTGCCCCCGCTACTACAGCCGCTCAAGCCACTTTTTGAGATAAAGTACCAATAAACAGCACCAAAAGCACTAAAAATGGCAAGAAACCGCTAAACAAGGGCTAAAACAGTTGCATGATCGCCCAAGATACCGTATGATCAGATCGCAAGTATGAAAAGTAGCTCTCCTGTTCCAGCAACAGGAGAAGGACTGGAGGAGCCGATGCATCAGAGCGATCTCGTTCGGAAAGTGGCGGCCAAAGCCAATCTCACCCAAGACCAAGCCTCAAAGGCAGTCTCCGCTATGTTGGACACCATCAAAGAAACGCTGGCCGAAGGTGAAAAAGTTGTCCTGACGGGCTTCGGCACGTTTGAGACGCGCAATCGCCAGGCACGCCAGGGGTTCAACCCGCAGACTCGTGAGCCAATGGAAATCCCGGCCTCAACCGTTCCGGCGTTTTCGCCCGGTTCGACCTTGAAGTCCGCAGTCAAGAAGTAGAACAGCCTGTTCCGCGCATCTGCGTGCGGCTCGCATGATACCCATGCTGGCCGCACGTTTTTTTCCCCGCGTTTTCCCCTTGCTTGAGCAATCTATCTGCGCGACAATACTCAGTAGATCACAGGACTCCCTGGGGCCAGGGTAAACGGTGTGGCGGCCGAATCGTGCGGTATCCTTTGTGGTGCCAACCAAGAAAGGAACC
>JABXJS010000147.1 GCA_013538855.1 Herpetosiphonaceae bacterium
ATGCCGTAACGGCCATCTACGGCATGGTTCGGGCTATCCCGCTCGCACCGTACCGACCCTACACGCCACCCGAGCCAATCCTGTGATCTACTGATGATAGCCAGTCGCCCCGTTGGGGTGCGTGTCCTGCACCTCGGCGACCTGCGGCTGGCCCTCGCCATCGACGGCGCGCACGGTCAGGGTGTGCTTGCCCGGTGTGGCATCGCTCCACTCGTAGCGCCACAAGCGCCACGAGAGGTCGTTGCTGGTCTCCTTGAGCCGCGCCTCGCGCCACTCGCCGTCGTCGATCTTGACCTCGACGCGCCGAATGCCACGGTCGCCAGCAAAGGCGATGCCGCCCAGGGCTACCACGCCGTCTTTGCGCTCCAGCTGCGTATCGCCCAGCCGCGGATTGCCCGTATCATACACGGAGGTGGTGTAGATTGTTGCATCGTCGGTCCAGCCGCGCTGCTGCCAGTAGCCCTGGTAGTCCTCGCGCACCAGCTCGATCTCGGTGAGCCACTTCACATTTTTCTCGCCATACAGGTTGGGGATGCGCACGCGTGCTGGGAAGCCATGTGGCACCTGGAGGGCCTGGCCATCGACGCCATAGGCGATGATCGTGTTCGGGTCCATAGCCCGCTCCAGCGTGATCGAGTCCGAGTAGCCCTCGGCTGCGCGGAACACCACATCGACCACGCCATCTTGCACGCCCGCCTTCTTGAGGATGTCGCGCAGCTGCACGCCGTTCCAGTTGCAGTTGCCGATTAGCAGGTTGCCAACCTCGTTGGAGATACACTCCAGCGTGCTGGTCTGGTCGTGGCGCGGCATGGCCAGCAGCTCGTCGTAGGATAGCTCGAACGGGCTATCGACTGCGCCGTGCACCTTCAAGCGCCATGTCTTCACGTCCACCTCTGGCGGCGTGGTGGTGCTGGAGATGAGGTACAGCGACGACTGCTCGGTGATCTCGGGCCGCGTGCCCAGGGCTGGCTCGAAGGCTGGCAGCGGTGTGGCCGTCGGCGGCGCTGGCGTGGCGGTGGGGCCGCCCGGCGTGGCCGTCGGGCCAGCGGTGGGGCTGGCGGTGGCCGTCGGCGGCGTGGTGGCGGTCGGTGGCACGCTCGTTGGCAGCGCCGCGCCTGCTCCGGTCACCTCGCGCTCTGGCAGGAAGTAGGCGATAGCGCTGCTGCCCGCCGCTAGTCCCAGCGCGGCTCCGGCGCTGCTCAGCAAAAACTGCCGTCGCCCAAGGTTGGCCGCCGCCACTGGCTCTGCGCTCGGCTGGCGGCGGCTCAGGCCGTGGAGTAGCGCGCCGAGCGCTAGCCCCGCCAGCTCAAACGTCAGCGCCAGCGCAATCAGCCCGCTGCTGCCTTCCGCGATCGCGCGGTTGGCCGGCACAAGCTGGAGCATCAGCCAGATCGCACCAATCGGCAGCAGCGCCGACAGCGCGCCCGCCAGCAGCCATGCGCCCCGCGCGCGCCCGCGCAGCCCGCGCAGCAGCAGCATGCCCAGCACCATATAGGCGACCACAAAGCCTACCACGCTCATGATGATCAGCGAGCGCATGCCCCACTTGCCCAGCGCCTCAATCGTCGCTGTGGCGATATCGCCAGGTGTCAGCTTGATCAGCGTATTGGCGATCACCAGCGGCACAAACGCTGCTATACGCAGAGCGCGCAGCAAGTAGAAAATGCCGATCAGCGCTATCCCGATCAGCAGGCCGGCCAGCGCTCCATCTCGTGTTTTTCGCAGCATATCGACCTCTTAGCCTTCGTCTGGATGTTCTGCTTCGAGTGTAGTGCGCAAATCTTACGAACTTCTTAAGGCGGTCTTAGCGAAGGCTTACTTTTTTGGCCTGAATCGCGCTACAATAGCGCAAATCACACGCACATTGAAGGAGTGAAATCTATGCCCAAGCTGGACATTAACGGTGTGCAGTACAACTACATCGACCGCGGCGCTGGCGATCAGGTGATCTTCTGGGGCCACGGCCTGATGTATAACTGGCACAGCTTCGAGCCGCAGATCGACCACTTCGTTGCCCAGGGCTATCGCTGCATCGCCATCGACTGGCGCGGCCAGGGCGAGACCGCTGGCGGTGGCGACGCCGCCGACTACTCCATGTACCGCCTCGGCGACGATGCGCTGGCCCTCCTGCAGGGCCTCGGCGTCCAGCGCTGCCACTGGGTCGGCCTCTCCATGGGCGGTATGGTCGCCCTGCGCCTGTACCCGCGCCACCCCGAGCTGTTTCAGTCGCTCGTGCTCATCGACACCTCCGCTGCCGATGCGCCCGATCTGCTGCCTGGCTACACGCAGATGGCCGAGACCTACCGCGCCGTCGGCGGCGTGCCCCCGCTGCTCGAGGCGCTTGACAATGTCTTCTACACGCCCGCCTTCCCCCAGCGCAGCCCCGATGTCGTCGAGTACTGGCACGCCTACTGGCGCTCCGCCGACCGCGAGTCGATGTACAAGGCCGTTATGCCCGTCATCGACCGCGACGATGTGACGGACACGATCGACGCCATCAGCGCGCCTACCTTGATCATCGTGGGCGAGGCCGACAACGCCACGCCGCCGCCCTACAGCGAGGTGCTCAACAGCCGCATCAAGAACTCGCAGCTTGTGCGCATCCCCGAGGCCGGCCACATGTCCAGCGTCGAGCAGCCCGCCGCCGTCACTGCCGCCATCGATAGCTTCCTGCGCGGCTTGGCCTAGCCCATGGCCAGTGCTGTCTCGCTCCGCGCCGCCACGGCGGACGATGTGCCGACGCTGCTCGCTGTGATCAAGCGCGCCTTCGCCGAGCACCAGGGTGTGGTCGATCCACCCTCCAGCGCCGCGCACAAGACGCCCGCTATTCTGGCTGCCGAGCTGGCCGCTGGCGGCGGGCTGGTCGCGGTGTGCGCCGACCAGGTGGTCGGCTGTGTGCTCTTTCAGCCCAAGTTGGACTCGCTCTACTTGTTTCGGCTGGCCGTGCTGCCAGAGTGGCGCGGGCGTGGCATCGCCCAAGCGCTCATCGCCGCCGTCGAGGCTACCGCCAAGGCTCAGGGTTTCACGCAGGTTATGCTGTCGGTGCGCCTTGCGCTCAGTCGCCAGCGCCAGCTCTACGCCCGCCTGGGCTATCGCGAGGTTGGCTTGGGCACTCACGCTGGCTACGCCGCTCCCACCTTCGCCAAGCTGGTCAAGACGCTGGCCTAGCATCACGCCGGAGCCACTGTGGTCTGGCTCCGGCGGCTGTTTTTTTGCTGATTAAGCGTGTGCTCTGCTGGTGCTCGTGCGTGCATAGCCGTGCCGCTGCCTGCATCTGCGCCCATGGCGGCGTCGTGCCCGCCAGCGCACCTGATGTCCAGCGCTGCATCCTAGCGCCGCGAGCGCTTGTCGCCACTGTTTTTCTGATGTTGCAGCGTGTGCGCTGTGTGGGCTGGTGCGTGCATAGCCGTGCTGGCCCATGCTTCTACGCTGGATGCGGCGCTGTGCCCGCCAGCGCACCTGATGTCCAGCGCTGCATCCTAGCGCCGCGAGCGCTTGTCGCCGCTGCACCGTTGAGCGTTGAACAGCCGCACATGCTGGGCGCAGGGTGCAACTCAACCTCGCCCACGCATTGGTGCGTATCTACAGCTCCGTAGCCGATTGATCTACACATACAGGACACGCTAAAGCGCAGCGCTGATTGCCCATCAGCGCATTGAAATTGAAGGAGATGCTGGATGCATAAACAGGAGCTTCTGCAGTGGTTAACCGAAGAGCAGCAAAAGTGGGAGCTGCTGCTCGCCGCCATCGGCGAGTCGCGCATGGATCAAGCTGGCGTCAGCGGCGACTGGTCGATGCGCGACGTGATTGTCCATTTGACTGGCTGGCAGCACTGGGTTGTGGCGCGGCTGCAAGCGGCCGCAGCTGGTCAGCCGGAGCCGTCGCCGCCCTGGCCCGCCGATCGTACCACCGATGACGCCGTCAATGCCTGGATTGATGCCGCGTATCGCCAGCAGAGCCTGCGCCAGGTGCTCGACGACACCCGCGCTGTCCATCAGCAGCTCATGGCGGTCATCGAACAGCTGCCTGCGGACTGCCGCATCGAGACCATCGACGGTAAGTTTCACGTGATCTGGCTGCACGAGCAGCGCTTTGTGCCTGGCGAGTTTTTCTATCACTTCTACGATGATCACGCCGCCGATGTGCGCGCCTGGCTGGAGCGCACCGCCTAGGCCCCCACCAGCGCTGACGCACGAGCCGCACGCGAGCGCTGGTGGCCCTACCCATGCCTAGAGCACCTCGGCGACCAGCTCGTGGATGACGGCGCGGAACTGGCCCCAGTCATGCCACAGCCCCTCGATCTTGGAGTGATAGCTGCTGCCTAGGCTCGCGAGCCGTGCGGCCAGCTCTGGCAGCTCGGCCGGCGTGGCCAGGTGGTACTCCGCGACCTCCTCGTCAGGATCGAGCGCGCCGAGTGTGCCGCTGACCTCATCGACCAAAAACGCGAACGTGTGGAACGGTGCCACGCTCTGATCGGCTGGGTAGTAGCTGGCGGCGGCCAGAAAGCGCTGCACTTCGACGGTCAGCCCGGTCTCCTCATGCACCTCGCGCAGCAGCGCGTCGGCGACTGACTCACCGTGATTGATGCCGCCGGTCAGCAGCCGAAAGGTGTTTGGCGGATAGTAGGCTTTGCGCGCCGTGATCAGCCGTCCGTCGTGGCGGCGCACGACCATGCACACCTCGCCGTAGCGATCTGGCTTGCCAATTGGCGCAAACATGCCCTCGGTCTTGAGCGTGCGCTCGCGGATGCGCGGCCCAAACTGCCCCGAGCGGCTGCCCATTGGTACGGCGCACACCAGCGGCTCGCCGTACTGCTCGGCCAGCGTGTCTAGCTCAGCGGCAACACTTGCTGGTAGCTGGAGATGATCCCAGTTCAACTCACGCTCCTTCCTGCTGCGCGGCCTTGCGCGCCTCAAGCGCTGCAAGCGTCTGCGCATGCTGCTCCCGTGTAATTGGGAAGAAATACACGAGCAGCATACCACCGATCAGGAAGAGCGCGGGAACTGGCCCGATCATCCAGCGAATTGCGCTGACGGCGCTGGCTGGCTGCACAACGCTGCGGGCCTCGGCTCCCGCTGGTGTCTGCACGTAGCCCGCCACATCAAGAATAAACCCGACCAGGAAAGAGACGATCGCCGCGCCGCCCTTCTGCAGCAGCACCATCAGGCTGTAGAACGAGCCTTCGCGCCGCTTGCCTGTCTCTAGCTCGTCAAGCTCGATCACGTCGGGCAGCATCGACCACGGCACGAGGTAGGCGGTGGCCACGCCGACGCCGGCCAGCGCGCCCAGCCCGATTACCAGCCACGTTGGCGTGCTCGCCTGCACAATAAACAGCCCAAACAGCACCAGAATCCAGAAGATCATGCCGCGAAAGTACACGCCTTTCTTGCCGATCCGCGTGCTGACCCGCGCCCAGATGAACAGCCACACCAGCGCGCTGCCTTGCACCGCCAGAATAATCAGCGAGATCATGCCGTTGGGATCGTCGGCGCGCAGCCAGTAGGTGACATAATAAAACAAAATTGTTGACACCAGCTGCACCGCCAGCCACGAGAACAGGTAGATGCCCGCCACATACAAAAACGGCCGATTGCGCAGCGTCTGGCGCATGCCCGCCCAGAACGGCAGCTGCTCGCTCTGCTCGCTATGCCGCTCGTAGGTGCCCCACACCGAGAAGAAGAACGGCAGCGTCGCCACCAAGCCCCAGATGCTTACCGACACGATGTAGCCAGTTTTTTGATCAGCGAACGCGCCCACGATCAGCGGGTGCGCCACCGCCGCGATCAAGCCGCCGATGATCGAGAAGCCAAAGCGAAACGAGTTCATGCTCGTGCGCTCGTCGTAGTCGCTGGTCATCTCGGCGGTCAGCGTGGTGTAAGGAATATTCACCACGGTGAAGCACGTCTTAAAGGCCATCGCCAGCAGCAGGTAGTACCAGAAGCGACCTAGCTCGCCGAACGGCGGCACAAACCACAGCAGCGCAAATGTGATTCCAAACGGCACCGCGCCCCACAGCATCCACGGCCGCCGCCGCCCGAGCCGCGAGCGCGTCCGATCCGAGAGCGCCCCCACCACCGGGTCGGTGAACGCATCCCACAGTGTGCTGATCATCAGCACAAGGCCGGCGAGCGTTGGCCGCAGCCCCGCCACGTCGGTGAAGAAAAAGAGCAGAAAGAAGCTCATAATCGCGGTCGTGATCGCCGGGCCGGCATCGCCTGCGCCAAAGGCTAGCTTGTTGATCAGCGGCACATGCTCGCTGGTGGCGGGGACGGTGTAGCGTGTCTTGTCGGTCATCGTCGACGCTCCTTATGCTGGTGTGCTTGTGAGACGCTGTGAGTATAGCAGCTTTCCCCTGCGTGATTTCCAATCTCACCGTACAATACCTCTAGGTTCTTGACTGATTCTTAAGGAGGTTGTATGCCCGTGTGTGCTGTTGTTGGAGTTGGGCCAGGCATTGGCCTTGCTGTCGCCCGGCGCTTCGCCCGCGAAGGCTTTGAGCTGGCACTGCTTGCGCGGCGCGAGGCGGCGCTGCACGATTATGTGCACGATCTACGACGGCAGGAGTTCACCGCCCACGGCTATGCCGCCGACGCCGGCGACCCTAGCTCGCTCCAAGCGGCCTTCGCCCAGATCGCCGCCCAGCAGTCAGCGCCAGCGGTGCTGGTCTACAATGCCTCGGCGCTGCATCAGGGCGCGCCATCGACGCTGGCGGTTGCCGATGTGCTGGCCGATTTCCAGGTCAACCTGCTCGGTGCACTCACCGCTGCCCAGCAGGTGATTCCGGCAATGCGCCAGCAGCAGCGCGGCACGATCCTGTTTACTGGCGGCGGTCTCGCGCTGCGCCCGACGCCGCAGTATGCCTCGCTGGCCTTGGGCAAGGCCAGTCTGCGCAATCTCACACTGAGCCTGGCCCAGGAGCTGGCCCCCGCTGGCATTCACGTGGCCACCGTCACCGTCGCTGGCTTTGTTCAGCCCCAGACGTTCTTCGATCCGGATTTAATCGCCGAGGTCTACTGGCAGCTGCATTGCCAGTCGCCTGCCGAGTGGCAGTCCGAGGTGCTCTATCAGCAGCCGTAGTGTTTTTAGCTCACCATAATGTGTCTAGCATCCGAGCATCAGCTGTTTTGCGGTATACTGCGCAGACTGATCCCGCCACGTGTCCTTTAATGGATGACTAGCTTTGCAATGAGGTTCTCCATGGTTCGTCTGGTCCGCAGATTGTCGGCTGTGCTGCTGATTGTGCTGCTCGTGAGTCCCCGTCCTGCGCCTGCGGTAGAGACCGCACGCACCTTCCCCGAAACTGGCTACACAGTCCAGGGCCGCTTTCTCGCCTACTGGGAGCAAAACGGCGGCCTGCCGATCTTTGGCTACCCGGTGTCGCCAGAGCTATGGGAGGATGGGCGTGTCGTGCAGTACTTCGAGCGCAACCGCTTCGAGCTGCACCCAGAAAATCAGCCGCCCTACGATGTGCTGCTCGGCCTGCTTGGCCAGGATCGCTTGCAGGCCCAGAGCCGCAGCTGGCGCGCGCAGGCCACCGCTCCGGCCAAGCCCGCCCGCGACTGTCTGCGCTTCGCTGAGACGAACCACTCGCTCTGCGGCGCATTCCGCCGCTTCTGGGAGGCCAACGGCGGCTTGGCCGTGTTTGGCTTTCCAATCACCGAGCCGGCCCCCGAGGTCAGCGAGACCGACGGCCAGACCTACACGGTGCAGTACTTCGAGCGCAACCGCTTCGAGCTGCACCCAGAAAATCAGCCGCCCTACGATGTGCTGCTCGGCCTGCTCGGCCGCTGGCGCGTTAGCTCACTGCTGGGCGCGCAGCGCACGCCGAGCGCCTATCGCGCCAGCGTTGTTGGCCCGGCCACGCCTGTCGCGCCCCTTGATCCTGTCGCCCTCACTGTGCAGGTGCCCGACTACTCCGGCCCAGCAGCGCTGAAAATCTTCGATAGCGCTGGGCGGCTGGAGGGCGAGCGGCTGCTGATGATTCAGGATGGGCGCGCTGGCGTGGCCTGGCAGGCTCAGGGCGCGCTTGGTCCCCATGCGGCGGTTGTGTTCATCAAGGGCCAGGTTGCCGGCATCAGCAGCGCCGCCTACCGCCTGGATGCTCAGACCAGCGTCAGCACCGGCAATGCGCACTTCGACACGCTGGTGCCGCGCGTCCGCGAGTTCCTTTCCCACGATGTCTCAGAGTACGACTATCAGGGCTATCACATTCGCGGCTACCGCTCGCCTGACAGCTACCTGCTCTGGATGCGCGATCACGTCTATCAGGCGCTTGGCTATCGCTACTTTGAGACGGACATGACCAGCCTGCTCGACTACTTTCGCCGCGAGCAAAAAACCGACGGCTCCTTCGACGACTATTTCGCCATGGTCGCCGACAAGCCCGTCCAGGGCCGCACCGAGGTCGAGGCCGACCTGGAGTATCTGTATGTCCAGGGCGTCTATCAGGCGTGGCAGGCCACCGGCGACGACGCCTGGCTGCGCGCAAGCCTGCCCGCCATGGAGCGCGGCGTCGCCTACAGTACCGCCAACCCGCTGCGCTGGAACGCCGATCTTCAGCTCATTCGCCGCCCCTACACCATCGACACCTGGGACTTCGAGTACGGCGGCCCGACGATCTCGCCCGATGGTAAAAAAGCGCCCCGCCACTGGATCGACGACAAGACGCGCTTTGGCATTATGCACGGCGACAACACTGGGATGGCCTATGCCATGAAGCTGCTCAGCCGCGTCTACGCTGGCCTGGGCGACTGGGCCAAGGCCGCCGACTGGCAGAGTCGCAGCGATGCGCTCAAGACCCGCCTCGACGCTGTGGCCTGGAACGGCGCGTTCTACACCCACAATGTGCTAGAGCAGCCTTTCACCATTCCCGGCGTCGATCAAGCCGCTCAGCTTTCGCTTTCCAATGCCTACGCGCTCAACCGCGAGGTGCTCAGCGCCGAGCAGGCCCGCGCCATCATCGGCGAGTACTTCCGCCGCCGCAACGCCACCCCCGATAGCCTCCAGTCCGAGTGGTATAGCATCGACCCGCCCTTTCCCGCCGAGTCGTTTGGCACGCTGCCCGGCTGGGGCAATCAGCCAGGCGAGTACGTCAACGGCGGCAAGATGCCGCTCGTCGGCGGCGAGCTAGCCCGCGGCGCATTCCACTGGGGCGAAGAGGCCTACGGCTTCGATATCCTACGCCGCTACGAGCAGCTCATCACCGCCCAGAACGGCACCTATCTCTGGTACTATCCTGCTGGCAATCCCGGCATCTCCAGCCCCGAGACGCTGGCCACCGACGGCTGGGGCAGCGCGGCCATGCTTGCGGCGCTCATGGAGGGTGCCGCTGGTATCACCGACAACGGCGCGCTCTACCGCGATGTGACCATCGCCCCGCGCTGGACCGCCGCCCCCGAGGTGCAGCACGCGACGGTGATCGCTCGCTACGCCGCTTCGCTCGGCTATGTCGCCTATCGCTGGCAGCGCCAGGAGCGCGGCCTGGAGCTGGCGTGGACCGGTAGCGGTGGCCGCACGCACGTGATGCTGCTGCTGCCCGCCGACGCGCCCAACAATCCCCAGGTGCAGGTCAATGGTGTGCCCTCGATGAGCAGCCTAAAGACCATCGGCGGTAGTCGCTATCTTGATCTTGTCGTGAACACCGGCACCGCCACCGTCAGCGTCACGTGGTAGCAGATCGCACGGGCAACCCTAGCTAGGTGTGTAGGGCGCTCTGCACGCTTTTCCGCTACACTGAGCTGTGGGCCGCGCATGGATTGTAATATGTCCATGCTGCGGCCCCCAGTTCACGCTGACTCCCGGCAGGGCAATCCTGCCCCACGATGCTGGATGTGCCGAATCACC
>JABXJS010000148.1 GCA_013538855.1 Herpetosiphonaceae bacterium
ATGCCGTAACGGCCATCTACGGCATGGTTCGGGCTATCCCGCTCGCACCGTACCGACCCTACACGCCACCCGAGCCAATCCTGTGATCTACTGATATTGGCCTGATACAGGGTTGTGCGGGCCTCAGTGCGCGAGTCGACCATTAGATAGACGAGATTACGCTCTAGATCGAACTCGATGCACTCCGTTTTGAGGTTGGCGAAGCGATTATCAAAGGCCGGCTCGGGGAAGCCGCCATCGATGGGGATGAGCATCGGCTGATAGTACTCATCGCCGTCGCGGTCGATCATCACCAAGATCTGCTGTAGCTCAGGGAAGACGACAAACGACTCGCCAGAGACGTGGTGGGGGTTTTGCAGGGCGATGTGGGGAGGCAGCAGCGGCTCGGGAACGCTCCCGCCGTAGTCCATCACATACAGGCTGAGCCGACCGCTCAGGTCGCTGATGAAGTAGATACGATCGCCAACTCGCTGTGGCGTCAGAAAGAGACGTGCGGATAGTAACGCTTCAATACGCGCCATGGGCAACTCCTTTGTAGACAAAGCTTGTCTGCGTGAATCTGTTGTTTAGAATACACGAAAACCTAGTGCTCAGTTCAGTATAGCGAAGCCGTTGGCGCGCACAATCCGTCCGAATGCCGATATGCGCATAGTTTAATCAAACCAGACGAGCTGCTCGGGCCTGAAGCTTGGCAGGGCATAGCTTAAGAATGTCTGTAGCCCTTCAATGTCGTGGCTAGTCAGATCGTAGCGCAGATCGCGCAAGTACTTGGCGCAGACGCCAGCTGGCAGGCCCAGCCGTGGCGCATACTGGAGCGCAAGGGCATCGATGTTCGGAATATTGCTGGCCTTGGCGGCCTGGAGTGCTGGTACAATGCCGGCGGCGCGCACCGCATCGGCGCGATCACGGCGCACGACCCAGACGGCGAACACGAAAGGCAGGCCACTGAGCTTGAGCCACTCATCGCCGAGGTCAAACAAGTAGGGCAGGCCACGTGGGCCGATGTGGCGGCGCATGGTTGCCTCGACCAATGCGCGGTCGCCGATCAGCAGGGCTGCCGCCGCCTTGGCCAGCATTGGGTCCAGATCTGGCTCCATGGCGACCCACTCTGGGTGCACGTGGTAGTGCTGATCGCAGAGCACGCGCAGCAGGTTGATGCTGGTTGCCGAGTGGGTTGTGAGCGCCACTGTTTGGCCGTTGAGCTGGCGTGGGTCGGCGGCCCAGGCGAACAGGTTGACGCTATTGACGGCACCGATGGTGGCGATGGACAGCTCGGGTACCACCAGCAGCTCGTCGGTGTGCTGTGCCCACTCGTAGGCCGACATCGGAGCGATATCGACCGCGCCGCTGAGCACAGCCGCGTTGATGGCTGTAGGCACGCCGCGCTGAACGCGCACATCGGGCAGGCGGTCGCTGATGCCGTAGTCGAGCGGCAGCGTGTTGAGGTAGTCGATCACACCTAAAGTTAGTTGTTGCATAGCAGATAGAAAACGACGGCTCACCCTTGCGAGCAAGCCGTCGGCATAGCACCGAGCGTGCGGCTCAGTTGGAATAGACCTCGATATGGTTGTAGAGCGCATCGCGCTCGATGGGCTGACGGCCAGCGGCCTGAATCAGGTGCACCAGCTCGCTGCGGCTAAGGCCCTGCTCTGTCTTGGCACCGGCGGCGTGATAGATATCCTCTTCAATCACCGTGCCGTCAACATCGGAGACGCCAAACGATAGCGCGACCTGCGCCAGGCGCGGCGTCATCGAGATCCAGTAGGCCTTGACGTGCTTGAAGTTATCGAGCAGCAGGCGGCCAACGGCCAAGTTGCGCAGGTCCTCGAAGCCGGTGGTCCAGTCGAGGTGGCGTACGCGGCCGAGATTATTGTTTTCGGGGTGGAAGGCCAGCGGAATGTAGGTGACAAAGCCGCCGGTGCGGTCTTGCTGCTCGCGCAGGCGCAGCAGGT
This sequence comes from Herpetosiphonaceae bacterium, assembly GCA_013538855.1. Classification (GTDB taxonomy): domain Bacteria; phylum Chloroflexota; class Chloroflexia; order Chloroflexales; family Herpetosiphonaceae; genus OHK22. The sequence goes on from JABXJS010000148.1 coordinate 1,953, forward strand.
GATCGACGCGGTGCTCGAGCTTCTCGATGTGGCCATAGAGCATGGTCGCGTTGGTGCGCAGTCCCAGCTCGTGGGCGATGCCGTGAATCTCCAGCCAGCCAGCGCCATCGACCTTTTCTGGGCAGATCTTACGGCGCACATCAGGGTGGAAGATCTCCGCGCCGCCACCAGGCAAGGCGTCGAGGCCGGCATCGCGAAGAATCTGGAGCGTCTCGCGCCAGCTGAGCTGTGAGAGCTGCGCCATGTAGTCGATCTCGACAGCGGTGAAGGCCTTGATATGCACGTTGGGGGACTGGGCCTTGAGCTGCCGAATCATCTCGGCGTAGTACTCGACATCGAGATTAGGCACGAGGCCGCCGACGATGTGGAACTCGCGGGTGCGCTCGCTGTGCTGCTTCTGCACATGGGCCACGATTTCCTCGGGCGTGCGCACAAATGCGTCTGGCTCGTTGCCGTTGCGGCGGAATGAGCAGAAGTTACAGTGAAAAGCACAAATATTGGTGGGGGTGATGCGGTGATTTTGCACGAAATAGACAATTTCGTGGTTCATCCGCCGATTAACCGTATCGGCAAGCTTGCCAATCGCCAAAATATCGTTGGATTGGTAGAGTCGAAGACCATCCTCAAACGTCAGTCGTTCGCCAGCTTCAACTTTTTCTGCAATATCAGCGAGCGATGACGTGGAATGAATGAGCGCCATAGCAGCCATCCTTTCGCACTAATGCGTTCATTATATCACAAGCCTCTTGGCCCAATCCTTGCTTGATAAAGCCTATTTTGAACCACGTTGATCGAGCTGTGTGGATGTGGTTGCTGGTGGCATGCTCCTACGGGGGATAAGATCGTCCCAAATATACAAAACCATTTGGCCTATAGCGAGTTAGGACAAAAGTGTGTATACTTGGATGAGCTAACACAGGGGAGCGCGTTGAGGTTCCCTAGCACTGATAGCTAGACAGGCGTATTGTACTATAGCCTATCGCACTTGACAATCGTTGCCCGTCCAATCGCCTGGAGAAAAGGATGACAAGCTTATGCCACGGCGTATTCTTGTAGTAGAAGATGACAGCTCGATCGCTCAAACGCTGGTACTGATGCTGCGCACGCTGCCTGATGTGGAGGTAGTGCGCGCCTACGATGGTGAAGAGGCGCTGAAAGAGTGGGAGCAGCGGCCAGCCGATATTGTGCTCACCGATAATCATATGCGGGGCATGACTGGCATTGAGCTCGTCAAGACGCTGCGTGAGCGGCAGTGCCAGCAGCCGATGCTCATGCTCACCGCCTATGACTCGGTGCAGCTCCAGCGCGAGGCCCGCGAGGTTGGTGTGACTGAGCTGATCGCCAAGCCATTTTTCTTTGATCAATTGCTTGAGCGCGTGCAGTCGTTCCTTGAACAAGCGCAGTCGGTCGCACGCTAGTGTGATATGTATAGGTTTTGTTCTGTTGCGTGAAGAAATATTTACGCGCTATAGGTGGAGCTTAGGCTATACATTGCTCTAGATGTTTTTTTATCCCTTGTGAGGAATGTATGCTCCGCCTTGTCTATCGAAGTACAGCCAGCCATGCTTTTACGCAGCCAGAGCTACTGCACTTACTCAACAGTTCGCGTCGCCGGAACCAAATGGCTAATATTACCGGAGTACTACTGTATCACAAGGGCCACTTTTTCCAAGTGCTCGAAGGCCCAGATGATGTTGTGCGCTCAGTCTACACCCGTATCTGCAATGATCCCCGCCATCGGTTTGTGCAAATTCTCTTTGAAGAGTCGGCCGCTGAGCGGCTCTTTGATAGCTGGTCGATGGGATTTGTGCCAGTTGAGTCGCTGCCGAACAGCGAGCAGCAGTCGTTCACCGATCTGCTGCTCAACTCAGCACAGGCCAACGCGATCTTGCCGCAACCCTCCATGATTCGTTTGCTGCTCAAGACGTTTCGGACTGCTCCGGCACAGTAGCCGCCTGCCCAGCGCTCTGCATACGCTGCATGAAGGCGTGGTCGCGCTCGCGATCCGCGTGATTCACGTGTGTCTGATAGTCAATCCAGCGCTGAAAAACACGACTCCCGCGCTCATCGCCACGCTGTAGCAGCCACTGGCCAAGCAGGCGGCACTCTTCGGCGCTGTCCCAGTCTGGATGCTGCACAACGGCGGCCATGCGCTGGCTGTGCAACTCCAATCCGTGCCGCTCATCGCCCCAGCGAAACCACAGCAGCGCCAGCTTGCCGTTGATCCACTCCTGATCAAATGGCGCACTACAAGCTGGATTAAGCGCTGCCGCTGCTTCCAAGTACTCGCGCGCGCTTTCAAGATCAGCATCTAGCAAGGTGACCCAGCCAAGGTAGGCTAAAATTTGCACCTCGGCGCTTTGATCAGCAAGCTGGCGCGCGATCTGCAGCGCTGTGTGCAGCGTTTGCTCGGCGGCATGGTGGTTGTGCTCGGCAGCCTGCACCAGCGCGACGTAGCTCAGCGACCATGCTTCGCCCCGGCGATAGCCTACCTCGCGGATGGCCGCCAGCGCCTGCGTTAGGAACGCACGCGCCGCCAACAGCTGCCCTTGGCGCAGACAGACCACGCCCAGATTGTTTAAACTTGACGCTTCACAGAAGCGGTTCTCTCCCGTACGAGCGATCGTTACGGCGGCCTCTAGGCACTCCTTGGCCGCATCGAGGCGATTGAGCAGAATATACGCCTGTCCCAGGTTGTCAAGCGCGTTGGCCTCGACATGGTGGCGCCGGTCGGCGCGCGCTAGCTCCAGCCCGGCTTGAAAATATTCGATGGCTGTGGCGAACTCGCGCAGCTGAAAGTAGGCGCGGCCGAGATTGATCGAGCAGACACGCTGGCTGTGCCGCTGTGCTAGACGCTGGGCGGCGGCGAGGCCGTGGGTGAGCTGTGGAATGCGCTCGCTGCGACTGTTGAAGCGTAGGTCGCCGATGTAGATCGTGTTGTGTACAAACTCTAGCGCTAGCGCGTCGGTGTCGTCCGCCGCTGGCTGCTGCTGAAGCCAGCGCCACGCTGCGCCGATATGCAGGCGCTCACGGTCAAAGGTGCTGAGCGCAGCCTCTACCGCGCTGCCACCTTGCTGATAGAGCGTGTCAGCCGCATCTGCCACCTGCGCATAGTGCGCGGCGTAACGCAGCCAGACTGGGCGCGGATCGGCCAGCCGCAGCAGCGCCAGGGCGCGCACTAGATCGTGAAGACTGAAGCGCTGTGTGAGGGGGTCGTATTGGACTAGGTTATGCCGACGCAGCAGCCCGAGTGTGGCAGGCACATCTGGGACTGCGTCAAGGATGGCTGTGGCGGCTTCAAGGTCGAAGCTGCCGGTGAGCACGCCAAGCTGAAACAGCGCGCTCTGTGCTGGCGCTGGGAGCGTGGCGACGCTCAGGTTAAGCGAGCTGGCAACATCGCTTAGGCTACTGTCGGCGGCGCGCAGCAGCTGGAGGCGCATATTTTCATCGCTGAGCCGCTGGAGATAGGCGGATACGGACTGCGTGTCGTCGTTGGCTAGCTCGCTAGCGCTGATGCGCAGCGCCAGCGGCAGGTAGCCGCAGCTGTGGGCCAGCGCGTCGGCGTGCTGGCCGATCCGCGGGCAAATGCTCAGCACCAGCTCACGGGCGGCCACTGGCGCGAGCATCTCTAAATCGATGCTCTGCATGCCTGGCAGGCTAAAGCGGCGGCGCGTGGTGATCAGCAGCGCTGAGCCTGGCGGCGGAATCAGCGGCTGCACCTGCTCTGCATCAGCAGCGTCATCGGCGATGATCACCATGCGCCGGGTGGAGAGCAGGCTGGTGTAGCGTGCCTGCAGCACATCGCGGTCCTGAATTAGCCCAGCGCTTGGCTGGAGCATGAACAAACACTGCTGGAGCACATCGAGCGCCGTTCGCGGGTGCGCAGCGGTGCCGTGGAGCGCAAGCATAATTTGACCGTCAGGATACGCTGCCTGGAGCTGCTGCGCTAGCCTATAGGCTAGCTCGGTTTTGCCAACGCCGCCCATGCCCCGAATAGCCACGATTGGAGCGGCAGCGGGAGCGCTGGCGAGCAACTGGGTGATCGAGTCGACGACGTCCTGGCGGCCAGTAAAGTCGCTGGTTGGCGCACGCAAAGCAGGCTGAAGACTAGCCGGAGCCTCTGCCGCTGTGAAGATCTGCTGGCAAGCCTGTTCCGGGTACGGGTGCCCACCGCTGTGCAGAAACGTGCTACACCATGCAGCATCGAATTGGGTGCGGCGTTGAATTTCTTGACATAGTGTTTCAAGATCGCTGAGTGCTGCTGGCTGGTTGCCCTTGCGCCAGTATTCAATAACCGAGCCGCCGCTGTCGCGCCCAAGCGCGTAGCCTAGCTCATCTTGGATCAGCGCAAGGTTCTTGCCCTCACGGCGCTTAATCTGCTTCAGCGCCTGGGTCAGCAGCGCTGCAAATTCTTCGTCCATGCTAGTTTGCCTTCTCTGTATTGATAGTCTTCAGTCCTGCGTGGCCCGTCCTATTATAGAACTGCGACCGCTTTTCGGAGTTAATTCGGAGTCCTGCTCCTATTAAAATTTATTAACAGAAGCATACAATACGAACCATTCCAATCGGTTCATACCATGTCGTTGTGGACAGTGTTTGTGGATGACACGCACGCGCCTAAACATGTGCGCAGGCTTTGATCCACGGCTATGTGTCTGTGTCCGGCGTGTGGTATCTATTCTAACAAGAGGTAGACCATGGTTCGTATGCTGTTTAGGAGAGCGGTTCGACACGTGTGGCTGAGCGCCCTGCTGGCCTGTGTTATGCTGACCGCAAGCGCTGTATGGATGTTTAAGCCACATACAGCCACAGCTAATCAAGATGCAGCGCTCGTGTGTGTCGCCCCGCCGAGCGACCTTCAGGGCTGGTGGCGCTTAGAGGGCAACGCCGCCGATCAGCTTGGCGCTAACGGCGGTAGCATTGTCGGCTCGGTTACAACAGCGCCGGGCAAAGTTGGCAATGCCATTAACTTTGGCGGCGCTGGCTACGCCTCCATTCCGTCAAGCGCGGCGATTAACCCTGGCACTGGCGATTTTTCGCTGGCGGCGTGGGTCAAGACATCATCAACCGCGACAAATAATCTGCTGTTCGATAAACGCTCTTCTGGCCCCGTTGGCTACGAGCTGCTGCTTTACCAGGGGCATATCCTGATGCAGCTCTCGGACCAAGCCAATGGCAATGCAAATTTCTGGAACCCTGCCTCTGCGACCTACAACGACGGCCAGTGGCACTACATCGTCGCCACGATTGACCGTGATAGCAGCACGGGTCTCAAGCTATATGCCGACGGCGTGCTTGTTGATACGTTTAATCCAACCACGCGGCCCGGCACACTCACGACCAGCGCCCCGCTGTTTTTAGGCGCGCACTACGATGGCAACTATAAATTTAACGGCCTGATCGACGAGGCCGACTACTACAGCCGTGCCATCAGCGCCAGCGAGGTGCAGGCGCTGTTCAACGCCGGTAGCTCAGGCAAGTGTTTATCGACTCTTCCGACGGCCACGCCGCAGACGCCGACGGCCACGCGCACGCC
>JABXJS010000149.1 GCA_013538855.1 Herpetosiphonaceae bacterium
ATGCCGTAACGGCCATCTACGGCATGGTTCGGGCTATCCCGCTCGCACCGTACCGACCCTACACGCCACCCGAGCCAATCCTGTGATCTACTGATACTCGCTGCCGGCGTTTTCGGGGTGATACTCAAAGCGCACGCGCTCGAAGTACTGCACGATCACGCCATCGTCGCGGGTGATCGGCTCGGTGAGCGGATAGCCGTAGATGCGCAGGCCGCCAACCTCCCAGCGCGCCGTGAAGTGGATGTCGATGTGTGAGATCGGCAGGCGCAGCAGCGGCTCTGGCGCAGGCGTGGGGCCGGGCACATCATTATCGCCGCCCTCACTGTCGCCAGCATCGCCGTCATTGTCGCCCTGGTCGTCTTCGTCGCTCGGCGGTGGGTTGCCCTCGTCGCCTGGCTCAACGACAATCGGGTCTTGCACAAAGTCGCCGGTGTCGTCGCTGTAGTGCAGCGTAAACTTGATCTTGATCTTGACCCCATCGGATTTAATCTTGATCTTGATCTTCAGCTCGACGGTTTTGTCACCATCGAGGCGATTGTTTTGGCCGATGCCGATAATCACCTGGCCGTTCTTGATCTCGACGACGTAGCCGGCCCCCTCCATGAAGTCAAGGTCGGCCAGCTCGAGGAACTCTTGCAGGTCCATATGCAGGAACACAAAGGCCGCCGAGCCGCCGGAGTTCTTGATCTTGATGTGGATTTTGATGAAGGTAAAGCCGCCCTCATGGTCATACTCGAACTCGGGCGTGGGAATGGTGATGACCGCTGGCGGGCCGCTCTCGCGCTCAATCGACACGTTGACATCGTCAAGGGTGTAGGTGCCGCTGCCGCCGTTGGCCTGGAACTGAAGCTTGTTGATCGTGCTGCGGTTGAAGCTGCTCGGCACCACCGCGCCCAACACCTGCGTCGTTCCAGAGGTCGAAGCGATGGTCATGTCCAGCCGATTGCTCGCCAGATGCAGGCGCGCATTGAGCGTGACAGCGGTGCTGACGGCGTAGGTTGCGCTGATCGGGGTGCCATTTTGCGCTAGCTCGCCGTTGGCATCAAACGTTACCAGATCATAGAAGTTGCCTCCATCGGCTAGACCAAACTGTGCGCCGAGCGTGTCGCTGACGCTGGCGGTGAGCGTGGCTTTGATCACAAGATCGTAGCGGTCGTTGCCGTTGACATTGGGATCGTTGCCATTGACCGGCGGCAGTGTGTCGGGATAGTTCTTGAAGCGCAGCTCGGCAACTGCTGCGCCGCTGGTGAGGGCGAGCGCGCTACCGCTGCTGGCAGGGCTGCTCTGCACCTCGACGCTGTCGGCGGCGACATAGACCGAGCCAAGCTCCACAGCGCTGTCGCTGCTGGCGGCGAGCGGTCCCGTCGGCAGCGTGTTGAACGTGGAGCTAAAGAATGGCTGTTTCTGCACCACTGCTGCGGCCGAGTGCGGGAAAAGACCACCGATAAATGCTGGAAGTAATGCGAGCAGCAGATACACAGACCACCGCCGTTGGTGTTTCATTGGCATTTGTACTCTCCTTTTCCTAGGATGCTGTCGGTACGCCAACCCCTTCTACTAACCTGTACCGTAGCGCGGTGCAAAAAGATACGGCTAATTCTTAAGGTATTTAATGATTGCTACGTCTGTGCTCTATCGTTAGCTGTGCTGCGACATCCGGTGATAGTAGATGATACAATCTTCACGGTGTGTCAGAACGTGACAGCAGCTAGAGGAATATGTATGCAGCAATGGAATCGACGGCGCGTGGGGCTGGCCGTGCTGGTGCTGGTGGGCATCGCGCTGGTGGTGATTGTCGCCGAGGCGGTTGGGCGAGCACCGGCGATCAGCACCAAACCGGCACAGCGCACCCTGGTGGTGCGGGGCTTTGTATTTTTACGCAGCGCCACGCAGACGGCCGAGCTATGGCTGGCCGATCCTGATGGCCAGAACGCCCGCAAGCTGGCTGATGAGGTGACATCCTACAGCGCTAGCCCTGATGGTACGCAAATCGCCTTCATGGCCCAGCCACAGGGCCAGCCAAGCAAAATCGCCCTGATTGACCTGAACACCAACAAGGTCACGCCGATCGTCTGGGAGCAGGACTTTATGGTCTTTGGCCCGGCCTGGTCGCCTGATCCACAGCACGCTGTGATCGCCTATGAGCGGCGCGAGATTATCCCCGGCGAGCCTGATCTTGGCGCGCCCAAGCTCTGGCTGGTGCAGGCTGACGGGACCTCGGCTGGCCCGCTCGTCGATGGTCCGGATGTTGTCAGCTGGGGCGCGAGCTGGTCGCCCGATGGTCAGCAGCTGGTGTTCTCTGATCCACGCAACAACACGCTTGTGCTGTACGACGTTCGCAGCCAGCAGACACGTAATCTTGACATAAATGGCGAAGTTGACTGGTCGCCAGATGGCACGCAGCTGGTGGTCAGCGCCGGGCGGCCTGGCCGTGACTACGACAACCGCTTGGTGATCTATGATCTGGCGCGCGCAACCCAGCGCGAGGTGTTTACAGTTGACGGCAGCAACGACTATTCGCCACGCTGGTCACCGAATGGTCAGCAGATCGCCTTTGTTCGCCGCACCCGTGAGAATCCCTACGGCACGCTCTGGCTGGGGTCGCTTGACACCAACACGGCCGTGCCGGTGAGTGTGGCCAGCCCAACCCGTGTCGACGACCATGATCCGGCCTGGTCGCCTGACGGCAAGACACTGACGTGGACACGGCTTGTGCTTGATGACTCGCGCCAGCCAGCGGCACTATGGCGGGTTCAACCGGGCACCAGCCAGCCGGAGCTATGGTTAGAAAATGCGCTCCAGGGGCATTGGCTGGTTGACTTCACCCGCCAGTAGCTCAACGTGATGATCTATGATTGTATGTGTGCAGGAGGTTTTAAGCTCACTCGTTCGTTGTACTACCACTTCACCTTGCGTAGCTAGCCATAGCGCAGGCGTAGGCTCTCATCCTGCACCTGCGGCAGGGTTCTATTTTGCACGTTTTAGGTGCAGTAGACACGGTGATTTGGTAGAGCTAGGTTGTAACTCATGAACACATGGCTCTCCAGAGAACAAGAGAAAGGTACACCCATGTTGAACACAGCGCACGCTCAAGCAGAAGCGCAGCCTATACCCGTGATGAGTCCGATTCATCGCGCTATTCTGCTCCTGCTATGGTTCTTTAAGTGGGCAGTAACGATCCTGCCTCGTTTTATAGGGCCTGATTTTTATCCTATTTGGCATGGGGCTGGGCGTGTGCTCCATGGCCATCTGCCCTACGGTATTGCCGAGTCGCAGCTGTACAGCACGCAGTGGTGGCTGCCACCATCGAATTTCGCACGGGCTGGCATCGCCTACCCGCTGACAGCGATGTTGCCGCTTGTGCCGCTGCAGTGGCTTGAGTTCAAGTATGTGTTGGGCCTAGCGATGGGGCTGAGCTTTGTTTTGGCATGGCGTGCGCTTGCCGCATATGACACGTACGGACCTTTTTTACTGCTCACCTTCGCCTGGTCGCAGGGCTTTGATCTTGGACAGATGTCGCTCTGGGGCATGATCTTTTTTCTATTTTGGTATGTTGGCTATCGCGATCAACGCCCACACTTAATGGGCAGCATGTGCTTTTTGATGATCATGGTCAAGCCGCAGTTTGTGCTTGTACCAGCGCTGATGATGCTGCTGCGTAGGCGTATGTTCTGGCGCGAGTATCTAGTATGGGCCAATGTAACCGGTGCTGTATGGCTCGTAACTGAGCTGATCTGGCACTGGACGCTGCCATGGATTGCGCAGGTGCGCTACTACAGCGACTGGGTGCCGCTATTTTCTGGCTGGTGGCTGGTGTTTATCATGCTGCTTATTCCGATCAGGTTGATCTGGCTCACATGGCCAGCGCTGTGCTCGCCAATCGTACAGCACTACGGCTTTATGCCGCTGACGCTGCTATGGGTGCGGCTGCCGTGGATCGTGATTGTTGCCATCAGTTTTCTCACGATCAAGCTGTGGCTATCGCCGTTCGAGGTATCGCTGGGCTACGTGGCCATAACGGTGCTGAGCATTCTCTGGCCGCAGCGCTGGACTGAGCGCTTCAATGCCTGGGATGCAGCTGTACAGAAAGCGCTCACGCAGCGCTGGCTGCGGACCTTTACACGGCATGCGCTGGAGTGACCTGCTCAAGCGGCAAGCGCACCACAAAGCAGCTCCCCTGCGTTTGATTTGGCTCGGCGTGGACGCTGCCCTGATGCGCCTCAATGATCGTGCGCGTGATGTTCAGCCCCAGGCCCATGCCCTGAGCGAAGCGCGGATTCGCTGAGCCGCGATAGAAGGCCTCGAAGATATGCTCGCTCTCGTCGGGGCTAACGCCAAGGCCCGTATCACAGATGCGCAGCGTGAGCTGGGCATCCGCGCACGTGAGATCAATCGCGATGCTACCGCTGGCAGGTGTGTACTTGATCGCGTTGCTCAGTAAATTGCCCACCGCCTGCGCTAGCCGATCAGGATCGCCACGCACAAAGATGGGGCTGGCGAGCAGGCTGGTGCGCCACTGGATATCTTTCTGCTCGGCGGCGGCGCGCCAGGGGCTAAGCACTGTTGGGAGCCACGCCTGCACATCGATCAGCTTGTCGTTCAGCTCAAGGCTGCCGAGAATCTGATCGTGTAGGCGGGTGAGATCGTCGAGCAGCCGCTGGAGCCGCACCACCTCGTGATCCATGCCGCTCAAAAACTCTGTGCTCAAGTCTGGCTCGTTGATTGCACCGCGCAAGAGCGCCTGGGCCGCCGAGCGCAGCGCTCCCAGCGGACGACCAAGCTCATGCACAAGATTGCTGAGCAGATGCTGGCGCGCGTCCTCGAGCATGCGCAGGCGCTCGACAAGCTGATTGAAGGTGTGGGCGAGCAGCGTTAGCTCACGCGGGCCGGTCTCGGGCACTGGCTCAGAGCGTGTGCCCTGGGCCAGGCTGTTGATCGCCTGCGTTACACGCTTGAGCGGGCGCTGAATGTCCCAGGCGATCAGCCAGCCGAGGCCGCCGCCGAGGATAAGTCCGATCAGCAGCGTCAGGCCAACGGTGCTGCGGATCAGCTCAAAGCGATCAACCACGGTGGCAAACGGGTAGGTTAGGCGCACCACGCCGATCACGCCGCGGTTGCCGTTGATCGGCACCAGCACCTCGGCCACCTCAGCCTGGCTGTTTTGGCTGTAGGTTAGCTGCGTGACGATCTCGCCAGTGAGGGCGCGATTGAGCGTGGCCAGCGTCAGCGGCTGGCCGATCGGCGTATCGCGGTTGGCGTTGGCGATGGCCAGCAGGCGGCCGTCGGCGCTGATCAGCATCATCTGTGATGAGATTGTGGGCGCATAGCGCTCAAGGAAATCCTTGGCCTCAAACGGATCGCGCAGAATCGTCTGGTTGGTGTTGATGGTCGCCGCTAGAATCGTGGCTTGGTCGCGCAGCCCCTGTGAGAGGATCGGCAGGAGCACCTCGCGCTCCAGCACGTAGATCAGCGTGACGCCGACCAGCGGCAAGATGACAAGCAGTGGTGCGATATGACTCAGCACCAGACGACGGTATAAGCTGCGCATAACTCTCCCTAACGCTACGAGATGGGCGGGCTGAGGCTGGCTGTGCTCCTCTACTCTACAGCTGGTTGGCTCAGTGGGCGATCAGCTTATAGCCAACGCCGCGCACGGTGACGATGCGCTGCGGGCTGTTGGGCGTGCGCTCCAGCTTCTCGCGCAGCCAGCGAATATGGACATAGACGACCTGTGATTCGCCGACGTAGTCCGCCCCCCAGACCTGGTTGAGCAGGCTCTCGACCGAAACAACATTGCCGGCGTTGGCGGCGAGCATATACAGCACATCGAACTCGCGCGGGGCTAGCTCGACGAGCTGACCTGCAACTTGCACCTCAAAGGCGGCTGGATCGATGACCAAGTCGCCAACCGCGAGGCGCTGGCGCTCGCTGCTGCTTGGCTCGCGCTGGTTGCGGCGTAGAACTACTTTAATCCGCGCCAGCAGCACGTCAAGATCGAAAGGCTTGGTGACGTAGTCCTCTGCGCCTAGCTCAAGGCCAACAACCTCGTCTAGCTCACGGCGACGTGCGGTCAGAAAGATCACTGGCAGATTGCTGCTGGCTTGAAGTTGACGTAAAAAATCAAGGCCGTCAATATCGGGCAGCCCGATATCAAGCAAAAGGAGATCGGGCGGGTCGGTTTGAATCAGGGCTTGGGCCTGCTTGACGTGGCCAACATCGCTGGTGCGATAGCCAGCCTGCGTTAAATTATACGCGAGGCTGCGCCGCAGCAGGGCGTCATCATCAACCAACAAAATATGTTTCATAGCGGCTCCTGGCGGTCCATGCAAAACCGCCCGCCCTGACCAAGCAGAGCGGGCGGTGCGGAATGATGCGTTACTTTTGGGTTGGGCGCGCAGCCAGGGTCACATCGGTGACAATCGACTGACCATCGCGCAGGATCGTCAGCTTTAGTGTATCACCAACTTGCGTCTGCTGAGCCAGGTACGAGGTCAAATCCTCGAAGCGCTTGATCGGTGTGTCGTTGATCGCGGTGATCACATCGCCGCCGACAGGCACCTGCTGCCCCTCGATGGTCGCCTCGCGGTCGCTGCCGTGCAGCTCGGCCTTATCGGCAGGGCTGTTGCTTTGAACCTCGACGACGAGGACGCCCTGCTGGTCGTCGGGCAGGTCCATGGCTTGGGCCAGCTGTGTGGTGAGCGTGGTGCCGCTCATGCCCAGCCAGGGGTGCTCGTAGTGGCCGCTGCTGATCAGGGCCGTAACGACCTTCTGCACCACGTTGGCCGGGATGGCGAAGCCGATGCCAACGGAGGCGCGCACCGGCGACTCGATGGCCGATGTGACGCCGATGACCTCACCACTGGCGTTGAGCAGCACGCCGCCAGAGTTGCCTGGATTAATCGGTGCATCGGTCTGGATGATATCGGGAATGGTGTAGCTGCCGCCGGCTGTGCTGGCGCTCTCGACTGGCAGCGTGCGGCCGAGGGCGCTGATAAAGCCCACCGTCATCGTGTTATCGAGGCCGAAGGGGTTGCCGATGGCGACAGCAAGCTGACCAACCTTAATCGAGGTCGAGTCGCCCATTGAAATCGGCTGGAGCTTATCTTCCGGCGCGTCGATCTTAAGCACCGCGAGGTCGCTGTTGTCGTCGCTGCCAACGACCGTGGCCGGATAGGTCGCGCCATCGCTGAAGGTCACGTTGATCGTGCTCGCATTGGCGATGACATGGTGGTTGGTGACGATGTGGCCCGCAGTATCCCAGACGAAGCCGGAGCCGAGGCTTTGACTTTGCTGCTGTGGCAGCTGCTGGCCGCCTTCAAGGCCGGGAATTTGGAAGCCGAACTGCTGGAGTTCCTGGGGCAATCCGCCAGCGGTCGCCTGGGTGGTCGACTGGGTGACTGCGATGTGCACGACGGCCGGATTAACCCGTGCGTACAGATCTTCGAGCGTTGTTTCTAGGCTGCCGAGCAGCTCGGTGCGGCCGTTGGGCAGGGCAGCCGCCTGCGCACCGGTGGCGCTGGTTGTATCGGGTGTATCAAGCTGTGCGGCGCTGACGCCACAGCCTGCGAGCAAGATCAGTCCGAGCATGACACCGGAGAGAATGCGTAGAAGTTTCATAAACCAGTCCTTCCTGCTTCAACAGAACATAAGGATTGTCTGCTGCTAGCATATACGCAGTGCAGGGCTGGCGTCTTTATGGGCAGTCGAGGTGAAGCTTAAGCGAACCTCAAGGCTGCGACGGGCTGATCGGCAGCTGATCGAGCCACTGGAGCGCTTGGTCTAAGGCGTGCTCAAACGGAACCGTTGTGCCACGCTGGCGCTGTGCGGTGAGCTGCTGGGCATCGGCGGCGCTGGCAAGCTCGCTGAGCAGCTGCTCAACGAGTGTGTCCTCGCCCTGGCGCGGCGCGCCAATCTTCGTGCGGGCGGCGTCGGCGGCACCGATGAGATATGCGGCCTGCTGGCGGTGCTGTGACTTGGCCAGAAACACCGCGATGGACTCCAGCGTGATGGAGAGCTGCGGCTGCTCGTTGCTTTGCATAAAGAGGCTGGCGGCCTTCAGCAGCTCTTGGGGTACGAGATCGAGCTTGGCTTGCTGGATATGGGCCTGGGCTTTGATCAAGTTGCCCATCGCCTGAATGCCTGGGCTTTTCAGCTGCTGGGCCAGCAGCAGCCCCTGCTCGGCGGCGACGAGGGCGGCCTCGGGCTGAAGCAGCGACACATTCACTGCGCCAATATTCGTGTAGGCTAGGGCCTGTACCAATGGATTCTCGGCGGCACCTTCAATAGTTAGGCAGGAATTATAGAGTGCAAGCGCAACGTCGAACTGCTTCAGCAGCAGAGCGAGATTGCCCTGGTTGCTGCGCACAATGGCAAAGCCCATCATATCGCCGCTGGCCTGCATGGCGTCGGCGGCTTCGCTAAGGTAGGTTTGGGCCTCGGCGTAGCGCCCATGGTCGGTCATAATCATGCCCAGCGTATTGGCGATGGAGCCGCAGGAGATAATGTGCTCGGGGCCGAGGGCGCGTGCGCTCTCTAGGCCCTGGTGCAAAACAGCGGTGGCCTGCTCGTAGAGGCCAAGGGTTTTGAGCAGCAGGCCCTGCTTGCGCAGGATCGTCATGCGCTGAATGCGATCAAGGGGCAGCGTGAGCATCTGCTCGTACCACTGTACGCCCTCGCTGAGGTAGCCGACCATGTACCAAAACTGACCAGCGTTGATCGCGGTCTGGATGGCCGTTTGGGGCTGCCAGCGATAGGCCCACGCCAGGGCCGCGCGCACATTCGGCTGCTCGTACTCCATGCGCTGCATCCAGAGCACCTGTTCGCTGCCGCGCAGGCCCGCGTCGGCCTGGGCGGTGAGCTGTTCGAAGTAGGCCGCGTGCTGGCGCAAGATTTGGGCGCGCTGTGGGAGCGTGCGCAGGCGGCGAGCGGCGAACTCGTGGATGGCATCGAGCATCATAAAGCGCTCTTGATCGCCTTCGACCTGGAGCGTGAGCACAAGATTGCGCAGCTGAAGCTGCTTAAGCGCATGGGCGATCTCGGCGCTGCTAAGAATATCGGCGCAGACCGCCTGGAGGGCGGCGAGGTTCCAGCCGCCATGAAACACGCCCAGACATGAGAACACACGCTGCTCGCTTGGTTTGAGGCGCGAGTAGCACCAGTCGAGAACAGGGCGCAGGATCTTCTCGCGGCCGCTGAGCGCTGTGTGGCGCAGCGACTGGATGGCTAAGTTTTTCTCGATCAGCGGCAGCAGATCGGAGGGGCTGAAGACATCGCTGTAGGCGGCCAACAGCTCGATGGCCAGCGGCAGGCCCTCGACAAGCTGACAGATTTTGACGACAGCGGCAACATGATCAGGGCTGAGCTGAAAGTGCGGCTGAACCGTCTGCAGCCGCGAAACGAACAGCTCGACCGCTGGCGCGGCCAGCGCTTCAACCGGAGCTAGATCGTCGCGTAGCTCTGGCAAGGCCAGCCCGGGGATGGCATAGATCTGCTCGGCTGCGATGCTCAGTGGCTCTTGGCTGGTGATCAACACCTGGAGCTGTGGCAGGCGCGCCAAGAGGCTTGCGATCACACTGGCAGCGGCGAGCACCTGCTCGAAGTTATCGAGTACAAGCAGGAGCGGGCGATCGGCGAGCGTGGCGCTCATCGTCTCGATCAGTGGTAGCTGGCCATCCTCGCGAATATCGAGGTGCCGAGCGATGGTTGGCAGGACAAGCTCAGGGCTGGTGATCGCTGCTAGCCCAACAAAGATGATCTGAGGCGCAGCGCCGCGAGTTTCGAGGGCTTGGATCACTTCGAGCGCGAGGCGTGTTTTGCCTGTGCCGCTTGCACCGATCAGCGTGAGCAGGCGTGTCGTCGGCTGATCAAGGAGTGAGAGCAAGGCTTGCGTTTCTGCGGCCCGACCAACGAGCGATCTGGTGTAGACAGGGCGTAGCTGTTGCATGGCATCCTCGGGCTAGCTAGGAATGTGGATGGGCTGAGAGTATCAGTAGATCACAGGATTGGCTCGGGTGGCGTGTAGGGTCGGTACGGTGCGAGCGGGATAGCCCGAACCATGCCGTAGATGGCCGTTACGGCAT
>JABXJS010000150.1 GCA_013538855.1 Herpetosiphonaceae bacterium
CACGGTTCCTTTCTTGGTTGGCACCACAAAGGATACCGCACGATTCGGCCGCCACACCGTTTACCCTGGCCCCAGGGAGTCCTGTGATCTACTGATATTAGGAGATAATAACAACACTATACAATCTACCGGCTGGAGAGCATATGTTTCAAGAATTTTTATCACCACCACAAGATTATCTGTTTGTTGAATGGCGTAAAAAACACAAAAAAGGCTTTTGGATGGTAGAAGATTTCTCTACAGAATTAAGTCCTAAGATTATGAGACTACATAAAGCATCGTGCAATAGTGTGCCATTACTTACAGACATAAGCTATATCAATTTTGTTGCTGAGGATAATATAGCCCTAATTATCTGGGCATATTTTTACAATTACAAGGTAGAATTGTGCCAAAATTGCTCTAACGGTGACATTATAGACACATATAGGTTACAAAAATCATCATGCGTAAATATATATATCGAAAAAGATAAGCAATTTACGGATAAAATTTTATATAAAAAAGGCTTAATTGCTATTGAAAACCGATTAAGTATGACGCAGAGAGCTATGCTTAAATCTCATGCTGAAGCACCAAATCATTCGCTATCAGTGCTTGATCTAGCTCATAGTGCTGGATCACGTAAATCTCAAGTTACCAGCGCACTATACGGCAAAGTTGGGCGAGTGTTAGCAGAGGAAATTGATCCTGCAGCCAAACAACCTTATGATCCTAATAAGCAACGCATATGGACATACTATCTTGCAGGAGATTTTCGTCTCCATCATGAACTTCCTCTTTGCTGGACTATGCATAAAGCTCTAGCACAAGCTCTTTTTGATCTAGGATGGGCGAACTCGAACCCTAGTTTTTCTGAGGAGCAGACGAGTACTACAAAAGCAAGCGGCGCTCATTCCAATAGAAACACCGTTCGTGAAGCAGTTGTGAAAAGCCGTATAGGGCAAGGGCAGTTTCGTGACCAACTACTGACATACTGGCAAGGTTGTGCTGTCACAGGTATAGGGTTAACAGAAGTACTTATTGCTTCGCATATCAAACCTTGGGCTTATGCAAATAACCAAGAACGACTCGATCCTTTTAACGGCTTGTTACTTATTGCAACTCTTGATCGTTTGTTTGACTGCGGTTTAATAAGTTTTGATGAGTATGGAGTTATTCTTATTTCTCCACAAGTGGCTCCTGAAGACTGTGGCAAGCTCAGTCTTACCACAACGCTCCAACTACGAATTATCGAAGATCGGCATCGCCCCTACCTTGCGTATCATCGTCAAAATGTATACCGTACATCGTAGTTGCCCAAAACCCGCTGCTTCGCACGAAACAGCGGGTTTTTGTTTACATTCCAACAAGTCTACGCATCGAGGATCGCGAGGAAGCGCCGCCAGGGGCCGACGGCCGCGCCCTGGACGCGGGCCAGCTGCTTGACGGCCTGGCCGATGTGGTTGAGGTCGTGGACGGCCCAGGTGGCCAGCAGCTGCTCCAGACGCACCGCGCCCAGCTCGGGGTGCAGACCCGTGCGCTGCAGCTCAGCGGGCGTGAGCTTCAGCGCCGTTAGCTCGCTGAGGTTGGCGTGGCGCAGCGCGCTGAACATAGCCAGCAGCTCGGCGACAGGCAGGGCGGCGGTGGCGCTGAGCAGGCCGGTGCGATCAAAGGGCGCGAACGGCTCCTGCACGCCAGCCAGAATATGGCGCGCGCGCGGCATCCAGTTGGTGCGCTCGCCGTTGATCAGATGAACAACCACGGCGGCAGGCGACCACTCGTCAGCGCGCTCGGAGGAACGCGCCAGCTGCTCGGGCAGCGCCCCAAGCAGCGCGCTGAGCGTGGCTGGCGTGGCCTGCAGGACAGCCAGCGCTGCCGCTAGGTCAAACTCTTCGTGCATTCTGTCTGCTCCTTCTACATAGCAAGCTCCATACAGCGCATTGTATGCGCGCACGCAGGCGGCTGTCGAGCGACAATCGGGCGTGCAGGTGGGGCACAAGTGGGTGGCTCGCGCCCAGCGCCCACCACCAAGCATGGCAACAGCCGCAGCGCAGCAGATAAAAAGTAGACCGTGGTTCAGCGCCAGGCGTGCTGTTGCCCAGCCTAGCCCGTGGCAGCGTCAGCGGCGCAGGTGCGCCCGCGTGCTAGCCACCGCTGATGTCCAGCGCTCCAGCTGCGCCGAGCCGCCGCTGATTGTGCGCCGCCAGCGACGACGCCAGCCAGGCCATGCCGCGCCGAGCTCCTGCGGCTGCGACCGTGGCGCAGGCGCACGGCGGCGCACGACCGTGGCGTGCAGAGCAGCGGAGCCGTGACCGTGGCACGGCGCAGCCGACCAGCTGACCATGGCAGCTGGGCGCAGTCAAACACGCCAACTCAGCGCAAGAATCGCACAAAAAGATATGACAATCATCACTAACGCACCAGGCACCACTCATGTATGATCTACCAGATCTACTGCCACTGTTGCGGATAGTGCTCACGCCACGTACTGTTTAGCCACAGCACCACGCGCCACGTTGACTGATCACAGCAGCGTGGGCTTGCGGTAGAGCATAGGCCGACTGCTAGAATAAGGATGCTTTGTATGCGCCAGTCATCAATTCGTTTCACCGCCAGCGCCCGTGCACTTGTGCTGCTCATGGCGCTCAGCCTAATTGCAGGCGGCCTTATGCTCATACCGGACCAGTCTGCTACGCCAGAGCAGCAGGTGGCCCGAGCGTGGCAGCTGGCGCAGGCCAGCGGCACCTATGGCTATACCGCCAGCATTGAGCAAACAACGACGCAGCCGCCCAGCCTGGCAGCGACCGGCAGCGACCGGCAGCAGACCAGCCGCGTCAGCCTGGCCGGCCATGTAGACCAGCCCGCCCAGACGCTGCAGCTCACGCTCTGGCCCAACGGCTCGGGGCGGCCAGAGGATGGGCTAGAGATCTCTGTCGATCACCAGCAGGCGCGCGGTCGCCAGGGCAGCGGCCCCTGGCAGGAGATCGAGAACAGCACCGATCTGTTTGCGCCTGGCGGCGATCCGCTGGGCTTTTTGGCGGCAGTGGATCGGGTGGCCACAGGCGGCACCGAAACGCGCACCATCGGCGCGCTCAGCTTGGTGTTCGAGCGCTACACCTTCCAGATCAACGGGGCGGCCTTCGCCGAGTACATGCAGGCCAAGCTCGACGCGCAGCTGCGCGCAAAGGGCGCGCTGCCCGCTGATATGCAGCTTGATCTGAGCGCCCAGTATCGCCAGCTCAACGGCAGCGGCGAGCTATGGCTGGACAGCGACGGCCTGCCGAGTCGGCTGGTGCTGCACGTGACGCTGCCGCCGCAGGCTGACGGCCGCCTGATCAGCGCCAAGATTACCAGCGACTTCATGGACTTCGATCAGCAGCGCCTCGCGCTGGCCGCGACCAGCTTCTGGCAGTCGCCGCTGGGCTGGACGCGCTATCGCCTCAGCGTCGCGGCACCGGCGCTGCGCACGCTGGGCCAAGGTACGCTGGTGTGGCTGCTGGAGATCAGCGCGCTAGTGCTGGCCGTGCGGCTGTGGCAGCGCCGCCGGGTCCAGACGATCATGGCGGGCAGCATGATTGTGGTGATGCTCGGCACGCCGCTGCTGCGAGCGCAGCATGTGGCCGCGTTTAGCCACGCGCAGCAGGCGCAGCAGGACGCCCAGACGGCCCAGCAGCAGCAGATCGAGCAGCAGCAGCAGGCGGTCGCCAGCGTGCGCAGCGCCTGGCAGCCGCACCAAAGCCCGCTTGACGCAGCGGCCGTGCAGCCAGCCGCGCCGCACCCGAGCGCCGTGGTGCCACAGCTGAGCGCGCAGCTCCAGAGGCTGACCAGCGCTGGCACCGACAGCGACGGCGACGGCCTGAGCGATGTTGACGAAGACGAGTGGAACACCTGTCCTAGCGCCATATCGACCAGCCCGGCCTGCGACGGCGTGGCCGACCCGACCGACAGCGACGGCGACGGCCTGAGCGATGGCGCGGAAGTGAACCAGATCGGCAGCATTCCCACCGTCGCCGACAGCGACAACGACTCCATCGACGACGGGCTGGAGGTGCAGGGCTTCAGCGCTAGCGGCAGCATGTGGTATCTCGACCCGCTGAACAACGATACCAACTATGACGGCCAGATCGACAGCAGCGAGTGCGCGGTATGGGCCAACGCCAACCCCGACCGCGACCCAAGCGCCGCCTGCCCCGACAGCGACAGCGACGGCACGCCGGACGCCTTCGACAGCGACAACGATGGCGACGGCGTCAATGACGACGTTGATCTGTCGCCGACGCTTGTCGCCAGCACGGTCTACAGCGCCAGCAATCCGCTGAGCCTTGAGATTACGAACCTCCAGACCGACTACCCAGTGTTTGTCGACTTCCAGCTGCGCCCGACCGATGCCGAGCACCTGACCTACCAGAACCGCGTGCTGGACTGGCCGGCCAACGATGCCGACGGCCAGATCACGCGCATGCTGACCACGACGTTCGCCACCAGCACCAACAGCGCCATCGTCAGCAGCGCGGCCAACGCCAGCTACGGCGATATCAAAATCGTGCCAATGCTGGAGATCACGATGCCCTACACCAGCGGGCACTATGCCAACCTGCCGATCACCGCCACCTACAGCGGCGTAGATCGCACGCCAGGCGTGGCCGTCGGCGACTGGATCGACACCACCGAGCTTGACCCCTACGGCATCACCGTGCGCGATCTAGACGCGACCTCCGGCGATCTGGTGGCCTATGTGCCCGTCACCATGGTCTACAACAACAGCGGCGGCAACGTCGCCGCGCTCAGCGCCCGCATGCTCTACTATCCCGAGCAGGGCAGCAACGGCATTGTGGACTGGGGCAGCGCGCAGCAGGTGCGGCTCGTCTGGCTGGTGCAGATGATCACCGACAGCTGCACCGACGCCAGCGCCGACCCGGCGACCTGCGCCCGCAGCGAGAGCCTCAGCGTCATTCAGACCTACGATGACAGCTGGCAGCTGGCCGGGCTTAGCGTCACCGAGGACCATGGCGCTGATGCGGCGGTGCTCTACGAAGACCCGGCGAGCGACGACAACATCGCGCTTGATGATCAGCTGTGGATGGTCGCCTGGAACATGAGCAAGACGTTTCTGCGCGCCCGCGACTGCGATGTGCTCAGCGGAACAACCTGCACGAGCGACGGCGTGCGCGACGTGCGCGTGGACAACCTCGCCAGCGCGATCAGCAGCTGGTCGGGCGGCAGCAGCGACGTGCAGGTCGCCAGCTTCACCGGCTATCTGCACGAGGGCTACCTCGCCGACATCGCGATGACCCAAAACATCACGCTGCTCAACGAGCACTTCAGCGCCTACAGCAGCCAAACCAACCCAACCTTCTTGGTGGCCCAGGAGAAAACCAACCGCAGCGTCAACATCGCCGCCGCGAGCAGCCTTGGCTCCAGCATCACGCTTGATCTTGCCGACGTGCAGACCACCACAGCGGTTGGCATGAGCTGGTCGCCCTACCAGTATGCAGGCGGCACCTGGACCAACTACAACCTTGACGACTACCTCACCTTGCTGCAGAGCACGCTCAGCGCCAACTCCGACTTTCTGGCCGATGTGCTTGGCGACGATGATGCGATCAACGGCAAGCTGATCTGGGCGCAGCTCTTCTATACGGCGCTGAACCAGGGCATGCTCGGGCTGGCCGAGATCGACGGCGTACCGGTCTGGACGGCCAGCAGTGGCGCGCTGAGCGAGGCCGACTATGCGGCAACCTGGTACACCAACGCCAACGGGGCCAGCGCCGGCGGCATGTTCGCCATGGCCCAGGAATACCAGAGCGACATAGCGCAGGTCTTCTCGACGCTCAAAAAATCGTACAAAACACTCAGCAAGTGGGAGAAGTTCCAGAAGGCGATGAGCGGCACCACGCTCAGCATTCAGTCGGTGCGGCAGCTGCGCATGCTCGAATCGTTGACAAACTATGCGATCGGGGCCACCGTCGCCCTCGTGGTGATTGGCGCAGGGCTGATGGTGGCAGGCTTCTTCAGTGGCGACGAGACGCTGATCAAGGTTGGCACGATCATTGTTGCCGCCAGCGCGCTCCTGATCATCGTCACGCGCACCGTGATGATTGTGGCCCAGATGTCGGCGGTGGTGCGCTCGGTCAGCGGCATCGCCAAGACGCTCGACGCCCTGCAGTCGGTGGCCAAGGCCAACCGCTCGCTGGCGCTGGTCACCAATATCATCGCGCTGGCGGCGATCTGGGGCGTGTTCTTCTACCAGCTTGGCTCCGGGCAGTTTGCGGCGGGGTCCAACGCCTTCAACATGGCCTTGGCCAGCGCCATCGCGCAGACAATTGTGCTGATCATCTTGCTGGTGCTTGAGTTTATTCCGATCATCGGCCCGCTGCTTGTGGCGCTGATCGCGCTGATCGACCTGATTCTCTCGTTCTTTGATGTGCAGGGCTTCGAGGGCTGGCTCGGCGAGTTCATCGCCGATCAGCTCTACGATGTGGACTATGTGATCGCCAACTTAACCGATCCTGATCGGCTGGCGTTTGCCGTCAAGAGTGTCAGCCTGGTTGATAGCGATATGGGCTATATCGTCGGCAACAGCCTCAGCTTCACCGTCGGCGTGACCAACTCGATCAGGTACTACGGCAACTCCAGCGCCAGCGAGGCGCGCCAGTCAACATTTCGCTACACGCTCCAGCAGAGCGCAACCGATCAGCACGCCAGCCTCGGCCGCAACGACATGCGCGACGAGTGGCAGGCCAGCGGCAATCGCACGCTCCAGTACACCACCACCGCCGCGCTGACAACACCTGTGGCCTTGACGAGCGTGGGCAGCGGCATCAACCAGACGCTCGCAGGCCACCTGTATTTGACAGAGGCCTACGTCGAGCCATACGAGGGCTGCTGGCTGGCCTTTGGCTTCGAGGCCGACTGCACGTGGTACGAAAATAAAGGCTCCAACCACGTCAACCTCGGCGAGTACCAGGTCTTTGATATTCTGCCGGCGACCATCGACGCGTTTGTGGCCATGGACTGGAACGCCAACACCGATGTTCCGATCCTAGCGCAGCAAGACCTTGATGGCGATGGCCTGCTGGCCACCAGCCTCGGCGGCGTCGACCCCAACGACAGCCGCTATGACACTGACGGCGATGGCCTCTCCGACGCCTACGAGCTAAGCAACGGCACCAGCGCCACCCAGGCCGACAGCGACTTCGATGGCCTGACCGACGCCGAGGAGCTGCGCTTCACGTCCAATCCGCTGGACGATGACAGCGACGGCGACGGCCTCAACGACTATGTTGAGGTCAAGCAGGGCTGGCTCGTCAGCTATACCGCTGCCGACAGCAGCACCAAGCTCACCCGCATCTGGTCCGATCCGAACAGCAGCGATGCCGACGACGACTCGCTCACGGACCTGGAGGAGTACACGTTCGGCTTCAACCCGTGGGTCGCCACCGATCCCTCGCTGATCGACGACCTGATTCAAATTGATGCCCCGACGGTCAGCGAGGACAACGCCCCGCTGCTGCTGGCGCGCTTCGAGGAGTCCGGCAGCGCCGAGAGCTTCGCCGATAGCTCCGGCAACAATCATAGCCTGACCTGTGCGGGCGCGAGCTGCCCAGTCAGCGGCGTGGACGGGCGCTACGGCAGCGGCCTCAGCTTTGACGGCAGCGACTATGCTTCCGCGCCAAGTGCCACGATTGAGCTGGCCAAGGGCAGCTTTACGCTGGCCGCCTGGATCAAGACCACCAGCGGATCACGCGCAATCATCACCAAGAGTGACGGCGATAGTAGCTGGGAGATGGGCGAGAAGTCGTTCTATCTCGATAGCTTGGGCCAGCCAACCTTCGTGGGCTGGGGCAACGAGTACATCCACGCCAGCAGCTCTGTCACCGATGGTACGTGGCACCACGTTGCGGTGACGTGGGCCTACAGCGGTAGCAATACTGGCACAGGCCGCATGTATATCGATGGTGTGGAGCGCACTGCTAGCAGCACGAACTATGCAGCAAACAACGCCGATAACGCCACCGACACACTCAGCGTCGGACGATCAAACCAGAATAGCGGGGAGGCCCCGAGTAATTTCCTCGGGCAGGTTGATGAGTTGGTCGCCTTCGATCGCGCGCTCAGCAGCAGCGACGTGGGCATGCTGATGGAGGGCCGCTATAATCCCAACGATCAACTGCTCGCGCCAGGCGCAGACCTGACCTACCAGGCCACGATCACCAACACGCTGGCGGCCCAGGCCGCCTACGGCCATCTCAGCGCCGCCAACCATGTCGCCGACCCGGCGGTTGGCGACCCAGCCCTGGTGCTGCCGCTCGACGACCTCGACCGCAAGCACACGTATGTCAATAGCAGCGGAGCCAGCTCCACCGCGACCTGTGTCGGCTCGACGTGCCCGACCAGCGAGGTGGTCTCGGGCACCGATCTGGCCGCACACTTCGACGGCATCGATGACGCGATTGACCTGCCGCTGCAGATCCAGACCGTCGACGATCATCAGCGCGAGCTAAACTTCCAACTCAAAGTCGAAGCCCTGCCAGCAGCAGGCCAGATCGCCTCGGTCTATGCCAGCAACACCGACGAGGACGGCGGGCTGAACATCTACCTTAACAGCGACGGCAATCTCGTCTTTGCCGTCCAGGGCAGCGTCAGCAGCCAGTACTACAACGGCTCCACCTATATTGATGGCTGGACCGAGCCGCACATCAGCGTGTACTCGTTCGCCACACACCTCAATGAGTGGGTCACGCTCCGCTGGACGACGCAGGTCAATTTCACGCGCCTGTACATCAACGGCAACTCCACGAACGACAGCAACCTGCGCTACAGCACGCTGCCGCAGATCGAGATTGGCAACGGGCGCTTCGGCGCCGCCAGCGACGGCACGCCCTCGTTCCAGGGCAGCCTCAACAGCGTCACGGCCATCGACCGCTACGACATCGAGGTGCTCAACGTAGCCTTCGACGAGGACTACGCCTACGACGGCTCCTACTACTACAACACCCACGGCGGCGACAGCGTGCCCTGCACCGACGCCGATCCAAGCACCTGCCCGACCTACATGCTGAGCGGTGCCAGCAACGAGTCGATCACGTTCGATGGTGTTGACGACTATGTGACACTCAGCGGCAGCGGCAGCTTTGGACGCAGCTCGACGCAAAGTATCACCTTCTGGCTGAACGTCGCCGAGCTGCCCAGCAGCGGCACCAGCGCCTACATCCTCGACACGCCCTGCACCCTGAGCGAGGACTGCCTGGACCTCTACATCGATGACAGCGGGCACTTGGCCGTGCTGATCTCGTCGTGGTTCTCGCCGCGCCTGAGCACCTTCACGTTCAGCGGCTCCAATCTCAACACCTGGGTCAAGGTGCGCATCGACATCACCGTCGGCTGGACCTCGGCCTACAACACCACCGTCACTATGTACCTCAACGACAGCTACGACGGCTCGCACCAGATGAGCAACGTCGATGAGCTGAAGGTCGCGCCTGGCCGCCTGGGCAACAGCCTCGATGGCACCAGCCCCTTCCACGGCGGCCTCGATGAGTTCAGCATGAGCCTCTATGGCCTGAACTTCGATGCGCCAGCCTACGATTTCGAGGAGATCAACCGCGTCAACGATGCGCGCGCCGCAGCGTGCACCTATGTTGTCACCTGCCCGACGTTCACCAGCGCTGGCCAGATGGACGGCGCGCTGGTGTTCGATGGCGTCGATGACTCCATGCGCGTCGATCCGGTCGAGTTCGTCGCCGGCGACTACACCGTCGGCATGTGGTTCAAGAGCGCCGCCAGCGCCCAGCAGGCCATGTTCGCGGCCACCGACCCGACCAACAACGCCCACGGCGTGTACTTCGAGCTACAGACAGACGGTCGCCTGCGCTGGCTGCACCGCCTGCCGAGCGGCACCAGCGGCGGCTCGAACATCTACACCAGCGCCAGCTACAACGACGA
Organism: Herpetosiphonaceae bacterium; assembly: GCA_013538855.1. Taxonomy (GTDB): domain Bacteria; phylum Chloroflexota; class Chloroflexia; order Chloroflexales; family Herpetosiphonaceae; genus OHK22. The sequence continues at coordinate 9,928 of JABXJS010000150.1, forward strand.
CGCATGGCACTATCTGACCGCCGTCAAGGCCGACACGTCCATGACGCTCTATGTCGATGGCACGGCGGTTGGCACCCAGACGGCCAGCACCACCAGCACGCTGCCGCTCGATATCACGCTCGGCCGCCTTGGCCCCGTGCAGGCGCAGCGCTACTTCAGCGGAGCGCTCGATGCGATCACCGTCATTCCCACCGCCGTCGATGTGCGCGGTGTGGCCTACCTGATGCACAGCGCGTACCCATCGATTGACATTCCGGACGACTTCGTCGAGTTCAGTCTGGCCGCCCAGTCGGCGGCGAGCGCCAGCGGCAGCGCCAGCGTCAACACCACCATCGTCAGCAGCCAGCAGCGCTTTGAGCAGGAGGCCGAGGCCGCTATCGCCTTCCAGAGCGACATCGACTACCCGGTCACCGATGACAACGCCGCCAGCCTGCCGCTGTTCATGCCCTTCGAGGATGTGCCCGGCAGCACCGTCTTTAAGAATCTCGGCGATGTGACCTACTGGACCAACATCGGCCGCGATATGACCAGCGCCACCTGCACCCCGCCCGACTGCCCGACCGCCGGCCTGCGCGGCCAGATCGATCGCGCGCTCTACTTCGATGGGCAGGGCGATAATCTCACCTTCGACGGCTGCTGCTTCATGACCGCGCTCACCGTGGCCGCCTGGATCAACGGCGACAGCGGCACCATCATCGACGCACGCCCGAACAATAATTCTCACGGCGTCCAGCTCGACTTCAACCGCTTGATCGTGGTCGTCGATAGCAATGGCACCGATAGCTACGGCAACGTCTGGTACACCTTGCCCTTCGATATTCCCGAGAACACCTGGAGCCACGTGGTCGCCACCCTCGACTACAGCACGCTGACCGCCGCTGTCTACATCAACGGCACCCTCGCCACCAGCATGACGCTGGACGCGTGGGGCAATAGCTCGGCCTACATCAATCCCTACTGGCCCACGGTCGGGCGCAACAAGAGCGACGGCAACGACTTCTACCACGGCTACCTCGACGATCTGCGCGTCTACTCCAAAACGCTCAGCGCCAACGAGGTGCAGACGCTCTACCGCGAGTCCGCCGCCCAGCTCCAGCTCCAGTTCGACGAGGACGGCAGCGCCACGTTCTTCAGCGACTCCTCACCGAATGGAGCTACCGGCACGCCCAGCAGCACCCAGTGCGGCACGCTCACGCTCGCCAGCCTCAGCGCGCTCCAGCTCAGCAGCGACCCCAGCGCGCTCGTGATCGAACAGGCTGATGAGCGGCTCGCCCTGGTCAGCGCGGCCACCAGCGGCAGCACAGTGTCGATCACCGGCAGTGCGGTGCTCTGCGCTGGCGACAGTCTCACGCTTGCGCGCCTCAATGCCGACGGCAGCACGAGCGTCATCGGCTCACACAGCGTTGATATCACCAGCCCTGGGAGCGCCAGCGCCAGCTTCCAGAGCGGCAGCGACGATCTTACGCTGACCTGGAGCATCGACGCCACCCCGCTGTACCAGTACAACCCCGCCCCTGGCACCGATGGCAAGATCGGCCACACCGCCCTGTTCGACGGCAACGGCGCAATCACCTTTGACGCTGCCAGCGGCGTCAGCGATCTCACCAACCAGTTCAGCATTGTTGGCTGGATCAAGCCGACCAGCATCAGCGGCGTCCAGCGCATCATCGCCACCGGCCGCGCTAGCTCGATCAACGGCTTTGGTCTCGGCCTCAACGATTCAACGCTGCGCTTCACCACCTTTGGCAACTACGACTACGAGAGCAGCGCCAGCGTCACGCCCGACGTGTGGCAGCAGGTCGCCGTGGTCTTCGACAGCAGCAACGCCGCCAAGTTCTATGTCGATGGCGCGTATGTGGACACCATCACAGGCCCCATGCCCGCCAGCCTCAACAGCGACGATCCGCTCTACATCGGCGCGACCACCGACTACGACGGTGTGCTCACTGAGCTGTTTCACGGCCAGATCGACGAGCTGTCGGTCTACAAGCGCGAGCTGACCAGCGCCGAGCTCTACAGCATGTACCTGCGCGATCTGCGCTGGTATCGCGCGCGCTCAACCACCTACCTGAGCGTCGATGCCGATGCGCCGAGCGTCAGCTTGCTCTCGACCTACGCCTTCCGCGCCAATCAGCCGTTCCAGCTCGCTGTGGCCGCCACCGACCCGACCTCACGGGTGACGCTCGTTGATGTCGGCGTGCAGGGGCCAGGCGATGACGGCTTCGTCTGGCAGGGTGCGCCGCTCTGCGCCGAGGCCACCAGCAGCGGCGCGGCCTGGTGCCCGACGATCGACCCGACCGACTACGGCGGCGCCGGCCGCTACACGGTGCAGCTGCGCGCCGTCGATGCCGTCGGCAATCAGACGCTCAGCGATCTCTACACGCTGTACGTCGATGGCGAAGCGCCAACGGCCGCGCTCACCACGGCTGGCTCCTGGCAGCACCTCAGCAGCGTCAGCGGTGCCACACTCAGCTGGACGCTGGCGCTAACGGGCACGCTCAGCGATCCTGACTTGCCTGGCGCGTACAGCGGCAGCGGCGTTGTGACCGATGCGGTGCAGATCAGTCTGCTCGATACACGTGGCCAGATCATCGGCACGGGCAGCGCGCAGACCGCAACGGTTCGCGATCAGAACTGGAGCATCAGCTACCGCTTGAGCGGCAGGCGGCCCAGCGGCCGCTACACGGTGCAGATCAGCACCCAGGACGCGGTCGGCAACACGCTCACCCAGGCGCTCAACCGCCCAGACACATCCACGACAGCCATCATCCTCGACGCCCGCCCGCCGAGCGTCGATGTGGACACCAGCCAGTGGTCCGACCTGCTGATCAGCGAGACGGCGCAGCTCTCCGGCACACTCAGCGAGCTGCCCGCCTGGGCCGGCGCGGTGGCGCGCTACCACTTCGAGGATAGCGGCGCGACGCTCTACGACAGCTCCGGCCAGGGCCTCAGCGCCACCTGCGCCAGCTGCCCAACGCCGAGCGCCGGGAGCTTTGGCAGCGCGCGCACGTTCAACGCCAGCGCGGGCACGCAGCTTACCGTCGCACCCACCACCGCGCTTGATCTGAGCGTAGGCACGCTCAGCGCGTGGGTGCGCCCGACCTGGAGCAGCGGCACCAATGGCCTCAACCCGAGCATCGTTACCCTCAGCGACGGCAGCGCGACCCGCTACGGCTGGCGCATCAGCGACGACTACGGCGCGCTCTGGCTGGACAACGGCACCAGCGCGCTCAGTCTCCCTGTCACGCTCACGCCGAACACCTGGCAGCACGTCGCGCTCGTTGAGGATGGAAGCCGCTGGACCGCCTATGTCAACGGCGTGGCC
>JABXJS010000151.1 GCA_013538855.1 Herpetosiphonaceae bacterium
ATGCCGTAACGGCCATCTACGGCATGGTTCGGGCTATCCCGCTCGCACCGTACCGACCCTACACGCCACCCGAGCCAATCCTGTGATCTACTGAGTATACGCTATCCTGGCGTAAGGGCAAGCGTTCCAAGGGCTGATTCAGCCCGTAGGAATAAAGATTAACACTCTGCTAGTGTACTGTTTGGCGTCACATCAAACTGCAAGCTGTAGAGGCGTGCGTACACTCCACCTTGGGCCAGTAGCTCGGTATGGGTGCCAAGCTCTACCACCCGGCCTTGCTCGATCACGGCGATGCGCGAGGCATTTTTAATGGTTGATAGTCGATGCGCAATGACGAAGGTTGTTCGATCTTGCATCAGGCGCTCAAGCGCCTCTTGGACGAGGCCCTCGGACTCGCTGTCCATGGCTGAGGTTGCCTCATCAAGAATGAGGATGCGCGGGTCTTTGAGCAGGGCGCGAGCGATGGCGATACGCTGCCGCTGGCCGCCCGAGAGCTTGACGCCGCGCTCGCCAACGACGGTGTCGTAGCCGTCGGGGAAGCTCTCGATGAAATCGTGGGCGTTAGCGGCCTGGGCTGCGGCGATGATCTGCTCGGTGGTTGCATTCAGGTTGCCGTAGCGGATGTTATCGCCAACAGTGCCGCTAAAGAGCAGTGTCTCCTGCGGCACAATCCCAATCTGCGAGCGCAGCGAGCGCACGCGCACATCGCGGATATCGTAGCCGTCGATCGTGATGCTGCCGGCGCTGACATCGTAAAAGCGCGGGATGAGATTGACCAGCGTTGTTTTGCCTGAGCCGCTTGGGCCAACCAGCGCCAGCACCTCGCCAGGCGCAGCGTGCAGCTTGATGTTGTGCAGAATCGATGTGCCACTCGGGCTATAGGCGAACGAGACATTGTTGAATTTTACATCGCCAATGATCGGCGGCAGGGCTGGTGCGTTGGAGTTGTCGCGGATGTCTGGCTCAGTATCGAGAATATCGAAGACACGTGCCGTTGCGCCTAGTGCCTCTTGAAGCTGGCTATAGAGACCGGTGAACGTGCCGAGTGAGCCAGCGATGGCGGCGGCAAACAGCAAAAAGGCCACTAGATCGCCAAGACTCATCGTCTGGTTCAGCACCTGCCGACCGCCGAACCACAGCACGACGACGAGTGCGCTAAACCCAAAAAACGACACCAGCGGCACAAACTTCGAGCGCGTCTTGGTGCGCTGCATCGACGACGAAAACGCCTGCTCAATCGCGGTTGAGAAGCGCTTGACTTCGTATGGCTCACGGGCGAATGACTGCACGATGCGCACGCCAGCGATGGTTTCCTCTAGCACCGATGTGGCCTCAGCTAAGCGATCTTGGACTTCGGTGGAGAGGTTGCGCAGCTTGCGGCCAAAGTAGATGCCCAGCGCGATCAGCAGCGGGATGAGCAGCAGCGTCACGGTGGTTAAGCGCCAGCTCAGCTGGAGCATCATCGCAAAGCTGCCGATGAACGTGATGATGTTCTGCAACAGCGAGGCGACCGAGTTGGTCGTGACGCTTTGAATCAGCGTGACGTCATTCGTGACCCGTGATGTTAGCTCACCGACGCGGCGCTCATTGAAGAAGGCCAGCGACAGCTTTTGTAGGTGGGTGTACACCTCGATGCGCAGATCGGCGATGGCGCGCTCGCCAACATAGGTGATGAAGTAGCTCTGGGTGAAGTTAAACGCCATCTGCAGAATAAAGACGCCCAGCAGTGCCAGTGCTACCCGATCCAAGATCATCGAGCTGGCAGCTGAGGCGATGGTGTCCACCAGCCAGCGAACAGCCAAAGGAAGCAGCAGGCCAATGCTGCTTGAGGCCATTAGGGCCAGCACGGCGAGCAATAAGCGGCCACGATACGGATAAACATATTGAAACAGGCGGCGCCACTTAACGCCACGTAGAGGTACGCGCTGATGGACATCTACTGCCATTGTTCTTCGCTCCACAGCTAGGTTATTAGCAAACTTTTCGTGCTCTCTTGGCATTGTACGGGTGGAGCGGTATCTGTCAACGGCTGCTAACGCAGTGTGGCGTTAGCAGATATGAACATCTAGCGATAGCGCTCTTTGATAACCCGTTCGATTTGGCGTTTTGCATCGCGCTCGGCGATAGAACTGCGCTTGTCGTACAATTTTTTGCCCTGTGCGATCGCTAGTTCGACTTTGGCATAGCGGCCACGAATATACATACGTAGCGGAACAAGCGTGCGCCCTTTCATCTCAAGCTCAGTGCGAATCTTCATGATCTGGCGACGGTGCAGCAAAAGCTTGCGCGGGCGCATCGGATCGTGGTTGAAGTACTCGCCGCTCTCGGCGTAGGGCGCAATATGAGCGTCGTAGAGCCAGATTTCACCATTATTAATACGTGCGTATGATCCACGAAGTTGCACCTGCCCGCGGCGCACCGACTTAATCTCGGTGCCGGTGAGCACAATGCCAGCCTCGTAGGTCTCCAAGACATGGTAGTCGTGACGGGCTTTCCGATTGTCGCTGACAGATTGTAGTTCTGTTGCCTGGGCCACAGCGCGCTCCTTCAAAGCTGAAATAGGGCAGAGGTTTCCCCCCGCCCTGCGGTGTTTCGTCGTTCGTTCGCTACTTCTTTTCGCTGGGCAAGAAGCGGGTAACTTTGGTGCCACAGACGGGGCAGGTGCCTTTGGCAGCCCGACGACCATTGTCCATTTCGACGACCTCTGCGTTGTCAATGGTGCGTTTCTCTTTGCACTTGACGCAGTATGCTTCAACTGTCATGTAGTGTACCTCCTGAACATCTACGGTTGTAGTGGACGGATACTATACCACGTTTTGTGCCTGTGGTGCGGCAAGGTGGCCCGCTATTTGTTGTTGCAAGGATTGGGCCACGTTTCGCGCTGCTGCCGCCCAGCTTGCGCTGGCGCTATCGGCATAGATCACCGCGCGCGAGACACTGATGATGCCCTGATCGCCACACGCACGCACAACTGCGGCTAGATCGCCGCCCTGTGCGCCAACGCCCGGCACAAGCAGCAGCACGTCCGGTGCGATGGCCCGCACATCCTGCAGTTGCTCCGGATAGGTTGCGCCAACCACTAAACCGCAGTTGCCGTGCTCGTTCCAGCGCGACTGCGCGAGCTGCGCGATGTGCTGGTAGAGCCGCTGCCCGCTCTCCAGCCGCAGATGTTGCAGGTCCGCCGCACCAGGGTTTGAAGTTTGACATAAAATAAAGCAGCCGCGATCAGTGTAGCGAAGGAATGGCTCAAGCGCATCGCTGCCAAGGTATGGGCTAAGCGTTAGCGCATGCGCCTTTAGCTCATCAAAAGCGGCCTGGGCGTAGGCGCGTGCGGTCGAGCCAATATCACCACGCTTGGCATCGAGAATCACGGGGATGTGAGCGGGCACTGCGCTGATCGTGTCTTTCAGCGCCAGCCAGCCATCGGCACCCAGCGCCTCGTAGAAGGCGCTATTGGGCTTATAGGCACATACAAGGTCGGCGGTGGCCGCGATAATGGCGCGGTTAAAGGCAACGACGCCTGCGGCTGTTTTGGGCAGCTCCGGCGGCAGCCGATCAAGATCTGGATCAAGCCCAATGCAAAGCGTCGATTGGTTAACGCGGATCGCCTGGCGTAAGCGCTGACGAAAATCCATGGATTCCTCCCTACACGCTGGTTATCTGCGCGCCATGGTGCCAGAAAGGCGCTGGGCTGGCAAATGCACTTAGTCGGCTTGCGCTTGCTGTTCAGCCGCGCTGGTCAGGAAGATCGTCACGTCGCTCTCGCCATGCGATGTCTGGATATCAAATGGCAAGCCCGATTTGCGAATGAGGGCGAGCATCGGTCGATTCTCGGCTAGAACGCTGGCAGTAAGCGTCTCGAGACCACGAGCAAGCGCAATCTGGAGCAGCAGGTCGAACAGGTACGAGCCAACCCCATGGCCCTGGAAGTCGTCGCGGATGGTCATGGCAAACTCGCCGCTGGTTGCGCTGATACCTGCTAGGCGCGCTACGCCGACAATCGCTGATCCCAGCGCGGTTTCCTCCAGCGCTACAAGCGCATCCGCAGTGTAGAAGTTGAGCGTCGCTAGGCGGCTGGCCTCCTCGATCACGCGCTCCAGCGGCACATTGATCATCACGGTGGCAAAGCGTAGACTCAGCGTGCGCTCGGAGAGATGGTAGAAGAAATCGACGAGCAGCGGTGTATCCGATGGGCGGATATGGCGGATGCGCAGCGGTGTGCCTTTGCGCGTCTCCCAGCGCACCTCGCCGTGGCCAAACGGGAACGGCGGATCGCTGTCTGATCCGGCGCGATCTGTTGGCTGCTGGTCAAGCGGTTGATCATAATTGGCTGACTGGCTCATTGGTTTCCATCCTCGCAAGAGTGCGCTGGCCCCAACAAAGGCCAGCGCAGCTAATAAAAATGGCAGTGCAGGCGCTGCGTGCTCATAGAGCCAGCCGCCGAGTGGTGCGGCAACAACTGCGCCGCTCGCTGCAACAACACTGTAGAGGCTAAACGATGCACCGTACTCCTGCTCTGGCGCGTGGCGGGCCAGCAGCGCTAGCAGCGCAGGAACATACAGGCTGTAGGCCAGGGCCTCGACTGACCAGATCACAGCGGCCAGCGGCAGCGCTGCCAGCAGCGGCAGCAGCACGTAGACACTGGCGCTGATCGCTATGCCAAGCCGCCCCGCGCGCCGATGCCCCAGCCGATCGGCCAGCCGCCCTAGCGGCCCTGGCGCGAATGTATAGATCAGCCCTGGTATAAGGTAGGCGATCGCTAGCCCACCCAGACCGGCCCGGTAGCGCTCCTGCAGCAGTGGAATGATCATCGGCACCGCGAGGCTGTAGGCAACTTGGATCAGCAGCCCAACCAGCACGAGCTGGCGGATGGCCTGGCGCTGGAGCAGGCCCTGCCACACGCGCCAGAGGCGCTGCTTTTGAACCTGGCGCACTGGCTGCGGTAGCCGCCACGTGTACAGCAGCGCCAGCGCCGCAGCACCAGCATAGACGCCATAGATGAGATGAAAGGTGCTGAGACGGCCAAGTGGCGCTGGCAGCGATGGCGTGTATGCACCGAGCTGCGCAGCTAGCTCGGTTTGAATCTCTGGGTCAAATAAAACAAGCAAGATGGCGGCCAGTACTGCGCCGATGGCGTTGCCGATGGCCGTGGCGGCGGTGATCTGCCCATACTCGGAGCCATAGCTGCCCCGGCGGGCAGCGACAAACACGTGGGCCGCGAGAACAAGGCCGTTGATCCCGGCGGCCAGCCCGAGCCGTCCGAGCAGCACCTGCGGCCAGGCGACGGCGCTGCTCCAGGCCAGCAGCCCGGCCAGCAGGGCCAGCACCGCACCGCGCAGCACAAGCTGGTAGCGGCCCTGGTCGATCAGCCAGCCGGCGAGCGGCCGGATCAGCAGCACCATCGCTGAGCCTGCGCCAACGGTGACACCGATGAGCGTTGGGCTAGCGCTAACCGTCTGCACATACAGCGGAATGAAAAAATCGAGCGTGCCAAACGGCAGCGCTCCTAAGATCATGATCGCGGCAAGCTGTTTCGGGAGCGCTCTAGCTGTCATCCGTGGAGGTCTCTTCCGGCTCTGGGCTGAAAGCGAGCACGATCTGGTCGATCAGATACGATGTGAGCAGCAGGAGCACGCCAGCGACGATTACGACGCCAATCGCGACCCCGGCCGCGACTGAGAAGCTATAGTCGAGCACCCAGATGATGGCAAAGCCGATAAACATCAGCAGCATCGGCAGCAGCACCATCAGGATAAGCTGCGCCAGCGGTCGCCGTCGCTTCCACCAGCGCAGGCCACCGAAACGCCCAACACCAAGCAGCAGCACCAGCGTAATGGCGCTGCTGATCATCACCACCGACCAGTTAATCACGCCGCTTTCTCCTTCTGGGTTGTGGCCGAGATGCGCAGCAGCAGTCCAATGATAATAAAGTTAACTAGCACCGAGGAGCCGCCATACGAGATGAAGGGCATGGTGATGCCGGTGAGCGGGATGACGCGCAGGTTGCCGCCGATGATAATGAGCGCCTGGATCGCCAGAATGGTGGTTAGCCCCACCGCCAGCAGCTGCTCAAAGCCGCGGAAGCGCCCATTGATCGCCAGCGCAATATGGTAGCCACGATACACCAGCAAGATATAGGTGATGATGATGCCGATGGCCCCGATCAGCCCAAGCTCTTCGCTAAGGCCGGAGAAGGCAAAGTCGGTGTGCACCGCTGGCACATAGGTTGGCGAGCCAAGGCCCAGGCCGCGCCCGGCCACGCCGCCAGCAGCAATCGCATACTGGGCCTGGATGATCTGGAAGCCGCGCACGGCAGCATCGGCCCATGGATTCAGCCAGATCGCCACGCGCTCCTGCACCTTGCCGATAAACTGGTACATCACAAACGCGCCAACGCCAAAGGCGCTGAAGCTGGCGATGGCGTACCAGGCTTTGCCGGTGGCAACGTAGAGCATCGCCACAAAGATGCCAAACAGCAGCAGCGCCGCGCCAAGGTCGCTCTGCTTGATGATTAGGCCCATCGCCAGGAGCCAGATGCCAGCCATCGGCACTAGGTACGGCAGCGGCGGCAGCGAGATGCGCCCAATCCGATAGCCGCCAGACACAACCTCGCGGTGCTCGTCAAGATATGAGGCCAGGAAGATCACAAGGATCACCTTCAGCAGCTCGGCCGGCTGAAAGAGAAAGCCGCCTGGCAGCCGAAACCACACTTTGACGCCGCTGTTGTTTGGATCAACGCCGATGATAAAGGTGAGAATCATCAGCGCCACGCCGAGGAACATCCACGTCCAGCGGTGATTCTTGAGCCACTCCATCATGCCTGTGTTGAACACGCGGATGAACACCCAGCGATCCCAGTCGACAAAGACCATTAGCACCAGCAAAATCACGCCAGCAGTCACAAACAGCGACTGCTTGGCGGCCACGTCGCCGTAGATCTCTGGGTCGAGGCCGCGGCTGGCCCGCGCTGTAAACAGCAGGCCGATGCCGGAGAGCACCGCGACCAGCGGCAGCAGCAGCTCGTCGGCGAATGGGCTGCGGTACGAGAGGCCCGCGCTGACCAGCAGGTACAGCAGCAGCGGCAGCGATGATGGCCAGAGGATGTTCAGCACCCCCGGCACGCTCTCGATCAAGCCGCGCCGCTGCCCAGAGAAAATCAGCAGCGTGTAGCCTGCCGCGAAAAACAGCAGCACCGTGATCAGCAGCTGTAGCTCGGTGAAGCGCACGCGACGCAGTGTTTCGCGCATAGATCGTCCCTCATTTAGCTCAACAATGTGCTGCTATTGTAGCACAGCGCCTTGGCCCTGCTATAATGATCTGAGTGTTGATCGTGCAGTTCAAGGAGATTTGTGCAATGACGCACCCCGAGCTTGATTCGACCACTTTGGCACATATTCGCGCCGCCCGCACCTACCAGGATATTCCCCCCGATCAGTATCAAGTTGAGTGGCAGTCGCTGGCCGATCTGCTCACCAGCCGCGCTAAAACCGAGGGCGAGCGCGAGTATCTGGCCTTCTTCAATGACCAGACCGGCGAGACGAGCCGCTGGAGCTATGCGGCGCTCTATGCCCGCGCTGCCCGCATCGCCAATCTGCTGGCAACGACGTATGGCGTGCAGCCTGGCGAGCGTGTCGCAACCCTGGCCTACAATCACCCCGATACCGTCGCTACCTATTTCGCCTGCTGGCTCATCGGGGCCACCGTCGCGCCACAGAACGTCGGCGAGGACGATCAGCGCATCGCCTTTATTTTGCAGAACGCCGAGGCCCGCGTTGTGCTGGCCCGACCAGAGTATCTGGAGCGCGCGCAGGCGCTTAAGCAGATGGCCGACAATGTTGTCCACGTTGTGGCCTTCGACGCCGACTTCGACAATGCGCTCGCCAAGCAGCCCAACACGTTTGCCAGCCCAACGCCGCCGCAGCGCGACGATGAGGCGCTGCTGGTCTATACCTCCGGCACCACCGGCGCGCCCAAGGGCGTGCAGCTGTGCCACTATAATTTGCTGGCCGACTGCACAGGCATTATGCGCTGGCATCGCATCGACGCCAACACTCGCCTGATGTGCATCCTGCCCATCCACCACGTCAATGGCATTGTGGTGACGCTGGTCACGCCGCTGCTCGCTGGCAGCGCGGTGGTGCTCAATCGTGCGTTTAGCGCCAGCCACTTCTGGCCACGTGTGGTCGAGGAGCGCATCAATATCGTGTCGCTGGTGCCGACTATTTTGCAGTATCTGTGCGAGGCCTATCCCGATGGCTTCGACGGCGACCTAAGCCACTTTCGCTATGTCATCTGCGGCGCGGGCACGCTGGCGGTGGGGCTGGCACAGCGCTTCACCGCGCACTTCGGCGTGCGTGTGCTGCACGGCTATGGCCTCTCCGAGACAACCTGCTACTCGTGCTTTTTGCCGGTCGATCTCGACGCTGCCTCCTATCGCCACTGGATGGTCGATTGCGGCTATCCCAGCATCGGCGTGGCGATCTGGCCCAACGAGATGGCCATCCACGATCCCGAGGGGCGGCCGCTGCCAGCAGGCGCGAAGGGCGAGATCGTTATTCGCGGCCACAATGTGATGCTCGGCTACTTCCAGCGCCCCGACGCCAACGCCGAAACCTTCAAGCACGGCTGGTTCCGCTCCGGCGACGAGGGCTTCTTCGAGACCGACGAGCAGGGCCGCCAGTTTATCTTTATTACTGGCCGCATCAAGGAGTTGATCAACCGCGGCGGTGTCAAGTACAGCCCCTTCGAGATCGAAGAGGTGATGCTGCAGATCCCCGGCGTGCGCGCGGCGCTCGCCATCGCCTTCCCCAACACCTGGTATGGCGAGGAGGTCGGCGCGTATATCGTCACCGATGGCGTGACCACTGTTGATGCCGACGCCGTGCTGGCCTTCTGTCGCGAGCACATGCCCTTCGAGAAGTGCCCCAAGGTCGTTGTCTTTGGCACCGATGTTCCGGTGACCGCCACCGGCAAGTATCAGCGCCTGCGCCTCCAGGAGCGCTTCGCCGAGTGGAAAGAGGTCCAGTTCCGCGATCAGCACAAGTAGCGCTGCCGCCTGGATTAGGCCGCCGCCATATTCCTGCGGTGGCCCAACCCAGGCGCCCAGCAATCGCGGCCCACGGGCGGGCGTGCGCGGCCCGGCCCACGCTGCGCCAAGCTGGCCCAACCACGGCGCAGCGGTTCAGCAACCATCCGCCCGAAGCGGTCAACGGCTGGCGGTGGCCCAACCCAGGCGCCCAGCAATCGCGGCCCACGGGCGGGCGTGCGTGGCCCGGCCCACGCTGCGCCAAGCTGGCCCAACCACGGCGCAGCGGTTCATCATGCACAATCTAGAGCAGCCATGAGCTTTGGGTGATGCTAATAGCGCCCAGCAATCACGGCCCACGGGCGGGCGTGCGCGGCCCGGCCCACGCTGCGCCAAGCTGGCCCAACCACGGCGCAGCGGTTCGGCATACGGACATATGTGGCTGTTGGGCGTTAGCGCGCCATGGTTTTAGGATGAACTGCGCTGTCGTTAAGCGGCGGCTGTGCAGCCTGAGCCTGCGGTGTTGCGCGCCCGCTCGGCGCTTGGCTTGACGTTAGGTGGCGCTGCCTAGCGCTGCCGTGCGATGCCGAGAGCAGTGAGCTAGGCGTGCCCATGGCCATCGATATGACCTCCAGCGACAGCGCTGCTAGCGGCGCGGGCTGCGATTGCAAATTCCCCCATGCTTGCCTACAATTGGGGCCTCACGAGCGAAATTCAGCTATGGTTTAGGAGTTAACTATGAGCTCACGCATTGCGGCGACATTTGCGCGCTTAGCCGAGGAAGGGCGCTGCGCGCTGATGCCATTTCTGAGTGTTGGCTACCCCGAGCGCGACTCGGTATTGGAGCTGGCTCCAGCGCTGATCCGCGGCGGCGCGGACCTGCTGGAGATTGGCATGCCCTTCTCGGACCCGCTGGCCGACGGCGCGACCATCCAGCGCACCACCGAGATCGCCCTGCGCAATGGCATCACACCGACCGACTGTCTGGAGACGATCAAGGCGCTGCGGGCGAGCGGCGTCGAGGTGCCGCTGCTGCTGATGGGCTACATCAACCCCATGTTTCAGTACGGCATCGAGCGCTTTGTGGCGGCGGCAGCAGCGGCAGGGGCCGACGGCTTCATTGTGCCCGATCTGCCGCCGGAGGAGGCGGACGAGTTTCACGCGGCCACCAAGCAGCATGGCCTTGACCTCGTCTTTCTGCTTGCGCCGACATCAACGGACGAGCGTATTCGCCAGGTGGCCGAGCTATCGTCGGGCTTTGTGTACTGCGTTGCCCTGAAGGGCGTGACGGGCGCGCGCTCGGAGCTAGCGAGCGACCTTGGTGCGTTCCTTGAGCGTGTGCGCCAGGCCACCGACCTGCCGCGCGCGGTGGGCTTTGGCATCTCGCGGCCAGAGCATGTGGCGCAGGTGGCGCGCATGGCCGAGGGCGCGATCTGCGCCAGCGCCCTGCTTGACTACATTGGATCGTTAGAGCCGAGCGCACGTGTGGCTGGTGCCGAGACCTTTGTGCGTGAGCTACGCGAGGCAGCGGACGCCGCTTAATCACCTATGCAGTAGCACTTTGGATAGTGTATACTGTGGCCAATTCCCAAGTCTCTCAGTCAGAGAAGACGACATGTTCCAAGGAGGTTGTATGAGCGCACGATGGGTGCGCAGGGCGACCATGCTGGTTCTGCTGGCGCTAGCGCTAGGGCTACTTGGTCGACCACTGCCGTCACAAGCCGACGACTACACGTACTATCCTGAAACCGGGCACTATCTTGGCGGAGCATTCCGCGACTACTGGAACAGCCATGGCGGGCTGTATGTGCTCGGCTACCCGATCACCGAAGAGTATACGGCTGCGAATGGCCGGCGCACCCAATGGTTCGAGCGTGTGCGCATGGAGCTGTTTCCTGAGCACGCTGGCACGCCCTACTACGTGCAGCTTGGCCTGCTTGGCAACGAGGCCACCGCTGGCCGCGTCTTCCCGCAGGTGCCTGCCCGCGAGAACGACGCCAACCATCGCTACTTCCCAGAGACCAGCCACGTGCTGATGTGGGGCTTCAAGACCATCTGGGAGAACAAGGGCGACCTAGCGATGTTTGGCTACCCGATCAGCGAAGAGATCATGGAGATTCTGCCTGCCGACAACAAGTGGCACATCGTGCAGTACTTCGAGCGCGCGCGCTTCGAGTACTGGCCAGAGTTTAAGGATGGCGAGCGCGTGCTGATCAGCGACCTGGGCCGCCGCCTTGCGCCGCGCGAGCTGATGGGGCCGCTGCCGCCAGGCTCCCCGCCGGGCACCACGCCGCCGCCACCACCAGCGCCAGCGCCAGGTGCGCCAACCTTGCCGCCGAATGTTGACGCCACCGTCGACCCGCGCAGCGGGCCGGTGGGCACCGTGTTCCACTTCAACGCCTACAACTTCCAGCCAGGCGAGACGATCTCGCTGTGGGCAACCGCGCCTGATCAGCAAGTGGTGCCGGCGGACTTCCAGCTGACCGCCGATGCTGACGGGACAATCTCCAGCAGCGATATCACCTTTACGGCGGTGGATGGCATCCCGACTGGTGTTTGGGCCTTGACCTTCCAAGGTGTGGCCAGCGGCCATGCGTCGATCGCCTTCTTTGAGATCACCGGCGGGTCGACGCCGCCGCCGCCGCCGCCGTCGGATCAGCTACCGCCAGACAAGAACGCCAGCGTGCAGCCACGTGAGGGGCCGCCAGGAACGCAGTTCCTGTTCTTTGCCAATGGCTTTGTACCGCTGGAAGAAGTGGCGATCGGGGTGTTCGACGGCAACGACAACCTGGTGAGCAACGTGATTTTGGTGCAGGCGGATGACAACGGCTCGATTGACTACGCTGGCATCCACTTCAACAGCCCCACCGATATGCCGCCAGGCATCTACCAGATCTACGCGCTTGGCGAAAGTGGGCGCGATGCCTACGCCTACGTGCGGCTTACCAACACAAACACGACTGCGCTGATTCGTGCTGCCGCCCCTGGCGCGCTGACACAGCCGATTCCGCGCGGCCTTTTCAGCTCGCAACAGTAGCGTGTGACGCAAAAACAGCCCAGGGCCTGCCGCCCTGGGCTGTTGCTGTTGTATGGCTGCGTAGCCGTGCGCCGAGAGCAGCACAGGCAGTGCTATAATGCTTGCGATCCGAAAAAGAGTACCCGTGAAAGGAGTATTCATGGCCTATCAAGTCACATTGGTGCGCGGCGATGGCACCGGGCCAGAGTTGGCCGAGGCGACGCGACGAGTGCTAGAAGCGACCGGCGTTGAGTTCGACTGGGATGTGCAGGATGCAGGCGTTGATGTCATGGAGCAAACCGGCACACCGCTGCCGGACTCCGTGCTTGAGTCGATCCGCCGCACAAAAGTTGCGCTCAAAGCGCCGATCACCACGCCCGTAGGCACCGGATTTCGCTCGGTGAACGTGGCAATTCGTAAAGAGCTTGATCTGTACGCCTGTGTTCGGCCGTGCCGAACCTACGAGGGTGTGCGCTCAGTTTTCGATAAAGTCGACCTGGTTGTGGTGCGCGAGAACACCGAAGATCTGTACGCCGGTATCGAGTTTGAGCGCGGCGATGCGGAGACGGCAGAGCTGCGCAACTGGCTGCTGGAGCATCGCCCCAACGCGATCATCCGTGAGCCGGTGGGCATCTCGATTAAGCCGATCAGCGTGCCTGGCGCGGAGCGCATCGTGCGCTTTGCCTTTGAGTATGCGCGCACGAACAATCGCCGCAAGGTCACAGCGGTGCACAAGGCCAACATCATGAAGTTCAGCGATGGCCTGTTTCTGGAGGTGGCGCGTCAGGTGGCGCAAGACTACCCAGATATCGAGTTCGATGATCGCATCGTCGATAATATGTGCATGCAGCTGATGCAGAAGCCAGAGCAGTACGACGTGCTGGTGCTGCCAAACCTCTACGGCGATATCATCAGCGACCTGTGCGCTGGTATGGTCGGTGGTCTGGGCGTGGCCCCAGGCGGCAACATCGGCGAGCTAGGTGCGGTGTTCGAGGCCACCCATGGCTCGGCACCGAAGTACAAAGGCTTGAACAAAGTCAACCCAACGGCGCTGATTCTCTCTGGCGAGATGATGCTGCGCCACCTTGGCGAGCATGAGGCTGCCGACCGCCTGAACGCAGCGGTGTCGGCGGTGATCGCCGAGGGCAAAGATGTTACCTACGATCTCAAGCCCAACCGTGACGATCCTACGGCTGTGGGCACTGCCGAGATGGCCGATGCCATCATTGCACGCTTGAAGTAGCCTGACGGAGCGCGGGCACGGATGCTATCTGTGCCCGCGCTTTTTGTGTGCCTGGATAGTATCTAAGTCTACTTGTTGAATTAAGGGAACGTGCTACACTAGCTTCACGCCATACGGCTGGGCCTATAACATTTTCCAAGATATGATCGGCATGATTAAGTATCAGTAGATCACAGGATTGGCTCGGGTGGCGTGTAGGGTCGGTACGGTGCGAGCGGGATAGCCCGAACCATGCCGTAGATGGCCGTTACGGCAT
>JABXJS010000152.1 GCA_013538855.1 Herpetosiphonaceae bacterium
ATGCCGTAACGGCCATCTACGGCATGGTTCGGGCTATCCCGCTCGCACCGTACCGACCCTACACGCCACCCGAGCCAATCCTGTGATCTACTGAGCATACATCATCGCAGCGCCCCTCGATCTGCTCGATCACCCGGAAGGCCGAGCCACACACGCATGGGCGCTGCGCCAGCCGCAGCACATCATTCAGCCGATAGCGGATGATCGGCTGCGTGGTTCGCCATAGGTCAGTGATGATCGGTGTCACCCGTGCGCCCGCTGCATCAAGCGGCTGCCACTGCAAGGCCACCACATCCTCCTGCACATGCAGCGCGCCAGCAGCGCACGAGACCGCCAGCAAGCCCTCGGTGCACTGATAGATCTGCTCTATCGGCACGCCAAAGCAGTCTTGCAAACTCGCTGCGTCCTGCGGCTCCAGCACCTCGGCCACCGCCACCACGCGCCGAGGCTGAATGCGCAGCTGGCCTGACCGCCGCGCCTGCGCCAGCATGCCCAGCAGCGACGGCGGCGCAACGAGCGCCGTCGGCTGATACTGATTAAGCTGCGCCACCGCCTGCCCCAAGGGCAGCATCAGGTCAAAGTAGCGAAACGCCAGCCGTCGCCCATCGAGCTGCTCGTACAGATTGCTATTCGAGCGCAAAAAGAACGCGATCCGCTCCGGCCTGCGCCACCACGCGCCGAGCGTGCGTGCGATCAGCGTTCCCGCCCAGGCCGCTTGCTCCGCCGCGCTAACGAGGAATACCCCGCGGTGGCCCGAGGTGCCCGACGACAGTCCGACCGTGAGACCCTGCAGCGTGGGCGCAAAATCACGCTCGCGCTCGGCCCGCAGCGCTACATCAAGCGCCGCCTCGCGTCGAATACCGCAGGTGTTGAAGGTTGAGAAGTTCGCCATCATCAGCGCTTTATCGATCAGCGGCAGCCCGCGCCAGTGGGCCAGATCATAGCCGCGCCAGTGCTCGCGGTAAAATGGTGCGTGGGCCGCTGCATACTGCACAATCTGCTGCGCCCGCCGCTCCTGAAACAGCACCAGCTGCTCAAGATCGTAGCGCCAGCGCTCGCGCGCCCCGATCCAGTGCCGCAGCATCTGGCCTGCCTCAGCCAGCCGCTTCACCGCCGCACCTCTTCGTCAAAGGCTTCGGGACAGTGGGTCGGGATAATCGTAACCTCTGGTCGCGCCAGCGCAAAATCGTGCAGCTGCTCAAGCGTCGTGCCAACCGCCGCCCAGTCATCAACAATCAGCCGGGTGATTGGGCTGGGCATGCGCCGCTCGCGGTAGGCCCGCCGCATCCATGCGCCATCTGCGGCCAGCAGCAGCTGGCGCTCGGCAGTTGCCACTAGCATGCCGAGCTGACCGCGTGCGTGCCCTGGCAGGTCAACCAAGCGCAGCAGGCCATCGCCAAAGAGATCATAGGTGCCGCCGAGGGCTGGCAGCGGCAGATCGGGAAAGTCGCTGATGAAGCGCGCGCGCGCTGCAAAATCGTTCGGCAGCAGGTCGGGAATAAACGCCCGGCGCAGCGCGCGCAGCCCAGTCAAGTGCGCTACGCCTGCGTAGGCCGCGCGGGCCACGATCAGCTCTGCCTGCGGAAAATCGAGCACGCCCGCAATATGATCGGCGTGCAGATGGGAGAGCACAATCCACTTAATATCGGCAGCCGCTAGGCCAAACTGTGCCAGCTGCGCCACCGCCGCCTGCTCGGGCTGCGTGCGCAGCGGTGTGGCCAAGCCATACGCCCGCCATGGCCATGTGCGGGTTAGCGCAACCATGCGCGGCGCATAGCCAGTGTCCCATAGGCCCCAGCCATGCTGCGGATGCCGCAGCAGCGCCACCAGCGCGTGGCAATCAACCAGCGTATGCCGCCCGCCACGAATCATCACGCTCTCGTGCGCCAGGCAGTAGCCTGTATCTAAAATATGACACTCAATGCTGCTCAATGCTGCTCCTCTCGCAGGGCGGCCAACGTGTGCTCAATCCCCTCGGCCAGCGATAGCAACGGCGCATAGCCAAGATCACGTTGGGCCGCGCTAATATCGTAGGTCTGGGTGCGGGCCAAGATGGCTACGCTGTAGGCGGTGAGCAGCGGCTCGCGCTGTGTCACCCGCGCTGCTAGCTCCATCGCCCGCGCCGCCAGCAGCATCACGCTGTAGGGCACTGTGCGTAGCTCGGCGCGTAATCCTAGCTCACGCAGCACCAGCCTGATAACAGCCCACAGCTGCGGATGCTCGTTGTTGGTGATGGTGTAGGTTTTCCCGTGCGCGGCTGGAGCCGTGAGCGCCAGCAGCAGCGCGTGGACAACGTTCTCCACATACGTCAGATCAACGCGATTCGCGCCAGCGCCAATCTGTGGCAGCCTGCCTGCACGTGCGGCCGTAATCAGCCGTGGCAGCAGCGTGGTGTCGCCTGGGCCAAAAATCGCCTTCGGACGAATATTGATGGTCGCTAAACTACGGCTATGGGCGGCTCGCACGCGCTCCTCTGCCATTTTTTTGGTTGCGCCGTAGGGCGAGAGCCAGCGCTGTGGGTAGGGCGCATGCTCGCTGAGCATGTGCTGATCGCTGCCATCAAACACCACACTTGGCGATGAAACATTGATAAGCAGCGGCACAGCGTGGGCCTGACATCCCTCAATGACGTGCTCAGTGCCCTGGACATTGATCGCATAAAAATCCTGTGCACGCCCCCAGGGAGCCGAGAGCGCCGCCACATGAAATACTGCATCCTGCCCGCGACAAGCTTCTAGCACAGCCGCACGATCACGAATATCTACAGCTAGTGGCTCGGCACAGGCCGCGATGCGCTCACTGTGACGCTCGAAGTTGCGCCCAAGGCAGCGCACTGTATGGCCACGCTCGCCCAAGGCCCGCACGAGGTAGCTGCCCAGAAATCCTGTGCCACCAGTTACCAAGATGTTCACGATCCACCTACACTCTGTGATTCAGCATCTCAAGCGGACAATGGGAAGCCTGGCGACTGCCCATCGTCCGCTGCGCGTCGATAGCTACTGCCCGTAGCGCCAGCGGTAGTAGTGCTGGCCAACATTACCCATCTCGACCTGGAATTGCGCAGCATTGCTCGGAGTATATGTCAGCACACGCCGCTCAAACGCCTGCACGAGCATCCAGGTGTCCTTGCCTCCAAGCTTCGCCTGCATCCAGTAGGCGTCGCTGATCGGATAGCCAAACGCAAAGACCCAGTCCATCACCTGCCCGCGCATATACTGACCACGCTCATACACCACGCCCTGCTGGTTCATAAAGCCCCAGAAGACATCAGGGATTGTGTGGCCGGTCTGATCAACGTAGTGCGCGTAGGTCACAGTCGTCGGCGGGGTGGTGATTCGCGTCGAGCCATCGCGCTGCAGCTCCGTTGTCACCTGCTGGCCGGTGCGATCCGGCTGCCGTCCCAGCACGCCATTCAGCGCGGCATAGCCTGGCGCACTTGGGTTGATCGAGCGTGGATCGCCGCCGAGCGCCTCGTCGGCTGGAGCACGCTGCTCAAAGGTTGTGTCGCCAGTCTGGAGCTTGCCGCTGACCATCTCCACAACCAGCAGGCCGTTGGTCACAAACCATGGCTGCGAGCGATCGCCGCTGGGGTTATTGACCTCCATGCGCGATTTGTCGAAATACTGCACAAGACGGCTGCTGCCATTGTACGGCTCGCGCATTCCCGCTGTTAGCGCTGGCCCCCACAGCCACGAGCGATCCGCACGCCCGACTTTGACCGGCTGGTCGGCGCGCTTCCAGGTGTTCTCGAAGTTTTGATCAGCAAAGCCGCTGCGCTTGTACTCTTGCACCTTGGCGGCAGTAATATCAAGGTACAGCGAGCCATAGGACTCAGCCGGCTCGATCTGCGAGCCTTCGAACCACTCATTCCAGCTGGTGATAATCACGGCCTGAGCATTGTAGCTCATCGCCGTGTCCCAGCCTGCACGGTAGTAGTTGCCGTTGTTGCGCTCACGAATCACATGGCTATTGCCACGCAAGCGCGAGTCATCGTAGCCAGGCATGACGGTGGCGACAAACGGCTTATTCGCGCCAACCCGCTGATTGTAGCTGGCGAGATTGCGGCTGTAGGAGCGCATCGCCGCGCCTTGGCTGGTCTCCCAGGTGATATCAAAGAAGTGCAGCGCATCAAAGACATCAAGCAGATCGAAGTTCACGCCACCGCCAAGCCAAAACTGCTCGCGGTTCGGGTCCACCCGATTGCGCAGGCGCTGCCAGGCAGCTTGCGAGCCATCGCCGCCAGGCAAGATCGTATCGTTCCAGAAGACAAAGACGGGCTTGTTGTTCCAGCGTAGGTAGGCTGCGCTATTGGCAAGTCGGCTCATCTCGGCCATATTGCTGACGATCGCATCAAACGAGTTGAGCGTCCCATCGGCAACTGGATCAACGCTGAACGTTACGCTAAAGCCGCCCTCCTGCGCCGCCAGCTCCAGCAGCCGCGCGCAGTTGTAGCGCCAGGTGCAGATAAACCCGTCGATGCCCGCTGCCTTTGCTTGGCGAATCTGCCGCTGCATCGTCGCGTCGCTATCGCTCTCGTACAGCTCTGGCGGACGATCACGGAGCTGATTAAGCCGCCAGGAGGTCGAACCCCACCAGCCATAGTAGTACGCGAGCACAGGCTTAACTGGCTCGCTGGCCTGCACCAGCTGCTGCGGCCATAGCAGGCCGAGCGCAAACACCACCATGATCCCGATGTTCCAACGTCGCATGTTCTCACCTTACCAAAGAGATACAAAGAAGGTGCGTCTGACGAAAGCCTCAGACGCACCTCCTCCATATTCTTTGCCGTATGCTTAGCGATAAACCACCAAGATAAACACAAGCATGATCACAATCAATGTGGCCAAAAATGCTAGCGTCCCTGCATTGACAATGCGCGGCCAGTCACGAAACTGCAACGCCTCGCGCTGGCTAATATTGTTGTTAAATCCGAGCAGATGCAGCGTGTGGCGCTCACTCTCTGCGGCTGTATCCTTGCGCTGCTGCACCTGGATCACCGCCGCCGTCTCAGGATCATTGTCATGATCGACCAGCGCCACCTCCGACGACTGCGTTACCGCGCCACGGTAGCCAAACTCAAACTCCACCTGCGTGATGGGCACCATGCGAATCTTCACCCGTGCCATGACCACCCGCGAATGATCATCGAGCAATGACTCCGCATTGATCACAAGCTGCTGTAAGCCAAGCACGTTGCGCCACGCTGGCGCGATGCCCATGTGCGTCTGGTCGTAGATCTCTAGCGCTTCGGCCTCCAGCGCTGCTTCATCAACACTGGGCAAATCATCACGGCCCTCGACGGTCGCTGGTCGCCGCTGCCACTTGAAGCCCTTGCGCTTGATCACCATCCCAATGCCTTCGCAGGTTTTGCAAACAACAAACCCTTTGCCGTGGCACTCTGGGCATGGGCGCACAATGTTTTGCACGGTTGTGACTGTGGCGGCGGCGGTTGCGCTGCTGCCCTCGTGCTTCTCGGCGGGCTGCTCAACCGTTTTTGTGATGGTGACACGTCCATTGCCGCGACACGTGTTACACAGCACATTACATTTGCCGCTACACGTCGAGCAGGTGCTCACCTGCTCGGAGCCGGTGATCTCGTTAACGGTGCCCTCGTCATCTTTAAAACCGCTCGGCGCAGGAATCTCCATATCCCACACGCCCACTTCCAGCGCGCCAGACATCGGCCGCCGCTCACGATCTGGCTGCTCCCACACGAATGGATCACCGCGTGTTTCATAGAGCACATCAAGCTGATAAAAGTAAACATTGTAGCTCTGCACTTCATGAAACGTAGCCAAGCGGCCAATGTGCCGTCGCCGGAAGCGCGCCTCGCGGCTCCAGTCCTCCAGCAGCTCCACCAGCGACTCGGGCTGGCTTAGCAGCTCGGCTCGGCGATGCACGCGCTCAATCAGCTTTCGGTTTAGCTGCGGCCCTAAATACTGCTCGACATCGTTGGCCCGCACACCACTCGGGCGAAAGCTTGGCACAACATACAGCGAGTGTGTTTGCGTATACGGCTGATCAGCCATCGCGTGAAGCGCTAGCTGAGCCGGAAACACGCGCTGCAGCGCCTCCAGCACCTCGCCTGCCGATGCGTAGCGATGCTCCGGCTCAATTGCCAGCAGCGTCAGCATGACTGGATCAAGCGCTTTTGGCAGATCAAGCATCTCAGAGAGCGGCTTCGGTGGCTGCTGGAGCGCCTGAGGGTTTTCAGTTACATCGCCCCATGGCAGCTGGCCAGCAAGCATCACGTACAGAATCAAGCCCAGCGAAAAAAGGTCGGACTGTGCTGTCACATCGCGTGCGCCGCGCAAATGCTCGGGCGAAAAGAATCCGGGCGTGCCCATAATCATGCGCGTCGTCGTATTGCCGCTCACGCGCTCCGAGCGCGCGATGCCAAAGTCCGTTAGCAGCGCCCGCGTTCCCGAGGCATCAAGCAATACATTCCCCGGCGACACATCACGGTGCACAATTCCCTTAGTGTGAGCAAAATCGAGCGCCTGCCCGATCTGCCGAAAGATTCGCAGCGCCTCATCAAGGCCGAGACGGCCGTTTGGTGCGCTCTCTAAGCGTCGCCGCAGCGAGCCACCGAGCGCCACCTCCATTACTGTGTAGGCGAATGGCCCCTGCATGCCGTGATCATAGATCTCAACAATATTAGAATGGCGCAGCTGACTGGTTAACTCCGCCTCGCGCTTAAACCGCTCCAGCTGGTCTTCACTCTGATTCAGCAACACCTTAACTGCAACCTGACGCGGCAATGTACGATGACGGGCAAGATAGACTGCCGCCACCCCGCCACGTCCAAGCTCTCGTTCCAGTTGATAATTCCCAATCGTGCGCGGAATCACGAAGCCTCCTCAGAAACCAAGACAGCGGGCAAATTATAGCATACCATCACCCTCCGCTGGGCTGTGATATAGTTTTATAGGGCCAGAAACAGGCCAATTTCTTAAAGAATCATACATGTTCACATATCAGGGGCCAGAGCCTATGTCAAAGCCTTACAATATTCGCGCTATTCAGCCGCACGACCGCCAGCAGCTTCATACACTTATCGCGCAGCTTGAGTCATATCCCGCCGCTGTTGAGCGCGTTCTTGGTAAGGCGTGGCAGTGCATGATCGCCTGTTCGAATGTGCCAGCCCATACAGCGCTCATCTTCAAGCAAGAGCTACTGGCGCTCAACGGAGATGCCTTAATCGCGCCAGAGGTCTATCTAGGCCAAACGGATGCCGCCACACCGGTGCTCGCTTGGGCCAGCGAGCGGGCCTGGAACATGCTCTGCCAAAAAATTGCTAACATTCCAATACCTGCGCTACAACTGCTTGCGCAGGAGATTCAAGCGACGCTCGCGCTGCATCCAAAGGCAAGCCTCCAGGTTGGAAACCGTACCTGGAGCTGGGGTGAGCGCACATTGATTATGGGCATTATCAATACGACCCCCGACTCTTTCTCCAACGATGGGCTACTAAGTGCCAGTCCAGCTACCCAGCTCGATGCGCAAATTCAAGCGTTCACCAGCGCAGGCGCTGACATTCTCGATATAGGTGGTGAGTCAACGCGACCAGGAGCCAAACCGGTATCGGTCACCGAAGAGATCCAGCGGGTGCTGCCAGCAATCAAAGCCGCGCGCCAGCTCTCCGATGTCCCGATCTCCATCGATACCTATAAAGCCGAGGTTGCTAGTGCAGCCCTCTCCACAGGCGCAAACATGATCAATGATATCTGGGGTTTGCGCACACCAACTGGCGGGTGGAACGTTGATCTTGCCCAGCTTACCGCTCAGCACAATGTGCCAATTATTCTTATGCACAATCGCCGTGCTACGGCGCAGCAAACACAGCTTGGCGGACATTTTACTGGTGTTGAATATAGCGATCTCATAGCTGATATCTGCGCTGACCTTCAGCAGAGCATTGATTTTGCCATAGAGCATGGGATTAAGGCCCAGCACATCATCCTCGATCCTGGGTTTGGATTTGGCAAAACACCAAGTCAGAACATCGCCCTATTTCAGCAGCTCAGCCAGCTGCGCAGCTTAGGGTACCCAGTGCTGGTCGGTACCAGCCGTAAATCATTTATAGGTTTAGCCCTTCAAGCACCTGTTGATCAACGCACCTACGGCACAGCAGCAACAGTCACCTACGCCATTCAACAAGGCGCAGATATTGTGCGTGTGCACGATGTTGCCGCAATGGCGCAGGTCTGCCGGATGAGCGATGCGCTCATCCGGCCAGGTGTGTGGCAAAAACTTCACGTACACTAGAGGAGATCAATGCAAACCGTATCTACGCCTCGAACATCGCGTATAGTGCTATGGCTTGTTATCGGAGGATTCCTAGCAGCCTTGGCGTTTTTAGTCCTCATTTCTTTGCTCAGTGGTAGCGCGCAAGCCCTTGCGCTATTCATACCGGCGTTTCTAGCTGGTATTTTATCTTTTTTATCGCCGTGCACCCTGCCAGTGCTCCCAGCATATTTCGCCTGGACATTTGGCATCAACAGCACAACAGATGGAACACCAACCCAACGTCAGCTACGAACATTAACCTCATCGTTAGCATTTTTCGCAGGTCTCGCTACAACGATGATTCTATTGAATGTAGTGCTTATTACTGCATTTCGCAGCTTGATTGTAGATAATCTTAAGCTCTATACCCATATAGGTGGGGTGCTAATTATCCTGATGGGTGTTCTAAGCTTTTTTGGCAAAGGTTTTGCTGGACCAACCATTAAGCGTAGCTCTAAGGCAACGCTAGGGAGTGCGTATCTGTATGGATTAACGTTCGCCGTGGGCTGGACAGCGTGTATTGGTCCTATCTTAGGCACTATTTTAACGTGGCTTATCACGTCTGGCTCAACAGTATTTGCTGGAGCAATTCTCACCTTTGTCTACGTCTCTGGCTTAGGGCTGCCGCTGATTATCGTTGCTACATTTTTTAATCGCCTCGGCCAAGGCTCATCTGGATGGCGATTGCTGCGTGGTCGTGCCTGGGACATTCAGCTCGGCTCCAAGACACTTATGCTCCACAGCACCAATATCCTCAGCGGTGTCCTGCTCGTAATCATCGGCATACTACTCTACACCGGCACCCTAAGCACACTCAACCAGTACTCCCTGCCTGGTGGAATCAGCGAATGGGCCAACAACATCCAATTTGATATCCAAAACTTCTTCGGCCTCAATTAGATACGCGTAGATAAGCGCCCCATAACCACCAACGGGCGAACGCTGACACTCTCTAGTGTTAGCGTTCGCCCGTTAATAGTGATGCACAGCTTGAACTCTGGCGTAGCCTGACTTGCATGCTTCAGGTAGCACACTAGAAGCACCAGACCGTCTGTTTCAACAGTAGATGCTATCGATGCACGTACACTGAGTCCCGCCACGGACAGTTTTCAGCACAGCGTTGATGTACTGATGGATGGAAACAATGTGCAATCTGCCCGTGCTACAGCTCGTCTAGGCGAGCCATTCACAGCAGCACGACAGATATTCGTGGCGGCTAACCCAGCAGTCATGCTTGAGTGCAAGCAAGTGAGGTCAGAGCACCACATCAAACTCAGCGCAAGCCCTTGGGAGTGTTAATATACAGAATTGCTCAGCACAGAATCAACCTGCTCTCCCGACAGCGCCGCTGAATCCCTTAGCTCTGGTGCATCATCACCATGAGAGTGGTGTTGGAGTAGAGAGCTATACCAGCTGTGCGTCACTGCCAATCCTATCAACAGCGTGAAGAATGCTAGATCACATACACAACAGCAGCTGACAGAGTTTCGGTACATCTGCTTACAATCCATAGATTAACCTAAAAAAGCCAGCGGCCACTTCCGAATGGAAGTGGCCGCTAGCAGTTGGACGACGCGCATCCCCCTACGTTCCCACGGCGCATGCCGCAGTAGCC
>JABXJS010000153.1 GCA_013538855.1 Herpetosiphonaceae bacterium
ATGCCGTAACGGCCATCTACGGCATGGTTCGGGCTATCCCGCTCGCACCGTACCGACCCTACACGCCACCCGAGCCAATCCTGTGATCTACTGAGACTGGCAGTTTAATTTGTTTCTGATGCGCCTACTTTTAATCTTGTTGGTGCCGTTGCTGTTGGTTTTGGCGGTGGCGGTTGAAAATGGCTGGGATATCAGCAGCTCGGCCTCGTCGAGCGGGCCTCCAGCGGGCCTCACGGAGAATCCTGCGCTGTGGCCGTCGGATCAGGCGCAGATCAGCGTTAACGATCATGTGGCCTATATGATCTTGGCACCTGGTGATGCGACAAGTGCGCCGGCTGCGGCGGGCGAGCGCGTGTTTATTGAGCTGTATGATCGCAACGGCAACGAGCACTTTAACACACCGCTGACGATCGATACAACTGGCAAGTCGTGGTCAACTGGGCTGATCGGTATGCACATTGGCGAGCAGCGGCGCGTGCGCTTTGTCACCGAGGGCAACTACCATTTTTACGACGTGACATTTGTGAAGCGCTGAGGCAGCGCATACGCGGGCCACATCCGCGCTTCACAGGTGGACGGCGTGGCACTACAATCAGGCTAGACACTGATCAGCACAACCGGAGGATCAACCAATGACTGAGCATCCTTTGATTGCGCGTCTGCGCGCCTACGCGGCCGCCAGCAATAGCCACGACGCCGCTGCCGCAGCCGCCTTCTTCACGCCCGATGGTCGCATTACCATAGGCGGCGAGACCTACCAGGGCTATGCTGCGCTGTTTGCCGCCCACGAGTTTGATCGCGCCTCTGAGACATATGTTACGCTTAATGACTTTCGCGTCGCTGATGCTTCTGTTACCTGCGCATTCATCACCGAGAGCGTGTTTGATCGAATCCTCGGCACTGGCGGCATTCGTGGTCGGGCAGTCTTCACTTTCAGCGACGATCATATCAGCGAGTTTGTGATTTTGCCGCCAGACGAGGACGAGCGCCAGCGGGTTGCTCCGCTGATGGAGCCAGCCATCGCCTGGCTGCGCGAGCACCATCCGGACAAGGTAGCGCAGCCGCCATCCTTCGACTATGCCGGCGGCGCGCACGTTGCCGAGCTAGCCCGCTTCTACGCCGCGCGTGAGTAGTAGCGCTACGCGCCGGAAAATCGCTGAGCGTCTAGGTGCCTCAGCGATTTTTTGTTGCGGTGATGCGCGCTCGGCTGCATGCTGAAGGCGGGCTGACTATGTATAATGAGCGCAGTGTTGGCCGGAACAAGGGGGCGTATGTATGCTCCAAGTTGAGAACTTAACCAAGCTGTACGGTGCGAAGGCGGCTGTTGACGCCGTCTCGTTTCAGATCGAGGCTGGCATGATCGTGGGGCTGCTTGGGCCGAACGGTGCTGGCAAGACCACCACGCTGGCGATGATGCTGCACCTTGTGCGTCCAACTAGCGGGCGTGTGCTGATCAACGGTGCTGATGTATGGCAGCAGCCGCAGCAGGCACTGCGCTCGGTCGGCGCGCTGATTGAGACACCGGCGCTCTACCCGTACCTGACAGGCGCGGAAAATCTGCGGGTGTGGGCGCTGCATGCTGGCGTGGCCGCCGATCCAGCGGCGCTGCTGCAGCAGGTCGGGCTGCATGAGGCGGCTAACCAGCGCGTCGAGACCTTCTCGCAGGGCATGAAGCAGCGACTGGGGCTAGCACAGGCGCTGCTCGGCGATCCACAGCTGATTATTTTAGACGAGCCGACGGTGGGCATTGATCCGCGCGGAGTTGTTGAGCTGCGTCAGCTGCTGCACCAGCTTGCATCCAACCAGCGCACGATCTTGTTCTCCTCACATCAGCTGGCCGAAGTGCAGCAGATCTGCGATCAGGTGCTCATTTTGAACCAGGGGCGCTGTGTCGCGCAGGGCGCGGTGGCCGAGTTGCTGGGCAGCGGCGGCCGTGTGCTCATTCGAATCGAGGGTGATGCGGCGACGCTGGAGCGTGCGCTGGCGCAGGTGCGCGCTTGGGGTGGTGGCACAAAAGCGCGGCTGCTCGATGGCCGTATCGACGCCCTGCTTCCTGCCGATCAGACGGCGGCGCTGAACCATGCGCTTGTCACTGGCGGTTTTGCGGTGGCCGAGCTGTACAGCGCCGCGCCATCGCTTGAAGATTTCTTTTTGCACCTAACAGCGGAGGCGTGATGATCAGTGCTGTGGCGGCTCAGTGGCTGGTGCTGCGGCGGCGGCCGATGCTCAAAGTGCTGTTGGCGGTGTATGTGCTGCTGATGGCGCTGCAATTTTTCGCGCCGATTGGCTTGGTGCGTCTTGCGCCGCAGCTTGAGTCGCTTGGGGCTGGCAATGCCCTCAATGATGCGACGATTGCGGCCTTGCAGCAGACGGTGCAGCTGCCCTCGGCCTGGGCCACGATCTTCGGCCAGGTCAACGGCATCGGCGGGCTGCTGCTGCTGATTTTGGCGGCGAGCTTCGTGGGCAGCGACTACCAGTGGGGCCTGAGCCGGGGCCTGCTGGCGCGCGATCCACGGCGCGGGCGCTATTTGCTGGCGAAGCTGCTGGCGCTGGTGCTGCTGGCGGGCGCGCTGGTGCTGCTGAGCCTGCCGCTGGGCATGCTGTGTGCCTGGTCGGCAAGCGCGGCGCTGGGTTTACCCTTTCAGAGCGGACTCGCAGTATGGCCAGATGTGCTGCGCGGTGCGCTGATCGCGTGGCTGGGCCTGTGGCCCTACCTTGCGCTGGCCACGATGTGCGGCACACTCGGGCGCAGCGCGGCCACGGGCATTGCCGCCACACTCGGCTACTGGCTGCTGGAGATCGGCCTTGGCTTCATCTCGGTCTTTCAGATGCTTGGGGCGCTAGGCCAGTTCCTCTACACCTTCTCACTGGCGCAGAGCGTTGGCGCATGGACCGAGGAGACCAGACGAGCGTTTAATCTAGAGCTAGGGCAAACCTTCGGCCAAGTTGGCGTCGTCTTCCCCGACCTGCTGCGGGCGACGCTCCAGCTGCTCCTCTACACAGTGATCTTTCTGCTGCTCGCGTGGTGGTCGCTGCGGCGGCGTGATCTGCGCGCCTAGAGCGTGTGCCGAGCGCGCGGAGTGCTGGCTGTAGGATGCTGCGCGCTGTGCTTAAACCACGCGGCTCAGCTGTGATCGGCACAGTGCCAAGCGTCCGCAGAGCGCGCCAACTCGCGCTTTGATTCGTCACAGCGTGTGTGGGCAGCAGAAAAAAGCCAAGCGCCGTGCACAAAAATAGCGCAGCACAGCACACTGGGCCTATGCACGCATATGCTCGTAGAGCAGCATGGGCTACAAATGCGCCACAGAATAAATAAGCGCGGCAGATGTAAATAAAAATCCCCTAAATTGCGAGAGAAACCGCTTAAATAGCCTGCTCACTACTGGCGATAGCGTAAAAAGCCTATTGAAAGAGAGATTCTTTCGTGATATAGTATAGAATATGTGTGGTGGCTTTCTGAAGGCGTAGTAGAAAGTCGGTGTTTCCTTGAAAGACGTACTTGAAGTGTTGATGGTAGCGGCTCGGCAGACTCGCTATCTCACCCTCGAACAGGTGCAACTCCACCTCCCCGCATCCGACGCCAATTCCGCCGTATTCGACGAGTTGTGTGTCCGCTGTCAGGCCGAAGACATCCCGATCCTCGAAGAAGCTCCTACTGCTGCTGTTCCACTCCGACCACGTGAAGTTGAAGATGATGATCTTGAGCGTGCACTCACGCGCGAGGGCGTTAATCTCGACGATCCTGTGCGCATGTATCTGCGTGAAATTGGTCGGGTACAGCTGCTCACGGCCCAAGAAGAAACGATCTTGGCCAAACAACTGGAGCGTGGCGAGCGGTCTGTCCAGCGCTTGCTCAACCACGAGTACACACTTGAAGAAAAGCCGAAGCTACAGCAGTGGGTGCTTGAGAGCAAGGCTGCGCGGCAGCACCTGATTCAGGCCAATTTGCGGCTGGTCGTATCCATTGCCAAAAAATATGTTGGTCGCGGCCTCTCCTTTCTCGATCTGATTCAGGAGGGTAATATTGGCCTTATGCGCGCAACAGAAAAGTTTGACTACCACAAAGGCTATAAGTTCTCGACCTATGCCACGTGGTGGATTCGCCAGGCGATCACGCGTTCGATCGCCGATCATAGCCGCACGATTCGCTTGCCTGTCCATGTTGGCGAGACGATCAACCGTGTAAAGCGCACCGCCCACAAGCTCCAGCAGTCGCTTGAGCGCGAGCCAACTGCCGAAGAGATCGGCGAGTGTCTTGGTCTGCCACCAGAAAAAGTTCGCCGGGTGCTCGATGTTTCGCGGCAGCCGGTGTCGCTGGAGATGCCTGTGGGCACCGACGGCGATAGTGTGCTTGGCGACTTTATCGAAGATGAGCGCTCGACCGCACCGCTTGAGCGGGCCACCGAGCATCTGCTGCGCCAGCATCTTGATGAAGTGCTCTGCAAGCTCGACGAGCGCGAGCGGCGCATTATTGAGCTGCGCTATGGCCTTGGCGATGGGCGCTATCGAACGCTTGAGGAGGTTGGGCGCGAGTTTGGCATTACGCGCGAGCGCATTCGCCAGATCGAGTCCAAGGTGCTGCGCAAGCTGCGCCATCCCGCCTACGGTGGGCGTAAGCTGCGCGCCTATCTGGAGTAGCGTCACCACCACAGGCTCGAGCTTCACTGTCTAGGGGCACGGGATTTGCCGTGCCCTTTTGTGTTGTTGCAACCATCTGGAGGTCAGCTATGCAGCCAATTGAAGTTGGGCCATCGGAGGTGCAGATCGCTATCTTCTGCCGGGCGTTGAGCAACCCGCTGCGAGTGGGCATTTTGCGCTTTATTGCCGCGCATCCTGGCTGCATTGGCAACGATATTGTGCAGCGCACGGATCGCGCACAGTCGACGATCTCAGGGCATCTGCAGGTGCTGGTCCACGCTGGGCTGATTGAGTGCGAGGCTGACGGCCAGGCCAGCGCCTACCATGTCGCGCCCGACGTGCAGCCGGTTGTGCTCCAGGTGCTAGCGATGCTCGATGGCGCGCACAACAATGGGCGGGTGCAGCAAGGTGCTGCATCCCGCCCAAGCGCTACGCGCTAGCGCTGCTTACTCTTCGTCGTTGTTAATGCGCTCGCCAGTGTAGGGGTCAAAGCGTGGCTTGCGCTCGGCGTTGGCGGCCTGCTGGTTGACCGGCTGACCAGTGTAGGGATCGAAGCGCGGAGCCTCCTGCTGCTGTTGCGGCTGGCTCTGGAACTCGCTCTTGACACGGTTGACCAGCGACTGAGCCTGATGCTGCATCTCGTGCATATTGGCCTGCCAGACCGGCTGGTTCGTGGCCTGCGCGCCCTCAAGCGGCAGCACGAGCCACAGGATGAAGTACAGCGGAATTGTTGAGCCAACACCAACGAGCGTTAGCAGCACAAAGATTAAGCGCACAATTGTGACATCAATGTTGAAGTACTGCGCCAACCCACCACACACACCAGCCACCATATGCTCACGCTGTGAACGGACGAGACGGTTTTGCATTGTATGCTCCTTTTGACCATTGTCGAGAAGTGTCATTGTTCGGTTCTGGTGGTATGACGCTAGCCCATAGTTAATTGTTGCAGCGTGTTGTGCTGCTGTTATCTGTCGGCGCAGAGGGCGCGAATCAGGCCGTTGATGGTGTGCTCGCGCGCCTCTATATGCACCTGCAGCCCGATCTCGCGGATGGTCGCCGAGGTGATCGGGCCAATCGAGGCCAAGCGCACATGGCGCAGCAGCTGAAGCGGATCGCTGACGCCGGCTAGCTCTAGCGCCGTAAGCGTGTTGCGCACCGCCGATGACGATAAAAAGGTGATCAGATCAACAGTTTGATTGTTCAGACGCTCGGCAAGATCGCCGGCCCGCTCATCGAGCACTGTGCGGTAGGCGATAATACTGTCGACCTGCGTGCCTCTGGCGGCTAGCTCCTCGCGGAGCAGTGGCCGCGCCAGATCGGCCTGCGGCAGTAGCACACGGTTGCCTGGCTCGATCGGCACATGTTCCAGCAGGGAATCGGCAACATTTTTCGGCGGCATAAAGTCAACGTTGAGGCCCGCCTCCTGCAGGCTGCGCGCGGTGGCTGGGCCAACAGCCGCAATCTTGAGCTTGCCGAACAGCAGCCTGATGTTGTGGGCGTTGGCACGCTCCATGATATTGTGCACGGTATTGGCGCTGGTGATGATGAGCCAGTCGTAGCTCGCAAGCTGCCGGAGCGCCCTGTCGAGCGGCTGCCAGTCCTCTGGCGGCTCGATGCGGATCGCTGGGCAAATAATGGCGCTGGCTCCGAGTGCTTCAAGGCGCTGAGCAAAGTCGGCAGCGCTCGTGGATTGTCTGGTGATAACGATACGTTGTCCCTGGAGGGGGCCTGGTGTGTTGCTACCCATGATCTGCCTCGCCAGTGTGGTACTGAACAGTCAACAAACGTGCTAGCACAATCGAACCAGCATTGCGCACAGGTAATGTCTATAGTAGCTCTGAGACTAAAGCATACGCTGAAGGGAGTCAAGTCGCTTTGTGGGGCTACATTGCTTGAATTATGCCATGAAGCACGATTTTTTGCTGAATGCACGGTTTGTATTGCGGCATAGACGCTTGCTGATGTTCTAAGGTTCCTAATTGCACACATAGCGATGAATATATT
This sequence comes from Herpetosiphonaceae bacterium, assembly GCA_013538855.1. Lineage (GTDB taxonomy): Bacteria > Chloroflexota > Chloroflexia > Chloroflexales > Herpetosiphonaceae > OHK22. The sequence continues at coordinate 6,646 of JABXJS010000153.1, forward strand.
ATGTCCATATTTTGCACAGATTTCTATTGATCGAGCTAGTGGATATGTGATCAAATCACACCGTGCCCTGTGGCCTTTGTGTATCCTGGGGCAGGGCGGAATTCTGCCGACAGCGTGGCGCTACGCGCCGCACCGGCCTACAGTGACTGATGATCCAACGTGAAATGGCACCATTGTCGTGCCGGTGCCAGATGCGGTGCCAACAGCACCATGACATGAATTGATATGAGGACTGAGGAATGCCTGTACAAGCACGGTTTTTTATTCGCACTGCGTTAGTCTACGGTCTGCTGGCGTTTTTACTTGGCGGGCTGTTGTTGATCAACCAGGGCCTTACACTCTATCCACGCTTAGGTGCGCTGCTGCCAGTGTTCTATCATCTGCTTATGGTTGGCTGGGCGTTTCAGCTGATCTGCGGCGTGGCGCTGTGGATGTTTCCACCGCTTTCGCGGGAGCAGCCGCGCGGCAACGAGCGGCTTGGCTGGGTGGTGTATGGGACGCTCAACGTCGGGCTGCTGCTGCGCGCAATCTGGGAGCCGTGGCTGGCCTGGGGGGGCGCTGGCTGGCCGCTGGTCGTGTCGGCGCTGCTACAGATCGTCGCCATGTGGGTGTTTGTCTGGCTGATCTGGCCGCGGGTCAAGGGCCGCGCGAAGCCTAAGGTTCAGTAACTGTGGAGGGAGGGAGTCAACATGCCGCGATTAAGTCAATGGATGATCCGGTCTTCGCTGCTGTGGCTGCTGTTGGGCAGCACGGTTGGCGGCCTGCTGCTGATGAACAAGGCGGTGCCTTTTAGTACATGGAGCGCCTGCGATCCGCAGACCTGCACTGGCTGGGCGGCGCTGCTGCGCTGGCTAGCTGGCTGGCTGTGGGCCTGGCGCTCGTCGCATGTGCATACGATGCTGGTTGGCTGGATGCTTCAGCTCGCCTACGGTGTCGCCTTCTGGATTTTGCCGCGCCTCGACGCGCGCGGCTCGCGTGGCAACGAGGCGCTGGCCTGGGGCTGCTACTGGGCGCTGAACCTGGGCGCGCTGCTGGCGGTGCTTGAGCCGCCGCTACAGTCCTGGCTGCCTGGGTGGCTCGCCGCGACGCTGCTGGTGCTTGGCGGCGGTCTCTACATTGTGGCTAATGCTGCATTTGTGGCCCATGCGTGGCCGCGCGTGGTGGCCTTTCGGCTGCATCCGCGGCCTGAGCGGGCCTCAGCTAAGGCTGAGTAGGCTGACGCACCAGGAAGGAGGTCCAGCCGTTCGGCATGATTTTGGGCTTGTAGCTGTGGTCCTGCTGCCATAGGGCGATCTCGTGCTGCCAGCTGGGCACGGCGGGATCGTACACTGGCGCGGTGAAAAAGGTCGGGATGCTGACGATCAAGGCCAGCGCCAACAGCGTGCCTGCACTGATCCTGATCAAGCGTGTGCGGGCGTCGATGCTGATCAGGAGCAGCATCAGCAGCAAGATGACATTGAGCGTAAAGTAGTAGCGGTTGCCGGCGCGGGGACTCGTCAGCACGTACTTGTCGGTAGCGAGTGCTCCGATGAATGAGGTAAGCGCAAACAGCAGATAGCTGCCAAGCAAAATCAGGCGGCTGCGGCGTTTGAGCAGCGCACCTAGCCCAATAAAGATCAGCAGGAGCAGGCCATTGATCAGGCTTACGAGCAGTGCTTGCGCATCGGTGTTGTGATAGTGGTCGATGAGCGTGAACATTGAGCGTGCTGCACCCTCGCCGGCCAATGAGGACACAACGCTATGATTCCACAGCGCCAGGACAAAATTCTCTAGATTCAGACCAGTGGTACGCAATGTCTGGCTGCCAAACTGATGACTGAGCACCATGAATACTTGAATAAGGGCGCAGGCGCTGAGCAGCCCGGTCTGGACGATGCGCTCTTTCTGCCGCTCTGCGAGCGCGATCAGTATAAACAGCGGCGTAAGGATGCTGCTGATCGGGCCGGTGAGGCCGCCGACCACTATAATGCCGCGGTAGAGATAGCGCCAGCGCCGCGACTGTGGCACGTGATCCAGCAAAATCAGCAAGGTGCTTAATCCTAAAAAGAACTGGCTATTGACGGTGTTGATCCACACTTCGTCGCTGCCGTAGGCCAAGCTGACGATCATGATGGCCAGCGCCTTGTGCCACATACTGCGCAGCAGTTGATGCCGCAGGATGAGAAGCGTTGGCAGCATCTGCACCATCAGCGCGACCACGGTTGTGAGATAAGGATAGGCTGTAACAGGCAAGATATTGGTTGCGATTGTTGCAGCGCCCGCTGGCACGAGGTTGAAGTAGCCGAGGTTGAAGTTGGTGACGCCGTGATACCATGCGCCGCTATGCGCATAGAAGTAGGCGACAGGAATGTACTGTGACCCCTCCTCGGCCCAGAGGCGAGGCTGCACAAAAAGCCGCACATCGCGGACGATTATAAGCAGCAGCGCGGCACACCCTAACAGCAGCAGATGTCGGGTGTGTCGGCGTTGAATAGTCTCAGTAGATCACAGGACTCCCTGGGGCCAGGGTAAACGGTGTGGCGGCCGAATCGTGCGGTATCCTTTGTGGTGCCAACCAAGAAAGGAACC
>JABXJS010000154.1 GCA_013538855.1 Herpetosiphonaceae bacterium
ACGGTTCCTTTCTTGGTTGGCACCACAAAGGATACCGCACGATTCGGCCGCCACACCGTTTACCCTGGCCCCAGGGAGTCCTGTGATCTACTGAGTTTGGGCTGCCAGCTCCTGTCCATCGCTTAAGAGCGCAAGTATCTTTAGGCGCGTGTCATCAGCAATAGCGTTAAGCCGTGCCAGCAACTCCATACGGCTTACCGGGCGCGAGCGCGCTGTGGCTTGCTGGTCTTGATCAGCAACAGCGACCCACATATTCTGATCTGCCCACATCCATACAGGTGCCATCAACTTATATGGAAACGGTTGTACATACACAGTAGAGGTGTCTTCTTGACGCGATAGGCTGTTGGTAGCCGACTGTGAATTAGCATTGATGCGCGCTCGTAGTACTGCTTGCAGCTGTGAATCCACCAGCATATACGGTTGTTGTGCTGCAACAACCGCTGCCAAAGTCGCAGCTACATGGGTCCATTCGACAGCGAGCGCGTGATTCCACATAAACTTGATATGTGCGAGGAGCCGAGCTTGCAGTATCACGGGATCTTGCAGGAGCGCGTGTGCTAGCGCAAGCTGCTGTGTCGTCGGCGCTGCCAGTAGTGGCAGCGCCTGGAGCGCCTTAGCGTATTCAACAACTGAGTCCAGCATCAGCGCTGGCACAGTTGAAGTGTAGTGGCCTAGGCGGCGTAAGTAGCGCTGGCGAAAATCAGCAGGCTGCAACTGAGAAAGCGCAGCAAGAAATACATCCATACTTGCCGACGGCTCATCGGCAAGCAGGGCGGGAACAAAGGCGACACTCACAAGCCCGTTAAACTCACGCTGGTCAGCCGAAAGCTGAACAGCAATGTTCGATAAAGAGCTTGGTACATGTTCGTGCGGTAGGCTCAAGAGTGACAAGCTATGCAAAGCCCAAAAGGCTGGATCAAGCACGACCTGCATGCGTAGTGCGTTCATGGAGCACTCCTTTGGTATTTATTCACTTATTGAATAATAGAATAAAAGACTAATGTAAGCATCAGCCGCTTGATTGAGCGAGGAAGAATTCAGGTAGGACTACAGACGCAAAGAGGGAGTTGACATTCTGCAAGAAACAGATATGATTATTAACAATATGGGGAGTAGCCTCCTGAACGAATCAGGTTGAACAGTCGTCAATACGGGTTTCCCCGGCTGTTCAAGCGTGAGCATCACGATTGGCGAGACCATCACGACACAATCGGTGCCGTGGTGCTCGTTTTTTAAGGGCTTACGGCACATAGTTCGGAGGATCTATGATCACCACCTCTATTTGGCCGTGGATTGGCTTCACCCTCTTTGTCCTGGCCATGCTCGCGCTTGATCTAGGCGTATTTCATCGCAAAACCCACGCAGTCTCAGTCAAAGAAGCGGCTATCTGGAGCGCGGTTTGGATCGGGCTAGCGCTCGCATTCAACGGGCTGATCTGGTATCTGGATGGCTCGGAGATAGCGCTGTCGTTTCTCACCGGGTATATTATTGAAAAGTCGCTGAGCATCGACAACATTTTCGTGTTTGTCTTGATCTTCGCGTACTTTCAAGTGCCAGCAGCATATCAGCACCGCGTGCTCTTTTGGGGCGTGCTCGGCGCGCTCATCATGCGCGCGATTTTGATCCTCGTCGGCGGAGTATTGCTGGAGCGCTTCCACTGGATCATCTATATCTTTGGTGCCTTCCTGATCTACACCGGTATCAAGATGGCGCGCCAGGGTGAGATGAACGTCCATCCAGATAGCAACAAGCTTGTCAAGCTCACACGGCGGCTTATTCCTGTTACGAGCGACTACGAAGGCGAGCGCTTTTTCGTACGGAAGGCCGGCAAGCTAATGGCAACACCGCTGCTACTTGTGCTGGTGCTGATTGAGAGCACCGACCTGGTCTTTGCGGTTGACTCCATCCCGGCCATCTTTGCAGTCAGCAATGAGCCGTTTATTGTCTACACATCGAATATTTTTGCGATCTTAGGGCTACGATCACTGTACTTTGTGTTGGCAGGCGTGATGGACAAGTTCCACTACTTAAAGATTGGGCTTTCGATTGTGCTAACCTTCGTTGGCGTGAAGATGCTGATCACAGCGGTGGGCATCAAGATCCCGATTGCGATCTCGCTGCTCGTCATCATTGGCGTGCTGAGTGCAGCAATCACCGCCTCGCTGATTCGGGCCAAGCGGCTAGAGCGGCTTGATCCTATGCTAGCGCAAGCCAAGGCTGAACACCCCAACATCTAAGCCTACGCGATAAGGTAGCTGGACGTAAAAAGGGAGGATGGATGGTCAAAGACAACGACCATCCATCCTCCCTTTTTAAGCGCCCGCAGCGTGGCGCTAGACTGTCAACATCCGCAAAATTGTGCGCAGTCGATCGTAGTCATCGCGGAGAAAGCGTGCCAGCTCACGACCAGCGCACAGCTCGTACTCACGGCGATCTGCCTGTAGAGCAGAAGCATAGCGAATCGCCGTACCCAGCAGATCATCAGCAGGCACAACCGTGGTACTTAAGACGATGCGGAAGAAATCGCACTGAGCGGTAAAACGCCGCACAGCTAGATCGTCGCACGCATAGACACTATAGTGGACCGTTGGCGGCTGTGGTGGTAGATAGTGCACAATTCGACCTGCGCGCTCATAGCCGACGATGAGCGCACTCCACTCCGTCTGAAGGACAGCAGTAAGGTCTGGATGTTCGTCGTAGATTGCCGCGTCGTAGTGCTCGGAGCCATCGTAGCGCCGACCACCGCGCACCATTGCCCGGCCGCCAGGCTCGCGGCTGCCGGTGCGGATATCATAGACGAGGCCGTAGATCAGTAGGTCGCTCGCGTGGCAGGTAGCTTGTATCAACGAGCCAAACGCAGGCGCGTTGAGCAGTTGATAGGCCCCAGTGATCCATGTGGTTGAGCTAGCCTCGATGACCTCACCTATGCGCAGCGCTGATTGTGCCATCGTCATATATTTCTCCTTGCGGAAACTTGGTCGGTTACGCGGGTTTTTGCGCTACGACTGTAAAATTGGAGCGCAGCGAGCGATTAGGATCACGTCGAGTGGCAACAGCACAGAAGCCAGCCACCTCAAGCAGTGCGCGCAACTCAGCGCCGGAATAAGGGCGACATGTTGGCGTGCCAACAGGCGCAGTAGGATCAGTCTCATTCCAGCGTGCTTTGGGCAGCACCGTTAAAAACACTTGGCCGCCGGGCCTCAGCACTCGATACACCTCACGCAGCGCGGCGGATGGATCGGACCAGAAGTAGATCGAATGAATACTAAACACTTTATTGAAGCTAGCACTAGCAAACGGCAGTGCTACAACATCGGCGCAGACAACCTGAACGCGGCGCTGGCGAATGGCGCTGCGATTGCGCCGCCGTGCTGCGCGCACCATAATGGGCGAGCGATCAACACCAGTCACGGAACCTTGCACAGCGATGGTGGCAACAAGCTGAAGCGCCAAGCCCGCGCCGAAGCCTAGCTCTAAAATATGGTCGTGGGGGGCAACAGCAAGCTGCTGGACTGTCCAAGCAGTTTCAGGGCGGTGGTCGTGAATCATGCGCGAGCCAACCCACCAACCTAGCAACCCTTGCGGATCGCCATAGTGTGGCTCAATCAGTGACTGTAGCATCACGTTGCTCCTTATGCTCAGAGTCAGGCAGTCGAGCATAGCACCCGTATGTGTCACTCGCTGTCACAGGGGTGGATCAAACACGCTGCCATTCTTTGCTATCAGCCTTGAGCGAGCCACCATCGCTGAGGCGGCTATGCCATAGCGCCTCCTGAAGCATCTGGCGAAAGACACGCCGGTCGGCCTCGCGGACCACCGCCTGCTCGTGAGCGCGGGCGAGCGCGACCGGATAGCCTGCGCCACGCTGGGCCTGATCGTAGGCCACCGCATGAATAAGCTCGAGATGCTGGGCGTTGGTCGCAGCCCACTCTGGCAGCTCGATACGCACAATCTCACGGTTGACGTTCAGGTAGAAAAAGTAGATTGTATGCTCGGCGTAGCGCTCAACATTGATCTTCGATAAGCTACGAAAGAGCGCACTGCGCTGGCCATCGGCGAGCAGGCGAGCAAAGATTTGAAAATCGTTGACACCGTGGTACGGATCAGCGAGGGGAGTAGCCCGCTGGCTCTCAGTTAACTCAGGGTCGGCGATCAAGCGCAGCAGGCCGGTAATCTCTGGCGCGCGGGGTCGGCTGATATAGGAGCAGAGCGCCACGCCGCTCGACTGAAGCTCTTGCAGGCCTTGCTGCAAGTAGCGACTGAGAAAGTGATCTTGCAGCCACGGCTCTAGCGCGCTAAGTGACCAGCGAATGAGCGTGCCGTCCTGCATCGCGACACACGGAGAGCCATCGGCGACCGATGTTGCCAGCTGAGCGAGCGCGATACCCTCGCGCGTATCACGCTCGGCGTGAACCAAACCACCAGCCATCGTATACTGACGACCGTTCGCATCGCGCAGGGTAATTTCATCATCGCGGTAGAACAGCTGAGGCTGGGTGCGCAGCTGGCATGTTGGCTCGGAGCCATAGCGTAAAAACACCAGCCCGAGGTTAATCAAAAAACACTCGGCGGAGCCATGGCGATCCAAATCAATTTGGGAGCCATCAACAGCCACGAGTGTGTAGGTAGCAGGACAGCGTGGACGGTCATAGACACTATTGAGCGGCTCGGCGGGCGCGGCCAGCAGCCATGGGCTTTTTTTATAGGCTTGGAGTGTTTGATCAGCCCAATGCTGCCAGTTTGAGGACTCTGCGGCGAGCACACTGAGAGCCCGATCCACGCGTGACTGGCGATCATCAACACTGGAGCGTAGCGTTGAACTCATCTGGCGAATCTGCTGACCGACGCTATTAAAATCGAGAGCCATCCTCTACCATCCTACCAGCAGCAGCGTGGCGCTTATGCGCTTGTATCTGATGCGACTGGGCTACACTCATCAAAAACGTATGCGGCTGCACCGAGCAAGCCGATGCTATCGCCAAGGTGCGTCAAAATCAGTGGTGTCTCGCGATAGCCAGGGAGCGCGCGACTCTCGATCTCTTTACGGGCGGGAGCGAGCAAGCGATCGCCCAAGTTCGAGACCCCGCCGCCGATAAAGATAGCCTCAGGGCTAAACAAGTGCAGTAGGGTCACAAACGCGACGCCACACCAGCGACCAGCCTGCTCAATCAACTCCTGAGCAAATGCATCGCCCTGCTCGGCGGCCGCCTGGATATACATCGTTGAGACAGTATCGGGTGTAGCTAGCTCGCTGAGCAACGTTGAAGTACCAGCGCGGAGCGCGGCAGCAGCATCGCGGGCCAACGCCGTGCCCGAGGCCAGCGCCTCCCAAGAGCCACGGGTGGGGGCAGAGCCAGAGGTAGGGCCTTCAAACGACAAGACCATATGACCGATCTCAGCCGCCAAGCCGCGATGGCCAAGCAGCAGCTTGCCATCGGCGATGATGCCGCCGCCAATACCGGTGCTAATTGTGACATAGATTAAGTTCTGCATGCCACGCCCACCGCCGAAGCGCCACTCACCAACAGCGGCAAGGTTTGCGTCGTTACCGATAACAACCGGCCAATCCAAGGCTGAGGCGACTCGCTCGCGGAGCGGGAAGTTATCCCACCCTGGAAGATTAGGCGTCGTGACGACAACACCAGATACAGGATCAAGCGGACCAGGAGCAGCGATCCCCACGCCACAGATCGAAGCGTTTGGATGGGCGGAGTGCATAGCCCTAATCAGTGCAAGCATACGTCCGATCACTGCATCAGGGCCTTCCTGCGCCAGAGTAAGCACACGTTGATGCGCCAGAACATTTCCATCTCGATCAACAAGTGCAGCCCGCAGGTGGGTGCCGCCGAGATCGATCCCTATTGCGTATTGCATAATTCGCCTTTCTACCCGCTGCTACTGCGGCCAATTATAGCATAGCCACTCTACGATTCTGGGCATCACAGGTGGGCCGCAGTGTTTGCCGCGTATAGCAGCGTATGCTATACTCGCGCCGAAGATCACACACCTTGGGACAGCAACAGCAGGAGCTTGCATGAAGCTACAGCACAGCGCTCAAACCGATGTCGGTCGTATGCGCGAAGTAAACCAGGATTCCTTTGGAGTTGGCGATACGTTGCCAAATGGAAGCCAACTTTTTGTTGTATGCGACGGAATGGGTGGTCATCTAGCAGGCGAAGTGGCCAGCCGAACTGCTGTTGAAACACTACTCAATGTTTTTCATCCTGAAGCAGACGATATTTCTACAGCACTAGATACAAGTTTTCACGAAGCGCATCGAGCAGTTTATCGACAAGGCAGCGGCAACATGGGCACCACCGGCGTTGCGCTGGTGCTCTACCGCAATGTAGCTTTTATTGCCAATGTCGGCGACAGTCGCGCTTACCTGATTCGTAAGGGTGAGATCCGGCAGCTCACTGTTGATCACTCATTCGTCGAAGAGCAAGTGCGAGCAGGGTTCATGACCCGTGAACAAGCTCGCACATCGTATATCAAAAATATTATTACCCGTGCGATTGGTCAGCAAGATGACATTCAGGTAGATATTTTTGTCGAGCGCGTGCAAGTTGGCGATATTTTCCTACTCTGCAGCGACGGCTTGCATGGATTTGTTGAAGAGGAGGACATCCTCGCAGCAGTGCAAAACACCCCGTTTGAGGGCACGGCACAGCTGCTGGTTGATCTCGCCAACGAGGCAGGTGGTCCCGACAATATCACCGCACTGCTCGTGCACGTTGAGGGCCTGGACGATATCGCCGCCGATGATCCGATCTTAGCCTCACTGTTGGCCCAAACGGCCAGACCAAAGACCGGACGAACAGGGCCAACAGGCACAGCCCCCATGGCTGTCATGCGCGATGATGCGACAGGACCGCTTAGTGCAGATGCGGCAGCCCCAGCGGCGAGCGCCAGCCAGAGTGGCGCGCCACCGCAAAGGCCACAGCGCGAGCGCAGTCTCACGCTGTGGGGCGGGCTAGGTGCGCTCACGGTACTGTTGGTCATCTTTGGCGTGCTCTACTTCTATAACTTGCCGCCGGTAAGTTTTTTATTTGCGTCGGCAACCGCAACGCCAGTGGCAACAACGACCACCGTGACTCAGATACCAACAACGACACCGCTGGCAACGGCGACCGCAGCTTTCTCAGCAACTGTTGTACCGTTAACCACAACGCCAACGCTGACCAGCATAACCCCAACGCCATAGCCGATCCAAGACACAAAAAAAGCGGCTGCCCTCGGGATATGCCCAAGGGCAGCCGCTGTGCTATTTAACTTTTAACTATTGATCGGTTGTCCGGTTAGCGGATCAAAGCGCGGCTTCGCATCGTCGGCAGGAGGCGTGCTTGGCGTACTAGGAATAGTAACTTTAGCGCCACCATTCTGCTGCGCCTGCGCCATATCGACAAACGGACGCACCAGATCAATTGGGAAGGGGAAGACCAGCGTCGAGTTTTTCTCAACGGCAATCTCCGTGAGCGTCTGCAAGTAGCGCAGCTGCAAGGTGACCGGCTCGCGTGCGATCACATCGGCGGCCTCGGCGAGCACCTTTGAAGCCTGGAACTCACCATCGGCGTGGATGATTTTTGCCCGGCGCTCACGCTCGGCCTCGGCTTGGCGGGCCATCGCGCGCTGCATTGTCTGCGGCAGCTCAACATCTTTGACCTCGACAATCGTAACCTTGATGCCCCATGGCTCAGTTTGATCGTCGATGATCATTTGCAGCCGGTGATTCACCTGATCGCGCTGGGCGAGCAAGTCGTCAAGCTCGACTTGACCGACAACCGCACGCAGTGTCGTCTGGGCGATCTGCATCGTTGCGCGGATGTAGTCCATCACTTTGGTGACAGCATTATTGGGATTGAGCACCTGAAAGTAGATCACCGCATTAACACGAATCGTTACGTTATCGCGTGTGATCACCTCCTGAGCAGGCACGTCCATGGTAATAACACGAGTATCGACGCGGAACATACGCTCTAGGAACGGGATGACCAAGAACAAGCCTGGCCCACGTGCACCAACGAGACGACCGAGGCGGAAAATCACGCCTTTTTCATACTCGGGAATAATTTTGATCGCCGAAATCAGGAACAGCAACAACACAATTCCTACGACGAGCACAATAGTCGGTCCCATTTTGATCCTCCATAGGCCATCAAGCGGGCAGGGCTTGCGGCCGACGCACAACCAAGGTTAACCCATCAACAGCAACGATCTCTACCACATCACCAACATCGAAGCGATCCTGCGAGCGCGCCTTCCACAGTGCGCCCTGCACAAAAATAGTGCCTTCAGGCGCAATCGTGGTGCGCACGGGTGCCACCTGACCGATCAAACTTTCCTGGCCTGTAGCGGGCTTGATGTTGTGCGTGCGAGCAAGAACCGCAGCCACCAGACCAACAACTAGCGCAAAGGCCAGCGCTAATCCAATAATTACCCCACGCGAAACCTCCACTCCAGGCGCTGCTTGTGCATCGATCAAGATCAACGCCCCGACTACAAAGGTAGCAATACCGCCGAAGGTGAGCGCCCCATGTTTGGTTGCAAAGACATCAACGGCAAATAAAACCAGCGACAGGATCAGGAGGCCAGCGCCAACAGTGTTGATCGGCAGAACACTCAGGCCGTACAGACCAAGCGCAATACTGATCACACCGAGCACGCCGCTCACGCCTACACCAGGCACAGCCAGCTCAAAGTAGATCGCCATTGCGCCAAGGCTCAGCAACAGTGTAGCAATCGTTGGATCGCCAAGCCAATGCAGCGCCGACTCGATCAACGACATGTTGATCGAACGTGTTGGCATGCCAGCAGTTTCCAACACACTCGTTTGGCCATTGGCCAGCGTGACCGTACGGCCATCGAGCTGCTGGAGCAAGTCATCGCGATCACGCGCAATCAGGTTGACGACATTCAGATCGAGCGCTTGGGAGCTGCCGATTGAGACACTTTGTCGAACCGCCTGCTCGGCCCAGTCAGCATTGCGGCCATGGGCTAGCGCCCAGTTTGTAATCCGCGCAACAGCATCGTTGGTGATTTTATCGCGCAGATCGTCGCCGATATCTGCGCCACCGCTGGCAACCGGATGGGCGGCACCAATATTGGTATTTGGAGCCATGGCAGCAATATGCGCCGCATAGGTTACGAATACACCGGCTGAGCCAGCGCCAGCGCCCTGCGGTGCAATATAGACCACAGTTGGCACGTCGGCATTGAGCAGATCTTCACCAATCTGCCATGTCGAACTTGTCAGCCCACCTGGTGTGTTCAACGTTAAGATTAAGGTGCTGCAGTTGCTTGTTGCTGCTGATTGTACCGCACGATCAACGTAGTCTGCTACTGCCGGATTGATAATTCCTTCAATCTCGCCGAAGCAAACCGCCCGATCAGCAGCCGAGGCGACCGTAGGCAGTAGTCCGACAAGCAGCAGCCAGAGGAGTGCTCCGGCGGTAAATATGCGCTGACGCATAGACTGCCTCCTTTGTGTGTATGCCTTAATAATCTATACGCAAAGCGTTTCTTTAAGGATACACCAAGCTGTCAGCATGCGAAGAGCGTGCAGCTTTAGATTCATTCTAAAAATCAGGTCTATACCCGATATGGCCGCTTTCTTAAGATCTCTAAAATGAAGTTATGCCTGCCCCTCAGCATCGCTGGAGCAAAATATTATGACAACTGAGACAAATGAACCGCCCATCGAAGATGGGCTACAACGCTATCTCAACGAAATCGCTGAAACGCCACTCCTCGATGCAGAGCAAGAGTATGCTCTCGCGCGAGCGGTTCAGCGAGGCCGTCAGACGACAGCCACAGAGGCCGATAAACGAGCAGCCCAAGAGGCTTCGGCTCAGCTTGTGCGCGCCAATCTCCGTTTAGTCGTCAGCATTGCAAAGCGCTATCGCGGATTTGGGCTACCGTTTCAAGATCTGATTCAAGAGGGCAATATTGGGCTAATGAATGGAATTGAGCGCTTTGACACCGCCAAGGGTGTGCGCTTCTCTACGTATGCAACATGGTGGATTCGGCAAGCAATCACACGTGCGCTGGCCAATCATGGGCGACTCATCCGGCTACCAGTCCATCGCTGGGAACTGCTGATTAAGGTCCGCCGCGCAGAAACGCGCCTGCTGCAAGCGCTCGGGCGCGAGCCAACTGCCGCCGAACTCAGCATCGCACTCGACGTGCCCGAGGCCAAGATCGCCGAGCTGCTCACGATGGCGCAAGTGCCAATCTCGCTGGCGATGAGCAAGAGCGATGACTACGATGTAGAGCTTGGCGAGACCGTCGCCGACGCCTCAACCGAGGCCGAGCTTGAGGCCATGATCAGCGATATCGACGCCCAGTATACCCGCGCGGCGCTCGACGTGCTGACCGATCAAGAGCGTGAAGTACTAACGTTGCGCTACGGCCTTAACGATGGCAAAGCGCGCTCGCTCTCGGAAGTTGGCGCAGTCGTTGGCCGCACGCGCCAGCGTATTCAGCAGATCGAAGCGGGTGCCCTCCAACAGCTACGGTCGTATCTCAATTCATGATTCAGCAAATCTGTGCTAAAATCCCGCCAAGTGTTGGTGCATGCGGGTTGCACCAAGCTTGGCGGGAGTATTTTTAGATGGCGAGCAGCTACACCCCTCTACCAATAGATTGGTACCAACGCCCAACCTGGCAGGTCGCACGCGAACTGCTGGGACAGCACCTCTGGCGGCAGCTACCAACCGGAGAGATCGTAGGCGGGCGCATCGTTGAAACAGAAGCCTACACACCTGATGATCCTGCGTGTCATGCGCATCGTGGCACAACAGCGCGTGCACGCTCGATGTTCAAGCCAGGCGGGATCGCCTATGTCTACATCATTTATGGAATGTACTATTGCCTGAACGCCGTAACGCAGGCTGAGGGAGAGGGTGCGGCCGTGCTCATTCGTGCGATAGAGCCACTGCAGGGCCAGGCAACCATGGCGCAGCTGCGCTCCATCGACAGTCGCAAACTACGCGATCTTGCGCGTGGGCCAGGGCGACTCTGCCAAGCATTGGCAGTTGATCGTGCACTTGATGGCACAGCGCTAGATCAGCCACCGCTGTGGATAGCAACAGGTGCAGCATTACCTGACACAACAATCATACAAACACCACGTATTGGCATCAACGTAACGCCAGCGGCACAACAGGCTCCCTGGCGCTTCATTGTGCGCGACTGCCCCTATGTGAGCGGCACACGCCGCCAAAATATGGGTGAAGCCTACTATCCTACGCCGGACTGGTTTAGCGGCTGAGTATTGCTTGACCTGCATGAGTGACGTACAATAAAGACCCACGAACGAAGAGCTGATCATCAGCGCACGCTGAGAAAGGATCCGACCATGCCACCGATTTCCAAAGCCTTCGTTATGGTGGTCGAAGACAACGCCGACAACATGTGGATCATCACCGAGATGCTCAACGATGATTTGCGAGTCCGGTACTGCAATGTTCGGCCATCAGGCAAACAACTCTTCGCATTCATGAACAAAAACGATGTGCCACCGATCAATCTTATTTTGCTTGATCTTAATCTTCCAGGTGAAGATGGCTACAGCATTTTGCAGAAAATCCGGGTTCATCCTAAACTCAAAGAGGCGCTCGTCATAGCAGTGACAGCGGACAACACAGCCGAGGATGTGGCCAAGGCCCGCGCGGCTGGGTTCGATGGCTTCATTGGCAAGCCACTCCGCCATGATCGATTTCCTGAGCAACTGCGCAAAATCATGGAGGGCGAGTCTGTCTGGGAGCCACATTGATAGTTGGAGGAACCCGTGACTCAATCCAATCCTTTGCGCGCTGGCCTACGCCTAGCCCGCACCCCCGCCCCATGTACACTGATTATTTTTGGAGCAACCGGCGACCTAACCGCCCGCAAGCTCCTGCCCGCGCTGTACAACTTAGCCCGCGAGGGGCTGCTGCCAAATGGATTTTCCCTGGTTGGCTTTGGCCGCCGACCGTGGAGCGACGATGACTTTCGGGCGATTATGCGGCAAAGCGCCGAGGAACACAGCCGCAACAAGCCGCTGAACGAAGAAGTCTGGCGCAATTTTGCCGAGGGCATTTTCTTCGTTGGCGGTGAGTTTGGCGACGATAGCGCCTTCCAAAAGCTCGCCGAGCGCTTAGCCAGCATCGATGCTGAGCGCGGCACCGACGGCAACCGACTGTACTACCTCGCCACCCCACCCTCTTCTTTTGATGACATTATTGGTCAGCTGCGCCACGTTGGCCTTAACCGCAGCGGGGCCAATCCGGCGTACCCAAGCGGCTGGACGCGCATCATCATTGAAAAGCCGTTTGGCCACGATCTTGAGTCTGCGCTCGATCTCAACCAGCGTGTCGGCCGCGCCTTTGACGAAGATCAGGTCTACCGCATCGACCACTATCTCGGCAAAGAGACGGTGCAGAATCTGCTGGTGACGCGCTTCGCCAACACCATTTTTGAGCCGATCTGGAACCGCCGCTATGTCGATCATGTTCAGATCACTGTGGCTGAAAATCTAGGCATTGGTAGCCGCGCAGGTTTCTACGAGGAGGCCGGAGCACTGCGCGACATGGTCACTAACCATATGATGCAGCTGCTCACGCTCACTGCCATGGAGCCGCCAGTGCGCTTTGACTCGGAGTCGGTGCGCAACGAGAAGGTCAAGGTGCTGCATGCGATCAAACCGCTCCAGGCCGCTGCAGTTGACCGCTACACGGTGCGCGCCCAGTATGGCGCAGGCAGCGTCAATGGCGAAGATGTGCCAGGCTATCGCCAGGAGAAGGGCGTAGCGCCAGACTCGCGCACACCGACCTATGTGGCGCTGAAACTTGAGATCGAAAGCTGGCGCTGGGCCGGAGTGCCGTTTTACCTACGGACCGGAAAGCGTTTGGCCAAGCGCGTAACCGAGATTGCGATTGAATTTAAGCGCCCACCGCTGCTGCTGTTTCCTGAGATTCGTGACGATATTCAGCCCAACGTGCTCGCGCTGCGCATTCAGCCCAACGAGGGCATTACGCTGAAGTTTGGGGCGAAGCAGCCAGGCCAGCGCATGGCGATTCAGGCCGTCAACATGGACTTTCGCTACGGCACATCGTTTGGCGTAGCCGCGCCAGAGGCCTACGAGCGCCTGCTGCTTGATGCGATGCTTGGCGACGCAACCCTGTTCACCCGCCGTGACGAAGTAGAAGCACAATGGTCGATTATGACGCCGATTTTAGACCGCTGGAAAGAGCAAAATGGCACTCCGCTAGCAGAGTATGAAGCTGGAACGTGGGGGCCGGACGACGCCGACAAGTTTATGCAGCAAGATGAAGGACGAACATGGCGGACGCTGTAAAACCAGAGAACACCCATACCAGCACAACCTTAGAGCTGTGTAGCGTCAGCAGTATTGAGGACGAGCTACACGCCCTTTGGCGCGATGTTGCAAAAGATCACGCCGATGCTGGACATGTCGTTATTCGAATTCGCACGCTTACACTGATCGCCTACGGCGCGAATGCTGCGCTCGCCAAGCGTGTGCGCAGCGCCGTACCAGCAACGTTTGGCACCCACCCAAGCCGTGCCGTGATCATCGACGCCTCGGGAGCCGATGACCAGCTTAGCGCCTGGGTCTCGACGGTCTGTCAGCGGCCCAGCAACGCTGGTGAGCAAGTGTGCAGTGAGCAGATCACGATCACGGTTGGGGAACACATGCGCCGCAGGCTAACAGGCGTCGTGCTGCCGCTGGTGGTCTCGGATCTGCCGCTCTTTGTGTGGTGGCCAGGGCCGTGGCGGGCAGCGAGCACTGTGCGCAGCCAACTGTTTGCCCAGGCCAACCGCTGGATCATCGACTCAAGCAGTTTCGAGCAGCCGATCAGTGACCTAGCGACGATCAACATGCTGTGCGAGGAGCAGCGCAACACCGCCGTCAGCGATCTGGCGTGGGCGCGGCTAACACTGTGGCGCTGGATGATCGCGCAGGTCTTTGATCAAATTACCTTCCACCCATTGCTCGACCACATGACTGACATCACACTGCTTGATGAAGCCCATGACTCGTGCGCAATTTTAGGGCTGGCGTGGTTTGCTTCATGCTTGAAGTGGCAAGTGCAGCGCTGCACACAGGCGGATGGCGCGCTCCAGCTTGAGTTCACCGCCCCGCAGGGGCACACCGTGCGCGCCGAGATTAAGCAGAGCGCGCAGGCAGAGAGCGGCGATATGCCGAGCATCAGCATCTCCAGCAGCCAGCTGGAGCATGTGCGCGTTACCGTTGAGCACTCGGTGCCAAGCAACACGCTGACGATCAGCACCTACCACGGCGAGGACGAGCGCGTCAATGTCACCGAGCTGCCAGCGAGCGATGACGGCACGCTGCTCAACGAAGAGCTGAATGTGCATGGCCATGATCGGGCCTATGAGGCAGCGCTCCAGGTTATCGCCCAGATCGCACCGCTGCTTGAGCCAACAACTGCATAGCTGTGAGGAGTCTATGACACAAATCTATGCTGATAAAGCAGCGTTGATGGCCGCTGCGGCTGATCTGCTCACCATAGCAGCGCAGCATGCGCTCAGCACACGCGGGCGCTGGACGTTCGCGCTGGCCGGTGGGTCAACGCCGCGCGGCGTGTATCAACTGCTTGCCACAGCTCCACGCCGCGATGCGATCGACTGGAGTCGCACCTATGTGTTCTGGGGCGACGAGCGCTGTGTGCCGCCCACCGACGCTCAGAGCAACTACCGCATGGCCATGGAGACGCTGCTGAGCCATGTGCCAATCCCAGAGGCCAACGTGTTTCGCATGCAAGGGGAGGATGAGCCACAGGCTGCGGTTGCGGCGTATGCGCAGCAGCTACAGCAGGTGTTTAATCTCCAAGCGCATGAGCGACCGGTGTTTGACACAATCCTGCTGGGCATGGGACCAGATGGACACACAGCATCGCTGTTTCCCAACACTGCGCTGCTAGCCGCCGAGGAGCCAAACGTTGTGGTCGGCTGGGTGCCGCAGCAGCAACAGCAGCGCATCTCGCTCACACTGCCAGTGCTGAATGCAGCACGCGGCGTTATTTTCTTGGTGGCCGGGGCGGATAAAGCGCCAGTGGTGCAGGCTGTGCTTGAGCAGCACGATCAGCAGTATCCAGCCGCTCGCGTTCAACCAGCCGCAGGAGCGCAGTGGCTCCTAGATCAGGCAGCGGCCAGCGCGCTCACAGTGACGTAGGTCTATGCTATAATCCAGCCAAATAGGCTATCTTTGGGGCGAGTAGTGTACTCGCCCTCTATGTTCATGGAAACCAGCGTGTATCTCAAACGGCTAGAAATCATCGGCTTTAAGACCTTCGCCAACCGCACAGTGATCGATTTCCCCGCTGGCATCACGGCGATTGTTGGGCCAAACGGCTCAGGCAAGAGCAATGTCACCGATGCAATCCGCTGGGTGCTAGGCGAGCAGAGCTACTCGGCGCTGCGCTGTCGCAAAACCGAAGATCTTATCTTCAGCGGCGGGAGCCGTCGCGCACCACTGGGCCTAGCGGAGGTTTCGCTGACGATCGACAACACTGACCGCACGCTCCCGCTGCCCTTCAATGCGGTCACGATCACCAGGCGCTCGCACCGCTCAGGCGAGAACGAGTACTACATCAACAAAAGCAAGGTGCGTCTGCGCGATATTCAGGAGGCGACGGCACCGCTAGCGCAGAGCTACACGCTGATCAATCAAGGCATGGTTGATGCGGCGCTCACGCTGCGGCCCGATGAACGCCGCAGCCTGTTTGAGGATGCGGCCGCGATCAGCGTCTCGGTGAGCAAGCGCGCCGAGGCCGAGCGACGCTTACGCCAGACCGAAGAGAACCTGAGCCGCCTGCTTGATCTGCTGGCTGAGCTAGAGCCACGGCTACGCACACTCAAGCGCCAAGCGCGCGAGGCCGAGCAGGTGCACGAGCTTGAGACGACCCTGCATGCAGCGCTGAAGCGCCACTACCAGCGGCAGTGGCATAGCGCACAGCAGCAGCGCGCCGCGACCGAGCAACAGGTACTCCAGAGCCAGCAGCGGCTCGCCACACTGCGTGAGCAGCAGCAGCATAGCGCCGCCGAGATTGCGGCGGCGCGCAAGGCCGTCGAGCATGCGCAGGCCGAGCTAGAGCTACACGCCAGCGCGCTGGCCGAGCAACAGCAAACATTGGCCACCACCGAGCGCGAGTATGCGGTGCTGCACGAGCGGCTGCAAGCGCTCCAGCAGCGCGCTGGCGAGCTAGCCGAGCAGAGCCAACAGATCGAAGCAGAGATCATCCAGCTGGAAACACAGCAGACCGACCAGCAGGCACAGATTGCCAGCGAGCAGGCACAGCTACGCGCGGCCCAAGCCGAGCTACAGGCGCTGGAGCAGCAGGAGCAGGCCACACTCAATGCGCGCCGCACAAGCAGCGCTGCGCTGGATCAAGCCCGCGAGCAGGCTGCCAGCAGCGCCAGCACACTCGCTGCTGCACAGAATCGCGCCGCACAGGTCGAGCAGCGGCGGGAAACATTAGGTGCTGACATCGCGAATGTCGAGCGCGAGCTACAAACGCTGCAAGCGCAGCTCACCGCCCAGCAAGCCGCGCAATCGCAAGCTTTTCAGGTACTTGAAGAGGCTGAGGCCGCCGCCCAAGCAAGCGAGCAGGCCGAAAGCGCCGCACAGCAGCAGATTGCGCAAGCGCGCCAGGAGCGCAAGCAGGCTGAGGCAGAGGTGAGCAGCGCCCGCCGCGAGGTCGATGTGCTGCAAAGTCGGCTGGAAGCGCTACGGCGCACCATCGCCTCGGGCGCAGGCATGTTCAGCGGCGTTAAGGCCGCGCTGCATTGGGCTGAGCGTCAGCAGCATAGCGATTTCGCGCTCGTAGCATCCATTATCGAGGTGCCAGCGGAGCTAGAGACAGCCTTGGAGGTTACGCTCGGCGGGCGGCTCCAGAATATTGTTGTTGAGCGCTGGGACGACGCCGAGGCGGCGATCAGCGAGCTGAAGCGTAGCGATGCCGGTCGGGCGACATTTCTGCCGCTCGACACCTTGCGCGTCAGCCGTCCTCAGCCTGCACCGACTGGGCCAGGCATCCTTGGCCTAGCCAGCCAGCTGGTGCACTACGCCGAGCGCTATGAGCGGGTTGTGCAGTATCTGCTCGGCCGCACGCTGGTGGTCGCCGATCTGGCGACTGCACGGCGGGTGCTGCGCGAGATCGACGGCAACTGGTCAATTGTAACGGTCCACGGCGAGCAGGTTAGCTCGGCAGGTGCGATGACTGGCGGTGGGCGCATTCGCGAGACCGGCACGCTGCGCCGCGAGCGCGAGCTGCGTGAGCTGCCGCAGCAGATCGAACAAGCGCAGGCAGCCCTTAGTACGCATATCAATGCTGTGCACGCTGCCGAGGCCGCCATCGCCAGCGCCGAGCAGGCGGCGCGTCAGGCGGAGCACGCGCGCCGCAGCAGCCGCAGCGCCCTGGAGCAAGCGCGTGAAACACTAGCACGCCAGACGCACCAGCTCGAGCGCAACGAACAGGAGCGCAGCTGGTACACCAACCGCCTAGAAAGCTTACAGGCGGAGCAGGCGCAGCTTGCTGAAACCTTGCGCGTAGCCTATACCGAGATCGAGCAAGCCAATCAGGCTGATGCAGCAGCACAAGCCGCAGTTGAAGCAGCGCGCCTGCAAGCAGAAACAGCGCGCGAGGCGGGCCAGGCAAGCGAGCAGCGGCTGCTGGCCGCACGCACTGCGCTCGCAACACGCCAAGCAGCCTACAAGGCCGCACAGCAAAGCCTGCAAACCCTTCAGACCGCGCTGCAGCGTCTGCGCAGTCAGCAGCAGCAAGTGCAGCAGCGCACCCACACAACCGCCAGCGAGATCAACGCGCTGGAGCAACAGCAGCACACACTGGAGCAGCAGCGCACTGCGCAGCATGCCAGCGTCGCAGCCGCGCAGGAGAACTATGCGCCGCTGCTAGGCAGTCGTGATAAGGCCCAAGCCAGCTTGACCAGCCACGAGCTGCACGAGCGCGAGCTTAGCGAGGCGCTCATCACAGCGCAAACTGCACTCGGCCGCGCTGAGACAAGCCTAGCGCAGGCGAACGCACGTTGCGATCAAATCTGGGAGCGCTGTGCAGAGGAGAACATCGACATTGAGCAGCTAGGCGATCAGCCGCTCAACAGCGACGTTCCAGCTGAAGAAGATCAGGCCACCATCGAGCAACTGCGCAACCGCCTCAAGCGCATGGGCACGATCAACCCGCTCGCACCGCAGGAGTATGCCGAGGCGCAGGAGCGCCATGAGTTCTTGTCCACACAGGTAGCCGACGTACAGCAGGCCGCCGAAGGGCTGCGCGAGCTAATCGCTGAGCTTGAGACAGCGATGCAGAGCCGTTTCTCCCAGACAGTTGCCGCTGTTGCCGAAGAGTTCAGCGCCACATTTACGCGCTTGTTCGGCGGTGGAACGGCCCAGCTTGTGCTCGATGAAACCACACAAGGCATTGATATCATCGCCCAGCCGCCAGGCAAGCGCCGCCAGCCGCTATCGCTGCTCTCTGGCGGCGAGCGCTCGCTCACAGCAGTAGCGCTGCTGGTAGCGCTGCTGCGCGTGAATCCCACCCCATTCTGCGTGATGGATGAGGTTGATGCAGCGCTTGACGAGGCCAACGTCGTGCGCCTGCGCGAGCTACTTAGCGAGATGAGCGAACAGACACAGTTTATTATCAGTAGATCACAGGACTCCCTGGGGCCAGGGTAAACGGTGTGGCGGCCGAATCGTGCGGTATCCTTTGTGGTGCCAACCAAGAAAGGAACCGTG
>JABXJS010000155.1 GCA_013538855.1 Herpetosiphonaceae bacterium
CCTGGTGCGCACACAGGCGGGCGGCACGGGCGTGACCAAACCACGGCGCAGACACCAGCGCCGCACCGACCGCCCAGCAGCCACTGGCCTGCTTTCTACCTGCCCAGCCTAGCGCACAGGCGCGCTGTTTAGCTGGAGATCACGCGCTTGACAGTTTTTTTCATGGTGGGTATATTCTTGCAAACGCTTACAACGTGTTTTCAGCGGCAGCGCGCACACAGAGCAGCGCCGCAGCTCACCGCGATAGCCGCCGGTCACATCCTCGTCGGCACCTCGGCAGCGCCGCAGCACCACAGCGCGCAGCTTTAGCAAGGAGATAGCATGTACGAGCCACAGCCAGCCTACAAGTTCACCTTTGGCCTCTGGACCGTCGGCAATGTTGGGCGCGATCCATTTGGCGAGCCGGTGCGCCGCGCGCTTAGCCCAGTTGAGATCGTGCACCTGTTGGCCGATGTCGGCGCTTGGGGCGTGAATCTGCACGACAACGACCTGGTGCCGATTGATGCCAGCCCCGCCGAGCGCGATCAG
This sequence comes from Herpetosiphonaceae bacterium, assembly GCA_013538855.1. Classification (GTDB taxonomy): domain Bacteria; phylum Chloroflexota; class Chloroflexia; order Chloroflexales; family Herpetosiphonaceae; genus OHK22. Next base: position 529 of record JABXJS010000155.1, read on the forward strand.
CTGGTGCGCACGTTCAAGGCCGCGCTCGCTGAGACCGGTCTCGTGGTGCCGATGGCCACGACCAACCTCTTCAGCGACCCAGCGTTCAAAGATGGCGCGTTTACCAGCAACGATCCGGCAGTGCGGGCCTACGCCCTGCAAAAAACCATGCGCGCAATGGATCTCGGAGCCGAGCTAGGGGCCACAACCTACGTCTTCTGGGGCGGGCGCGAGGGCGCCGAGAGCGACGCCAGCAAAGACCCCGTCGAGGCGCTCAAGCGCTTCCGTGAGGCGCTCAACTTTCTCTGTGACTACAGCAACGACCAGGGCTACGGCTACCGCTTTGCGCTAGAGGCCAAGCCCAACGAGCCGCGCGGCGACATCTACCTGCCGACGACCGGAGCCATGCTTGGCTTTATCGCAACCCTCGACCATCCCGAGATGGTGGGTGTCAACCCCGAGGTGGCCCACGAGACGATGGCCGGGCTGAACTTTGTGCACGCGGTGGCGCAGGCGCTTGACGCTGGCAAGCTTTTTCACATCGACCTCAACGACCAGAACAGCGGCCGCTACGACCAAGATTTTCGCTTCGGCGCACACAACTACAAGCAGAGCTTTTTCCTGGTCAAGCTGCTCGAGGATCAGCAGTACGCTGGGCCGCGCCACTTCGACGCCCACGCCTACCGCAGCGAAGACAGCGCTGGCGTGCGCGACTTCGCCCGCGGGTGCATGCGCTCGTATATGATTTTGGCCGCAAAGGCGCGCCAGTTCAACGCCGATCCTGAGATTCAGCAGCTCCTTGCTGAGCTGAACGCGCCGCAGCCAGAGCTAACGCCGCTGCAGGGCCGCTACAGCCGCGAGCGGGCGCAGGCGCTGAAGGCGCACACCTTTGACCGCCAAGCGCTTGGCCAGCGTGGCCTAGGCTACGAGCGGCTTGATCAGCTGGTGTTTGAGCTGCTGATGGGCGTGCGCTAACCCTAGCGGGAGGAGTGATCTATGCGCTATGTGCTCGGGCTGGATGTCTCGACCACCGCCACGAAAGCGCTGCTCGTCAACGAGCGCGGCGCAGTTGTGGCCACAGCCGCCGCCACCTACACCTACAGCACACCGGCCCCGCTGTGGAGCGAGCAAGACCCGGCGCTGTGGTGGCAGGCCGCGATCAGCAGCATCCGCGCGGTGCTGGCCAGCGCCAAGGCTGCGCCAGAGCAGGTGGCGGCCGTGGGCCTCAGCGGCCAGATGCACGGGCTGGTGCTGCTTGATGCCGCCGACAACGTGCTGCGGCCAGCCATCCTCTGGAACGATCAGCGCACACAGGCGCAGTGCGAGCGCTTGATCGCCCAGGTGCCCGAGCTGATTCAGCTCACCGGCAACACGGCGCTCACGGGCTTTACCGCGCCAAAGCTGCTGTGGGTCAAGCAGCACGAGCCAGCGCTCTACGCACGCATCGCGCACATTCTGCTGCCCAAGGACTACGTGCGCCTCCAGCTCACCGGCACATACGCAATCGACAAGGCCGATGGGGCCGGGACGCTGCTCTTCGATCTTGCGCGGCGCGACTGGGCCAGCGCGCTGCCGGAGCTGCTCGGCTTCGATCCCGCCTGGCTGCCGCCGAGCTTCGAGGGGCCAGCGATCACCGGGCAGATCAGCGCCGCCGCCGCCGCTGCCACAGGGCTAGCCGCAGGCACGCCGGTTGTCGCTGGCGGCGGCGATCAGGCGGCGAACGCCGTGGGCACCGGCGCAATCGACCCCGGCGTGCTAGCGCTGAGCCTAGGCACCTCGGGCGTCATCTTCGCCAGCACCGCCGCGCCGATCATCGAGCCAGCCGGGCGGCTCCACGCCTTCTGCCACGCCCTGCCGGAGCGCTGGCACCTCATGGGCGTGATACTCTCGGCGGCTGGCAGCCTGCGCTGGTACCGCGACACGCTCGCGCCGAGCCAAGACTTCGCCAGCCTGCTCGAGCCAGCTGCCGCCGTAGCGCCGGGCGCGGAGGGGCTGCTCTTCCTGCCCTACCTGACCGGCGAGCGCACGCCGCACCCGGACCCGCTGGCGCGCGGCGCGTTTGTGGGCCTGACTGTGCGCCACCAACAGGCGCACCTCACCCGCGCCGTGCTCGAGGGCGTCGCCTTCGGCCTGCGCGACAGCCTGGAGCTGATGCGCGCAGCCGGGCTACGCGCCGTTACACAGATACGCGCCTCTGGCGGCGGGATGCGCAGCGCGCTGTGGCGACAGATTCTGGCCGATGTGCTTGATGCAGAGCTAGTCCAGGTCAACACCAGCGAGGGCGCGGCCTATGGTGCGGCGCTGCTGGCCGCAGTCGGCTGCGGCTGGTTTCCCGACGTGGCCAGCGCCGTCAGCGCCTGCGTGCAGGTGACCGAGCGCACGCAGCCAAGCGCGCAGCGCGATTCCTACACTGCGGCCTACGCGATCTACCGCGAGCTATACCCGGCGCTGCGCGATTCCTTCGCGCGGCTGGCGACACTAGCGCACTAAGCGCCTGTCAGCAGCGCCCGCGAATGCTGTGCTCAGGCGGCACCGTGCCCACCACCGGCCCTGATGTGCAGCGCTGCTGGCTGCGCAGGCGTATGTTGATGCTGCCCCTGCGATGGCGCTGGCTGTCGCTGCCGCCGATCTCGGCCGTGCGCGCCCAGCGGCACAGGAGGCACCGTGCCCACCACCGGCCCTGATGCGCAGCGCTGCTGGCTGCGCAGGCGTATGTTGATGCTGCCCCTGCGATGGCGCTGGCTGTCGCTGCCGCCGATCTCGGCCG
>JABXJS010000156.1 GCA_013538855.1 Herpetosiphonaceae bacterium
GCTGATCGTGCCCGTCGCCATCGAGCAGGGCCTCAAGTTCGCCATCCGTGAAGGTGGCCGCACCGTCGGCGCCGGCATCGTGACCAAGATCGACGAGTAGCAGTAAAGATGAAGTCAGGGCGGGCAGGCCGAGCCGAGCCTGCCCACTTTTACGCTTCAGGAGTACGACATTGGCAAAGCAAAAAGTTCGCATTCGCCTCAAGGCGTACGATCACAAGATTTTGGATCAGTCCGCACGGCAGATCGTGGATGCGGCGGAACGTACTGGTGCTCTTGTCGCTGGTCCGGTGCCGCTGCCTACCAAGATCGAGAAGTACAGCGTCATTCGATCACCGTTCATCGACCGCGACAGCCAAGAACAGTTTGAGATTCGCACGCACAAGCGCTTAATCGACGTGATCGATCCCAGCCAGCAGACCATCAACGCTTTGATGAAGCTCAACCTGCCCGCTGGCGTCGATATTGAGATCAAGCTTTAAGCAGCCGGACCATAGCCAATACGGCTTTTTTGCTGCCGCAAGCTATGTCAAGGAGACAGTATGGTTAATGGTATTTTGGGTCGCAAAATTGGTATGACCCAAGTGTTCAACGAGAATGGCGAAACCATCCCTGTGACCGTTATCGAGGCCGGGCCATGTGTTGTCACGCAAGTGCGCAACCAACAGCGCGACGGCTATGAGGCGGTGCAGCTGGGCTTTGGTGAAATCAAGCCTAAGCGTGTTAGTAAGCCGCTGCAGGGTCACCTCAAGGGTGCTGGTCGTCTGGTGCGCTACATTCGTGAAGTGGCCACCTCTGACATCGCCGCACACAACGTCGGCGATGTGGTCAATGTCGATATTTTCCAAGTGGGCGAAAAGGTCGATGTTGCTGGCAAGAGCAAAGGTCGCGGGTTTGCTGGTGTGGTCAAGCGTCACGGCTTCCGCGGTGGCCCGGCGACCCACGGCCAAAGCGACCGCCATCGCGCTCCTGGTTCGATCGGCTCAGGCACCACGCCCGGCCGCGTTTGGAAAGGCATGCGCATGGCCGGCCGCATGGGCAATGATCGCGTCACCGTTCAAAATCTTGAAGTTGTGAATGTTGACGTTGAGCGCCACTTGCTGCTGGTCAAAGGATCTGTGCCAGGCGCACGCAACGGGTTGGTGATTGTGCAGCGGGCCGCCAAGGTTACCAAAAAGTAGGAGTCGACGATGGAAGCCAAGCTTTACAACCAAGCCGGAGAAGACCTCGGCACCTTTGAGGTCCAAGACTATATCTTCGGCATTGAGCCAAATGTGCCCGTGATGCACCAGGCCATGGTGCGCCAGCAGGCCAACGCCCGCTTGGGAACCCACAGCACCAAGACTCGTGGCCAGGTTGCTGGTAGCACGCGCAAGCTGTATCGCCAAAAAGGCACCGGTCGCGCACGCCAAGGCTCGATCCGCGCGCCGCACCACTCTGGTGGTGGCGTGGTTCACGGCCCTCAGCCGCGCAAGTACACCAAAGATATGCCGCGTAAAATGCGTCGGTTGGCAGTTCGCTCAGCCCTGTCGGCCAAACAGGCCGAGCAGGAAATTGTGTTTTTGGATCAGCTGAGCCTCGACGCTCCACGCACCAAAGATATGATTGCGCTGCTCGAGAAGCTGCCGCTGAAAGCCGGGAAAACCCTGATTGCTGTCGCCGAGCGCGATGACAATATTCAGTATTCGGCACGCAACTTGCCCAATGTCAAAACGTTGCACGCGGCCTATCTGAATGTGGTCGATCTGCTCACCTACGACAATCTGGTGCTGCCCAAGTCAGCCCTCGAAGTCGTTGAGCGGATCCTGGGTCAGAAACAGGAGGCCAGCGCATGAACGCTCACGATATTATCATCCGCCCCATCATCACCGAGAAAAATACGGCGCTGATGGAGCAGGGCAAGTACACCTTCGAGGTCGCGCAGGCAGCGAACAAGCCCATGATCAAAGCGGCGGTCGAGCAGCTGTTCGATGTAACCGTGCTCGCCGTCAACACCATGAACGTCAAGGGCAAAACCAAAGTTCGCCGCACGCGCCAGGGCTTTACGTCCGGTCGTAAGCGCAGTTGGAAGAAAGCTGTCGTGACTCTGTCTGCGGGCGAGAACATCGACATCTTCGCAGATCTCTAGGAGGAGCCTCATGGGCATCAAACGCTATAAACCGACCTCACCAGGTCGGCGCGAAATGACCGTCTCGACCTTCGAGGAGATTACGAAGTTTCGCCCCGAGAAGTCGTTGACGGAGCCGCTGAAGAAGCACGCTGGCCGTAATCACCACGGTCACGTGACAACCCGCCACCGTGGCGGCGGCCACAAGCGCCGCTATCGTATCATCGATTTCAAGCGCAAAAAGTACGATATCCCCGCTCGCGTGGCAGCGATCGAGTACGATCCAAACCGCAGCGCGAATATCGCTCTGCTTTTCTATAGCGACGGCGAGAAACGCTATATCTTGGCCCCCGTTGGCCTCAAGGTTGGCGATACCGTCTCGGCTGGCCCCAACGCCGATATCCGCGTTGGCAACGCCCTGCCGCTGGCCAATATTCCCGTCGGTTCGCAGATTCACAACATCGAGCTGACCCCCGGTCGCGGCGGCCAGCTGGTGCGCAGCGCCGGCAATAGCGCGCAGCTGATGGCCCGCGAGGGCAACTATGCCACCGTGCGCTTGCCCTCTGGCGAGATGCGCATGGTGCACATCAAGTGCATGGCCACGATCGGCCAGGTCGGCAATGTTGACCACCAGAACATTGTGTACGGTAAGGCCGGACGCAAGCGCTGGCTCGGCCGTCGGCCAACGGTGCGCGGTGCAGCAATGAACCCCCGCGACCATCCCCACGGTGGTGGTGAGGGCCGCGCTCCCGCTGGTATGAACCCCAAAACCAAATGGGGCAAGCCAGCGATGGGCAAGAAGACGCGCCATAACCCGCGCACTGATCGCTTTATTGTGCGGTCACGGAAACAGAAGTAAGCCGCTGACTGCTCAATGCAGGGTGGCAGGAGCCGCCGGTGAGCTGGGTTGCAATAACTCACTCACCGCCTTCTCCCTCGTTTGGTGACACTGTGTCACTGCAACTAAAGGAAGGATGCTATGTCGCGTTCAACCAAAAAGGGACCCTTCGTCGATGTGCGCTTGCTCAGCCGCATCGAGACGATGAATCGGGCCAACGATAAGCGCCCACTCAAAACGTGGTCCCGCGACTCAACCATCTTCCCACAGATGGTTGGGCATACAATCGCTGTTCATGATGGACGCCGCCACGTTCCGGTGTACATCACTGAAAATATGGTCGGTCATAAATTGGGTGAATTCGCACCAACCCGCACATTCCGCGGCCACGGTGGGAAAAAAGCCGATAAACGCGGCAAGTTGAAATAGGAGGTTCGACATGCAGGCAAGAGCCGTGATGCGCAACTTCCGTATGTCGCCACAAAAAGTGCGGCTTGTCGCGGATCTCATTCGCGGTAAGTCCGTCACAGAGGCGCTTGCGATTTTGCAGTACCTGCCCCACAAGGCAGCTCCAGAGATCGCTCGCACCATCAAGTCGGCGGCTGCAAATGCGGATCATAATTTCCAAATGTCGCCCGAGGACCTAGTCGTCAAAACGATCTTCATCGATGCCGGGCCAATGCTCAAGCGCTACATGCCCCGTGCTCGTGGCCGTGGCGACCGCATCTTGAAGCGCACGTCACATATTACGGTGATCGTTGACGACGGCGAAGAGCTCTAGCTCACGTTACTTCAGTAAGGAGGACTCCTTGGGTCGTAAGGTACATCCAGTTGGTTTTCGCCTCGGCTTCATTAAAGACTGGCAGTCGAAATGGTACGCCGAGCGCAACTATACGGAACAGCTGCATCAGGACCTGGCGCTGCGCGAGCAGATCGCCGGCGATCTGACCAATGCAGGTGTTGCAGGCATCGATATCGAGCGCTCTGCTAACCGTATCGAGGTGACGGTGCACACCGCCAAGCCCGGTATGGTTATCGGTAAGCGCGGCGCGAACGTCGATGCCCTCAAGAATCGCATTGAAGGACTGACGGGTAAAAAGGTCAAACTGAACATTCAGGAGATCCACCAGCCCGAGCTAAATGCCTTCTTGGTCGCGGAGAACATCGCTGAGCAGATTAGCAAGCGTGTCTCCTATAAGCGCGCCATGAAGCAGGCCACCCAGCGCGCAATCCGCCTCGGTGCCCAGGGCATCAAAATCAAGTGCTCTGGCCGCCTCGGTGGCGCTGAGATGAGCCGCTCGGTGTGGGAGCGCGAGGGCCGCGTGCCCTTGCACACGCTGCGCGCCGATATCGACTACGCGCAGGTGCACGCCCACACCACCTACGGACGCATCGGGGTTAAAGTGTGGATCTATAAAGGCGACGTGCTGCACAAAGAGCGCACTGCGGCCGCCTCGGCTCCGGTCGAGTCAACCCGGCCCGGCGCTCCAGCTGTACGCCAAGGTAAGGGGGCGTAATCATGTTGATGCCCAAGCAAATGAAGTATCGGCGGCCCCACCGCCCACGCCGCATCAAAGGCGTGGCCCAGCGGGGCGGCACGATTGAGTTCGGCGAGTTCGCACTCCAATCACTCGAAGCTGGCTGGATCACCAGCCGCCAGATTGAAGCGGCCCGCCGTACAATCACCAACTATGTCAAACGTGGCGGTAAGGTGTGGATTCGCATCTTCCCAGATCGCCCGATCACCCAGAAGCCAGCCGAGACCCGCATGGGCTCCGGTAAAGGCTCAGTCGAGTACTACGTCGCAGTCATTAAACCTGGACGTATTCTGTTTGAGATCACCGGCGTGCCCGAAGATGTGGCCCAAGAGGCCATGCGCCGCGCTGCACAGAAGCTGCCGGTGAAGTGTAAGTTTGTTACTCGCGCAGCGATGGAGGTCGGTAGTGAAAGCTAACGAAATGCGCGAACTCAGCAACGGCGACCTGGAAAAGCTGATCAATGACGCCAAGCAGGAGCTGTTTAACCTGCGCTTTCAGAAGTCGGTCGGTAAGCTGACCAACACTGCACGTGTGCATATCCTCAAGAAGGATATCGCTCGCGCAAAGACCATCCTTCACGAGCGCACCCTGATTGCGGAGGCTGAAGCATGAGCATGAATGAGCACCTGGCAACTTCAACCAACCGCAAGCAGAAGGTTGGTCGCGTTGTCAGCGATAAGATGAGCAAAACAGTTGTGGTGGCCGTCGATTACCTGCGCCCCCACCCGCTCTATCGCAAGACTGTGCGTAAGACTAGTAAGTTTTACGCCCACGATGAGAACAACGACTGCCATGTCGGCGATATCGTTCGCATCGAGGAGACCCGACCGCTCAGCCGCACCAAGCGCTGGCGCGTCGTTGAGATTGTTGAAACCAATCGTCGCGAAAACCTCAATGTTCTGCGCCCTGATGTCGTCACTGTCGTTGACGAAGAGGACGAAGACACCGAGGCAGCTGCAACGACCGACGAGGAGGCTTAGTCGTGATTCAGCAAGAAAGCCGCTTGCGTGTCGCCGACAACACGGGAGCCAAAGAGCTGCTGTGCATCCGTGTGTTGGGTGGTACCCGCCGCCGCTATGCCAGTGTCGGTGATACGATCATCGCTACGGTCAAGCAGGCCAACCCAGGCGGTTCAGCCAAAAAGGGCGAAGTCGTGCGCGCCGTGGTTGTGCGGGTCAAAAAAGGCTATACCCGCCCCGATGGCTCAATGATCCAGTTCGACGATAACGCAGCTGTGATCATCAATCAGCAGGGCAATCCTCGCGGCACTCGTATCTTCGGGCCGGTCGCTCGTGAGCTGCGCGAGAAGCAGTTTATGAAGATCATCTCGCTGGCCCCAGAAGTGTTGTAAATGTGAGCGCAAGCCGTGGTACAATACACGCTTGTGACAACTCACTCAAATGGAGGATTTCCATGCACATTAAGTCAGGCGACGAAGTGCTGGTGATCAGTGGCCGCAATCAAGGCCAGCGGGGGCGCATCAAACAGTCCCTGCCGAAGGAAAACCGCGTCGTCGTAGAAAATGTCAATATCGTCAAAAAACACGTCCGCCAAATGGGCAATCGCCAAGGTGGCATCATCGAAGTTGAGGCCCCCTTGCACGCATCCAACGTGATGCTGATCTGCCCATCTTGCAAAAAAGCCGCACGCACCGGCCATCGCATCAACGACGAGGGCAAAAAAGTGCGCGTCTGCAAAGCCTGTAACGAGGACGTTGATTAGCATACAGCGCCGGGCTGGAAGTGTGTAGTCCCACTTCCGAACCCCAGCGGAGGATAGCATGGCTCGACTGAAGGATGTCTATTTTAATACTGTGGTGCCAGCCCTGATGAAGGAGTTTAACTTCTCATCAGTGATGCAGGTGCCGCGCATCACCAAGATCGTCCTCAATATCGGTTTGGGCGAAGCCTTGCAGAACCCAAAAGCGATTGAGGCTGCCACCAACGATTTGATGATGATCGCAGGCCAGAAGCCTGTGGTCACCCGTGCCAAAAAATCGTTGGCCTCGTTCAAACTACGCCAGGGCATGCCCATCGGTGCGATGGTTACCCTGCGCAAAGATCGCATGTACGATTTTTATGATCGACTGGTCAACTTGGCCCTGCCACGTATTCGCGATTTCCAAGGCGTTAGCCGGAAGTCGTTCGATGGCCGAGGAAACTACAGCATCGGTGTTCGGGAACAAATCATCTTCCCAGAAATCGATTATGATAAAGTCGACAAAATTCGTGGTCTTGAAGTGGCAATTGTGACCACTGCCCCCAACGACGAACAAGGCTATGGCTTGCTCAAAGCGTTGGGTATGCCGTTTCGTGATTAGAGGTCGTCAGGCACTTCGGTGAACCGGCGGCCCCAAATTTGGAGGCCAATCAATGGCTAAAAAATCAATGATTGCCAAGGCGCAACGCACGCCCAAGTATGCAGTTCGGGGTTATAACCGCTGCAAACGCTGTGGTCGGCCTCGGGCCTATATGCGAAAATTTGGTCTCTGCCGCATTTGCTTCCGCGAGTTGGCTTCACAAGGGCTGATTCCCGGCGTGACGAAATCAAGCTGGTAGAACCAGGAGGACGAACCGTGAGCGTAAATGATCCCATTGCAGATATGTTGACGCGCATCCGCAACGCCGGCCTGGCGCGCCATCAGACGGTGACAATCCCGCTCTCAAAGATCAAGCACCGCATCGCAGAGATCCTGCAGGATGAGGGCTACATCAAAAGCTTTGAGGTCGCCGATGGTCAGCCGTACTCTTCAATTGTGCTCCATCTGAAATACACCGCCAATCGCCAGCCGGTGATCACAGGCTTGAAGCGCGTTAGCCGCCCTGGCTTGCGCGTCTATACCAAGCGTACCGATATCCCGCGGGTTCGCGGCGGTTTGGGGTTGAGTATCCTTTCAACGCCAAAAGGCCTCATGACTGGCGATAAAGCCTGGCAAGAGGGCGTCGGCGGCGAGGTCTTGTGCTATATCTGGTAACGGGGAAAACGGCGTCAGCTGTAATCACCTGTGGAGGTTACTATGTCACGTATCGGTAAACGACCGATCGAGGTTCCAAAAAACGTTACTGTGAGTGTTGATGACAGCAACGTTGTAACGGTCAAAGGCCCTAAGGGCACGCTCAGCGAGCGTATTCCAGCGCCAATCAAAGTTGTGATCAACGACGGTAGCGTTGAGGTCCAGCGCCCTAGTGATCAGCGCCAACACAAAGCGTTCCATGGGTTGTCACGAACCCTCGTCGCCAACATGGTCGAAGGCGTTACCAACGGCTTCCAGAAAGTGTTGGAGATGAACGGTACCGGGTATCGTGCTGCCAAAGATGGTAAGACCCTTGTGCTGTCGCTCGGGTTTTCGCATCCCGTCCGCGTCGAACCCTACGAGAGCGTCGAGTTCGAGGTCGGCGAGCGCAATACTATTATTATCAAAGGCCCGAATAAACAACAAGTGGGCGACCAGGCCGCGAATATTCGTAAGCTGCGGCCACCGGAACCCTACTTGGGCAAAGGCATCAAGTACCAGAATGAGATTATCCGGCGTAAGGCCGGTAAAGCCGGTAAGAAGTAACCCACTGCAGACTCAGCGTGGAATTGGTTTCCCGCTCTAAGGAGAAGACGTTATGTCAAAATTCACATCCCGCGAGCTGCGTGAACGTCGTCATCGCCGTCTGCGTGGCTACCTTAGCGGCACACCAGAGCGCCCACGGTTGAATGTCTTCCGTTCTGGGCAGCACATCTACGCGCAGGTCATCGATGATCTGGCCGGCCATACCCTGGCCTCGGCCTCTACCATCGACACTGAGCTGCGCAGCAACTTCGATGAGCTGAAGAAGGTCGATCAGGCTCACGAGGTTGGCAAAGCAGTGGCCCAGCGCGCAATCGCCGCTGGCATCAAGCAAGTCGTTTTTGATCGCGGTGGCTACAAGTACCATGGCCGCGTCAAAGCATTGGCCGACGGCGCTCGCGAAGGCGGGCTGGAGTTCTAAATGATCTATCAGCTGGTTGGCTGTCAGCACTGACGGCCAACCAGCATCCATAGCGGAGGCATTGTGGCGAAGCGAAATCGAACAAACACCGAAGAACACGAGTTGGACGAGCGTGTTGTTCAGATCAACCGTGTGTCCAAAGTGGTCAAAGGTGGCCGTCGCTTCAACTTCAGCACCGTCGTTGTCGTTGGTGATGGCAATGGCAGCGTCGGCATGGGGATGGGCAAGGCCGCCGAGGTTCCCGAGGCGATCCGCAAAGGCGCAGAGGCCGCTCGACGCAATATGATCAATATTGCGATCGTGGGAACAACTATTCCGCACGAGATTAAAACAACGTTCAAGGCCTCGCAGGTGCTGCTGAAGCCAGCGTCACCTGGTACAGGCGTTATTGCTGGCGGTGGCGTTCGAGCAGTGCTCGAGGCTGCTGGCATCAAAGATGTGTTGACCAAGTCGTTGGGCAGCAATAACCCGGTCAATGTGGTGCGCGCAACGATTAAGGCCCTCTCCGAATTGCGCACGGTGCAGGAAGAGTCCCGGCGCCGTGGTCGCCCTGTGTCGGCGTTCCGCCTGAGTGGGCAGTATCGCACCGAGCTCAGCAAGGAGGGCTAGACGATGGCAACCCTGCGCATCAAATATACGAAAAGCACAATTGGCTATAGCCAGTCCCAGAAAGACACTGTGCTCTCGCTGGGGCTAACCAAACTCAATCAAGTGGTGGAGCTTCCCGATACCCCATCGATTCGAGGTATGATCTTCAAGGTCAAACACCTTGTGACTGTGGAAGAAGTGGCCGCCAATAAGGAAGCGAGCCGATGAAACTTCATGATCTGAAGCCCGCACCAGGCTCCACGCGCACCTCAAAGCGCGTCGGTCGCGGCCACGGTTCGGGTAAAGGTAAAACATCCGGTAAAGGTATGATGGGCCAGAAGGCCCGCTCGGGGCCAAATCCCTACCCGCACTTTGAGGGTGGTCAGAACCCCCTGGTGCGCCGCATGCCCTACAAGCGCGGCTTCACCAATATCTTCCGGGTCGAGTACACCATTGTCAACCTAGACCAGTTGAGCGACTGGAATGGCGGCGAGATTAACCCAGAGTCGCTGCAGAGCGCTGGTTTGATCAAGAACCAGAAAAAACCAGTCAAGCTGTTGGGCGATGGCGACGTAGCTGCTCCTCTGCAGGTGCGTGTGCACAAGATCAGCCGCAGCGCCCGCGCCAAGATCGAGGCCGCTGGAGGTAGCGTCAACCTGATCGAGGCTGAAGCGTAAATTGATGGTAGTATGATGGCCCTCCTCCAGCACTGCACGGACAATCTTCGGATGCCACGCTGCTGGAGCGAGGGCCTTTCACCATCATCGTTCAAGGAGAGCTCTCAATGCTACAAGCCGTGATCAATGCATGGAAGATCCAGGATCTACGCCGGAAGATCTTCTTTACGTTGGCGATGTTGGTTATCTTCCGCCTGATCGCCAGTATTCCGCTACCTCATGTCAATACGGCGGAACTCGATACGTTGATCAATAGTGGACAACCCCTCGGTGACTTAGTTAACCTGCTCAACTTGCTCTCAGGTGGAGCGCTGCGCCAGTTCTCGATCGCTGCTATGGGTGTGTACCCCTACATTACAGCATCGATTATCATGCAGCTGCTCATCCCGCTTATTCCCGCCCTTGAGGAGCTAAGCAAAGAGGGCGAGCAGGGCCGCAATAAGATTCAGCGCTATCAGTACTACCTGACGGTGCCGCTGGCCTATCTCCAAGGCTACGGCCAGACGATCACCATCAACAACCAGGTGCGCCTCTTTGGCGACTTCAACTTCAGCATCACAGAAAACTTTCTGCCAACCTTTACCATCCTCACGATGATGGTGGCAGGCACCATGCTGCTGGTCTGGATGGGCGAGCTGATCGACGAGCGCGGTGTCGGCAATGGTCTGTCGATCATCATCTTCGGCGGTATTGTTACAGCCCTGCCAGGTATCATCTTGAACGCTGTTACCGCGTCGCAAGGTGGTGGCAATGTCATCGGCGGTATCCTGCTGCTGATCATCACCATTGCAACCGTGGTCGGAATCGTGCTGCTCACCGAAGGTCAGCGCCGGATCCCTGTGCAGTATGCCAAACGGGTGCGCGGCAATAAGGTCTACGGTGGTCAGTCAAGCCATGTGCCGCTCAAGGTCAATATGGCCGGTATGATTCCACTCATTTTTGCCCAGAGTATCTTGATCTTCCCCAGCACCCTCGCCTCGTACTTCTGGAATCCTAACTCAAGCGGTGTGGTTAACTCCATCGCCGGCTTCTTTGTGAACAACTTTGGGCCGACGAGTTTCACCTTTACCATCGCGATGTTTATCATGGTGGTGCTGTTTACGTACTTCTATGCATTGGTGTTGTTCAACCAGCAAAATCTGCCCGAGTCGCTGCAGCGCAACGGCGGATTTATTCCAGGCATTCGCCCTGGCCGCAACACCGAGCTGTATCTCACCAAAGTGCTCAATCGGATCACGCTGATCGGAGCGCTTGGGCTTGGTATTGTCGCTGCGCTGCCCTACTTTGTGCAACGCCTCACCGGTCTCTCGATTGCATTCAGCAGCACTGGGATCCTCATCGTAGTCGGTGTGGCAGTTGATACAATGCGTCAATTAGAAGCACAAATGTTGATGCGCAACTACGAAGGATTTATTTCACGCTAGACTGTGGGCATCGTAGCCCGCTCTATCTCAAAGCTGAGTCATCGAGGAGCAACCGTATGAACATCATTCTGTTAGGTTCACCCGGTGCGGGCAAAGGCACGCAAGCAACCGCTCTGGAAGAAGCAACTGGTATGAAGCACATCGCCAGCGGCGATATGTTCCGTACAGCAGTAAAAGAAGGCACGCCCTTAGGCAAGCTCGCACAGTCGTTTCTTGATAAAGGCGAGCTCGTTCCTGACGATGTCGTGATCGGCATGGTGCTCGAGCGCATCAGTCAGCCGGATTGCGCCGCTGGCGTCATCTTCGATGGCTTTCCCCGCACCCCCGAGCAGGCCAGCGCGCTACAAGAAGCGCTGCAGAAACACAATGATTGCATTAGTGCGGTATTGCTCCTGACAGTGCCTAAGGAAGTTTTGATTCAGCGCGTCATTGGCCGCTGGACTTGCAGAAACTGCCAGGCTGTATATAATACATACTATTTAGCACCCCAAACAGAGGGGGTGTGCGATCATTGCGGTGGTGATCTGTACCAGCGCAGTGATGATAACTTGGAGACAATCAACCATCGCCTTGATGTGTATAATGCACAGACAATGCCGTTGGTCGACCACTACCGTGGTCTGGGCATTCTCCACGAAATCGATGGCTTAGGTGATGTTGACGAAGTGACGGCACGGATGGTGCAAGCAATCTCCCTTGCCAATCCCTGTTAACTGTCAAAGTCAGAAATGCGGTACAATACGCATATAGACCCATTTTGTTTAAAGGAGTTGTATGGCCAAGAAGAAGGATGTCATTGAGGTCGAGGGCGTTATTACTGAACCACTACCAAATGCAATGTTCAAAGTTGCCCTAGATAATGGTTTGGAAGTGCTAGCACATATTTCAGGCCGCATGCGCATGAACTACATCCGCATCCTGAAAGGTGATCGCGTGCTGGTAGAACTCTCGCCCTACGATCCGACTCGCGGCCGCATCACCTACCGCTACAGATAGGTCCTGATTGCAGACGCCCATACTTCTTTACATTCGTAAAGAGGTTTGGGTCGTCGTGTGTCCTCGTTCATACCGAGGCATAACGGAGGTCGTCAATGAAAGTTCAACCGTCGGTCAAGCCGCGCTGTGAATACTGCCGCGTGATTCGTCGCAAAGGCATCGTGCGCGTGATTTGCAGCCGCACGCCAAAGCACAAGCAACGCCAGGGTTAAAGGAGCGAACGCATGGCACGAATTTCTGGGGTCGACTTACCCCGCAACAAACGGGTCGAGATTGCCCTCACCTACATCTACGGTATTGGTCGGCCAACCAGCAACGAGATTTTGGTCAAGGCCAATATCAACCCCGATACGCGGGTGAAAGACCTCACAGAAGACGAGGTGATTCGTCTGCGTGAGATGATCGATCAGCAGTACACCGTCGAGGGCGACCTGCGCCGTGCTGTCCAGCTGAACATCAAACGGCTCATGGATATTGGCTGCTACCGTGGTGTGCGCCACCGTAAAGGTCTGCCTGTGCGTGGACAGCGCACCAAGACCAACGCTCGCACACGCCGTGGACGCAAGGGTACGCCCGTCGGTGGCAAGAAAAAAGCAACGAAGAAATAGTTAAGAGACTTCCGACCTGTGTGTACCGCAAGCAGCCGACACGCGCTGCTGTACAACAGATCGGAGTTTCTTACGCTGAAATAGAACAAATTTGGAGGCTTCAATATGGCGAAACAGGCCAAAACGGGTGGTTCACGCCGACCACAGCGCGGACGTCGACGCGAGCGAAAAAATGTGCCGCGTGGCCAAGCCCATGTGCAGGCTACATTCAACAACACGATCGTTACGATCACTGATCCGGCTGGCAATGTTGTGTGCTGGAGCAGCGCAGGGGCCGCAGGCTTCAAGGGATCGCGCAAAAGCACGCCGTATGCCGCGCAGATCACTGCCGAGCAGGCCGCCCGTAAGGCAATGGATAACGGCATGCGCTCAATCGAGGTCTATGTAAAAGGGCCAGGCGCAGGTCGTGAGGCCGCCATCCGGTCGTTGCAGTCAGCGGGCTTGTCCGTTGTTGCCATCACCGATGTGACGCCAATTCCGCACAACGGCTGTCGCCCACCAAAACGTCGCCGCGTCTAGTTTGGAATTATCGACGTGTGCAGGAAGACGCACGCGAATCGTGCCTGTGGACGCCGGTTCGCTGTGTAAACTGCCCTGTCAACGTATAGTTGCAGAAGGAACATAACACTTATGGCTCGATATACAGGTCCCGTTTGCAAGCTCTGCCGACGGGAAGGCATGAAGTTGATGCTGAAGGGCGAGCGCTGCTTCGGCCCGAAATGTGCAATCGAAAAACGGAATTATCCCCCAGGCCAGCATGGCTCAAACTTCCGCCGCCGCCAAGCGTCGGACTATGCGCTGCAGCTGCGTGAGAAGCAGAAGGCTCGCCGCATCTATGGCATTTTGGAGCGCCAGTTCCGCCGCCACTATGCCGAGGCTGCCCGCAAAAAAGGCGTTACCGGCAAAGCTCTGCTCCAAATTCTCGAGCGCCGTCTTGATAACGTTGTGTATCGACTTGGCTTCGCCGACTCGCGTGCCCAAGCGCGCCAGCTCGTCAATCATGGTCACTTCACCCTCAACGGCCGCAAAACAGATATCCCCTCGGCCTTGGTAGAGGTTGGTGATACCATTGGCGTGCGGCCGGAAAGCCGCAAGCGGAACTATTTTAAAGATTTGGCCGAGAGCAAGATTTTGACCAAGAAAGCCATTCCAGCCTGGCTGTCGCTGAACGCCGCCCAGATGGAGGCAACGGTGCAAGCCCTGCCCGAGCGCGATGATCTTGAGGTTGCCATCAATGAGCAACTGATCGTTGAGCTTTACAGCCGCTAATTTGGGAGTCGTCGGGTCGATCACAATCCCAAGTAGGAGGCGGATAGTGCTAGATATTGCAATGCCCAAACTCGAGTGTGTCCAGGCGGCAGAGAACTATGGGCGGTTCAAAATTGAGCCACTGGATCCTGGCTATGGTCACACGCTGGGCAACGCGCTACGCCGGGTGCTGTTGTCATCAATTCCCGGTGCAGCCGTGGTCAAAATCAAGATCGACGGAGTTTTTCATGAGTTCTCGTCGATCCCAGGCGTTAAAGAAGATGTGACAGAGATTGTCTTGAACGTCAAAGGCATTCGCCTGCGCTCCTATGCGGAGCGACCGGTTAAGATGATCTTGTCCAAAAGCGGGCCTGGCCCCGTCTATGCCGGTGATATTGAGTATCCCAGCAATGTTGAGGTCGTGAATCCTGAGCACTACCTGGCAACACTCGATAATCCAGAGTCCCGCATCGACATGGAGCTAACGGTCGAGCGCCATCGCGGCTATCTGCCAGCAGAAAACCGCGATCCAGTGCCGATCGGCGAGATCCCCGTTGATGCGATCTTCACACCGGTTATCAAGGTTAACTACGTGGTTGAACATACACGTATCGGCGGTATGACCGACTACGACCGTCTGCTGCTAGAAATCTGGACAGACGGCACAGTCAAGCCCGGCGATGCGCTCAGCTATGCAGCGCAGGTGCTGGTGCAGTACTGCGGCACAATCGCCGAGTTCAACCGGGTGGAAGAAGAACAGGAGACGGTAGCAGAAGGCAATGGGCTCGTGATCCCCAGTGAGATCTACGATATGCCCATCGAAGAGCTTGATCTGTCTACCCGCACCTATAACTGTCTTAAGCGCGCTGATATCACCAAAGTCGGTCAGGTGCTTGAGCTTGATGAGAAAGCGTTGCTCGCTGTGCGCAACCTTGGGCAGAAATCAATGGAAGAAATCCGCGATAAACTGCTCGAGCGTAATCTGTTGCCAACTCTACCGGCTTCAGCGGCCAACGCTAATGGCAATACCGCTGGCGAGACCAGCGTTAGTGAATAAGCGAGGAATGCCATGAGACATCGCGTGGCTGTTAAGAAAATGAACCGCCCCACGGGTCATCGGAAAGCGCTCCAACGCAATTTGATGATCTCGATTATTGAGCACCGCGGGATCACCACCACCGAGGCGAAAGCGCGCGCTATTCGCCCCGAGGTTGAAAAGCTGATCACGCTTGGGCGCGAAGATACCGCACACAATCGCCGCATGGCGCTGTCGAAGCTCAACAGCAAGAAAGCCATGAATAAGCTGTTTGAAGTTGCTGCAGCCTATGCCGGTCGCAATGGCGGCTATACCCGCATTGTGAAGATGGGGTACCGCAAAGGCGATGCCGCTGAAATGGCACGGATCGAACTCGTCTAGGTATGCTGGAACGAACGATCGCCGTGTGCTTTGCCTACGATGGGGCTGCCTTTGTCGGTTCTCAGTGGCAAAAGCAGGGGCGCTCGGTTCAAAAAGAACTCGAGACGGCCTGGGAGCGTCTGACTGGCGAGCAAGCTCGCCTGACGTTCGCAGGCCGCACCGATGCAGGCGTGCATGCGCTCGCCCAAGTGGCCCACGTCCATACCAAGACGAGCCATGATCTAAACACGCTGGTGCGCGCACTCAATGTGCACACAGGCCGTGAAATTAGTATTCACGAAGCGTGGGAAGTGCCAGCAACATTTCACGCCCGGTTTAGCGCCCGCCAACGGGCCTACCGGTATCTTATTTACAATAGTCCAACACCGCTCGCAGTGATCAATAATCGGGTAACGTTTATTGACCAACCACTAGCGGTGCAGGCAATTGAACAGGCGCTGCGGCAGCTTGTCGGCGAGCATGACTTCGCCGCTTTTGCAGGCTCCGGTCAAGCTGGCTCGACCGTGCGGGTTTGTACCTACGCAGCACTGGAATATACAACGATCCTAGGAGTTTCATGCTTGGCTGTTGTGTTGCACGCCAATGCCTTCCTCCGTCATATGGTCCGCAATATCGTGGGCACCTTGATCGATATAGGCATGGGGCGGATGCAGCCAGAGGCGATCAGCGCCATCTTGCAGAGCGGCAATCGCCGCAACGCAGGACCAACAGCGCGGCCAGAGGGGCTGTACCTGGAGTGGATCAGCTACGATCCCACAGTAGCTCCGCTCCAGTCAAGTCAACGCTGGGATCGACGTACATACTGGCGCGCCCATAACGCTGAGGTTTGAAACACATCGTTAATGGCGCTTCAAGCTTCAGACGTCATATAGAGGTAGTTATGAAGACTTACAGCCAGAAAGCATCCGAGATCCAGCGCGATTGGCTGGTGGTGGATGCCGAAAACCAGGTGCTGGGTCGGCTGGCTTCGCAAGTTGCCACCCTGCTCCGGGGCAAACATAAACCAACGTTCACTCCGTCACTCGATGGCGGTGATTACGTCATTGTGGTCAACGCCGAGAAAATTCGTGTTACCGGCGATAAGGCCAACCAGAAGATTTATTACCGCCACACCAACTATCCGGGCGGTTTGAAGCAGACACCCTATAAGGTGATGCTACAAAAACACCCAGATCGAATTATTCGGCTTGCGGTTAAGGGCATGCTGCCACGCAACCGCCTGAGCCGTCGCATGTTGTTGAAGCTGAAAGTGTATGCTGGCCCCGAGCATCCGCATACCGCTCAGCAGCCGAAACCCTATGCGTTGAAAGGTTAGAAACGATGAGTGAACAACAGCGCTACTATCAAGGCACTGGTCGTCGCAAAACTGCGGTCGCACGCGTGCGACTGTATCCAGGCGATGGCGATTTTGTGGTCAATGGTCGCTCGGCTCAGGAGTTCTTCGGTGGCCGCGTGCTGTACCAGCGCGTGATTCGTGAGCCACTTGAGGCCGCCAACCTGACTGGCTCGTTCAATGTGCTGGTGAAAGTCCGCGGCGGTGGCTTCAGCGGCAAAGCCGAGGCTGTGCGCCACGGTGTTGCCCGCGCCCTCGTCGACGCCGACCCGGCCAATAAGCCGGTGATGCGTCAGTATGGGTTCCTGACTCGCGATGCGCGCATCAAAGAGCGCAAAAAACCAGGTCTGGTCAAGGCTCGCCGCGCCAAGCAGTACACCAAGCGGTAATTTGGTTCATACCGCTGTAGATACGACCTTATTGCGTCGACGCCACGCCTTCTTGCGTGGCGTTTCGCTTTTATCCATGTTCATAACTAGTGTGTTCGTACACGAGGAGTATCAATGAAACTCTTCAAGGCCAAAGCTCCGATGCGGATTGGTTTTTTCGGCGGTGGCACAGATGTTAGCCCATATCCAGAGCAGCACGGCGGCAAGGTGCTTAACTGTACCATCGACAAGTATGTACGCTGTATGCTCAAACCGAGCGATCAGCCAGGCATTACGATCCGCTCATTAGACTTGGCCGAGGTCAGTCGGGCTGTTACAGGACGCGAGTGGGATGGGCGGCTGTCACTACCACAGGCAGTCTTAGATGCCCATCCAGAGGTGAGTGGTGTTGAAATCACTATGTTTAGCGATGTGCCACCAGGCTCAGGGCTAGGTTCATCATCGGCGCTGGTGGTGAGCATGCTGAAGCTGCTCGATACTGCCTACGGCCTTAATCTCGAACCATATCAAATGGCCGAGCTGGCTTACCGCATCGAGCGCGTAGACTTAGGCATTCCTGGCGGACGCCAAGATCAGTATGCCGCCGTCTTCGGTGGCATGTCGGTCTACCACTTCGGCGATAGCAACGTCATCGTGGAGCGCGTAGCAGCAGAAGAAGATGCCATTCTTGAGCTGGAGTCCTGTCTGCTGATTGGGTTCGTTCAGGATCGCAAGCTGCTTACACACAATCTGGTACAGGATCAAGTTCGACGGCTTAAAGAAGGTGATACACTACGATTACACGATGAAACGAAAGCCATGGTCGATGAGGCGGCTAGCTTGCTGCGCAATGGCCGCATCAAAGAGTTTGGCTGCCTCCTGCACCATGCCTGGGAAGTAAAAAAGGCTTTTTCACCCCACATTGCCCCTCCAATCGTTAATGATATCTACGACCTGGCGCTGCGCAACGGGGCCTGGGGCGGCAAACTATCGGGGGCAGGCGGCGGCGGTTTCATGTGTTTCTGTGTACCATTTAGTAAACGACTCCAGCTGGAAGCTGCGCTCCATAAAGCTGGTGTTGAGGTACGTTCGTTCTCGTTTACTCAGCGTGGAGTCCACGCTTGGAGCATTGAAGCTAACGATTAACCCACCAAGTGTGCATCACTTCGCCTCTATGCTGCGTACCAACAAGGAGAGCTAGATTTTATAGGAGGCGTATATGCTTACTACGGTGATAGCCCAGCGCGCAAAGATCGGCCTAGCCTTGGCCGTGCTTGGCGCAGCGCTATTCTTCTTGACATTTTTCGGCTCCGGGGCCGGTGTTTGGCTTATGCGTATGCTGGCACTGATTATGGTCGCTGGCGGCACACAGTGGCTACCAAAAGCTGAGCGCTGGCTCCACCAGCATGCCAAGGAGCGCGTGCTGATCGCAACAGTCCTTGGGGTCGCCCTTGTATGGATGTTGGTGCAGTATCAGTATGCCTGATCAACAATAGATGCAGGCCAAGTCAAAAGCGCTTGGCCTGCATCTATCGTGATCATTGCTTAGCGTCTAAACTATTTGACAAATAGGTGTAAGTACGGTATGGTACGCAGCGCACTTGCTGCCATGCGGGTATGGCGTAATGGTAGCGCATCACTCTTCCAAAGTGATGGCGCGGGTTCGATTCCCGCTACCCGCACCACACACCACTCCTCTGTGAGTGGTGTTTTTTTAGTGATCGTAGCCAAGCTGCTGCTGTAGCGCTAGCGGAAGTGGGTACTCGCGCTCATGCGGCACCGCTGGCAGTGGAGCGCGCGCCAAAACAGCTACACCAACAGCTTGGGCCAGATCGGTCGCATCCTCAATACCCACAATCCAGTCGTACACATAGCTAGACACCGTCGGACCAGATAACCCGAGCTGAATAGCACGCCGATCGAGCTTGACTCCGTACAAGTCGCGATCTGGATCCCACTGATAGCGCACATCGGAGTGCTGAAGGGCGCGCGACCAAGCACGCTGATCGGCAAACAGACCGTCATTAAACGTTGTTGGCACCGCTCGCTGCAGAATTTGGAGCCAGCCAGCATGGCTGAGATGAATGCGGGCGATAGCCTCTTGACGATGCTTCGTTGCATAGCCAGATCGATGCAGCATCCAGCCAAGCGAAGGCTTGATCCACGTCATGCGCTCAAGATTGAAGCCAGCGGCAAACGTTCCATGGGCAACCGCAGCAGCAACAATCGCGGGCCGAAACGCTTGATACACATAGACACCGGCTGCATCATAGTCGGCTAACACACGCCGCATGGGCATGAACCCTCCCGACGCTGAACTAGTAGGCCTCACGCCCAAAGAAGGCTTGCACATCCCGTGACTGCATATACGACAGCACCAACACATTCCAAAGAATCGTGCCCCAAGCCCAAGACTCGCCGCGTAAGCCCTCGATGACATGCGTGAGAATGGGAATGCAGGAGCCGAGCACAACCAGCCACCAGGCCCAACCAGTGCCACGAAACAGCGCCAGCCCAAATATAAGCTGAAGAATACCGAGCATCCAAACCGAAGCAGTGTTATTGCTCGTAACAAACTGCTGAATAAGGGTGGGCAGACTTACCCCAAAGCCAACCAGTAGCTCGATGATAGCGGTAACAATATAGCCCATGGCGATCAAGGTAATTAAAAAGGGACGGCCAATAACCATGGTTGAACCTCAGCTAATGATCAGAATAGCGCTATTGGGCCTAGAGCACCGGCCAGAGTGGCGATAGCACTAGCTCTGCGGCCTTGGTGTACCACGGGCGCTTAAGCCACTGCTCCAGTGTTAGCTCTTCGGCATTGGAAAGATCACAGCGGAAGATCGCCTCCATTTGCTCGGCAACAGTGGCATCGTACATCTCCAAATTAATCTCATGATTGCCGGCGAGGCTCAGCCGATCTAAGTTGGCGGTGCCAACAGTTGACCAAATGCCATCAATGGTTGCGGTTTTCGCATGCACCATCGCATGACGATAGGTGAAGATGCGAATCTTATTGCGCAGGCAAAACTCGAAGTAGTGTCGGGCGAGCCAGTCAGCCAGCACATGATTCGACTGGGCTGGCACCAAAATGCACACATCAACGCCGCGCCGCGCAGTCAGCACCAGCGCTTCCAGAATAGCCCGATCAGGAATAAAATAGGCATTTGTTATGTAAATATATCGCTCAGCGCGCTCGATAGCATCGACATACATGGTGCGGATGGGAAACATAAGGCGGCCGGCGTCGTTACGCTGAACGCGCACCGTCGTTTGCCACTGCAAATCGAGATCAATGTACATACGCTGTCGCGGCCGTGAGTAGCGATTCCACTGCGAGGCAAACATCTCGGCCAAGTTGCTCACAATCGGCCCCTCGATGCGCACGTGGGTATCGCGCCAGTGGGTGCGATACAGCTCGCCGATATTGTAGCCGCCCACAAACGCCAGCCTGTGGTCTACAATCAGCAGCTTGCGATGATCGCGCGCCCAGATGCGCAGGTCAAAAATGCGCAGCGGGTTGGGAAAGGCCGGATAGCGCAGCACGTGAATCGTGGGCGGAAACTTTTTAAAGGCGCGCGGCACCACTAAGTTCGCAAAGCCATCGTAAATCACATAGACCGCCACACCCTCGGCGGCCTTACGCTCGAGCAACGTCTTAAACTTTTGGCCCAGCACATCGCCCTTCCAAATAAATGTTTCAAGGTAGATGGCTTCTTTTGCCTGCTCAATTGCGGCAAGCATAGCCGGGAAAAGCTCCTCGCCGCTCATGTAAAGCTGGAAAGCGTGGGTGTGATCGACGATTGGCGGCAGCTCAATGCGCGGATAGTGTGTTGCGACAGCTTGCTGCCGCTTGAGCTTGCGTGCGGCAATTAAAATCAAGATGAGGAGAATTTGAAATACAAAAATCGACGCAAGCAGAAACAACAGCTCACGAATCGAAGTAGGGGTAGGCGACTGCATAGGCGAGCTAGCCTCCAGCGAACGGTTCGGCCAAAAGGAGCGCAGGCAAGACTGCGCCAGGATGAACAGTAGCGCTGCCCGCTTCGACAACCAGTAGTCCATTGGCCCGCGCCAGCGATGAGGTAATCCCTGAGCCTTGGGCCCCACTCAAGCGCGCCTGAAGCCCAGTAGCGCTGGCCGCCACACGCACGCGCAGGTACTGACGCCGATCAGCTTGCACAACAGCGTGATCAAGCAACTGCACCGGCACAGTTGGCCGCAGCACAGCCGAGCAGCCAGCGAGTGCACGAATAGCTGGCCGAGCAAACAGCTCAAAGCAAACCATCGCTGAGGCCGGGTTGCCAGGCAAACCAATCAGCGGGACCGCGTGGAGCATACCAACCATAATCGGCTTACCAGGGCGCATACGCACGCGCCAGAAGGTCATCGTGCCGTGGGCTGTGAGCACCTGCCGGACAACATCATAGTCGCCGACAGAGACACCGCCAGAGGTCACGAACAGATCTGCCCCGAGATCGAGCGCCATGTGGATGCGCGCCAGCAGATCTGCCTCGGTATCGCGAGCAATCGGCAGCAGCAGCGGCTCTCCGCCAGCCTCGAGCACCTGAGCAAAAGCGGCATAGCTATTGGAGTTACGGATCTGACCACGGTCAGGCGTTTGGTCGATTGCCACCAACTCATCGCCGGTGGCGAGAATTGCCACACGCGGACGCCGAAACACTGGCACGTGCGCTGCGCCAACGGTAGCGAGGGCAGCAATATGGCCCGGATGCAGCACCGTGCCACGGGCCACAACCAACGCACCAGGCTGCAGATCCTCGCCAGCAGGCCGAATATGGGACTGTGGTGGATACGCCGTAAAAATCTTCACGGTGTCTGAGGCGACACCAGGATGCTCAACCTCATCGGTGGCCTCGAAGGGGACGACCACATCGGCACCAGGTGGGAGTGGGGCACCAGTCATGATGCGCACAGCTGTGCCGGGCACAACTGCATGCTCTGAAGCAGCGCCGGCCGGCACGTGGGCAGTTATCGCCAGCGTTGCAGGTGCGGAAGGCGACGCACCGACGAGATCGGCGGCTTGGGCCGCATAGCCATCCATAGCAGAGTTGGCAAAAGGCGGGATGTGCTCCGTCGCAAGAATATCCTCTGCAACAGTGCGACCAACAGCTGCTGTAAGCGCAACGTGCTCGACTGGCAGCGGCAGGAGCTGCGCAAGTAGTTCGGCCTGCGCCTCTTCGACAGTGCGAGAAACAGGGGAGTTAAACATCACGCCTCACAAAAAAATCGGCGCACGCCAGTGACGCGCGCCGATCACCAGAACTAGCGACCGCCAGCGGGCTGCAGCGCACGCACCTCGGTAATCGCATTCTGCTCATCAACAAAAACAACGGTTGGCTCCCACTCATCGGGCTTCGCATCGACCTGAGCGTAGGCCATAATAATGACAAGATCGCCAACATTAACCAAGTGGGCGGCGGCCCCATTGAGCTGAATGGTGCCAGAGCCACGCTCGCCAACAATGGCGTAGGTCTCTAGGCGCGCACCGTTGGTAACATCGACCACTTGCACTTTCTCGAAGGGCCAGATACCAGCGGCATCGAGCAAATCCTCATCGATTGTAACTGAGCCCACGTAATCCAGATCGGCACCAGTGACGGTTGCCCGGTGGATTTTTGCATGAACTAATGAACGAATCATTGACAAAACTCCTTAGGTCTCCGCCAGCCACCCCGCTGGTGGCCGGTCGTCGCCGTAAACCATGATACGTGAAGCCTCTACGCGGCGCAAGCAGATTATTTTTGTGGATTGGGGTAGCGCTCGAGCTTGCCATCGATCTCGGCGATGCGCTCGTGCATCTGCTCAAGCGTGAGCGGCGTGCCATCGTCGGTGGTTGGGATTGTCACCTGCTGAGCTTCGAGATCCCAGCCTTCCTCAAGCGCCTGCACAGCGCGTGTCAGCTTGCGCCGCTCGGAAAGCCACTCTTTGCGATACATACGGTTTTTATACTGAGGCATAGTTTTCTCCTTTTTCAACGCAGCTATTTTCTATTGTACTCCATCTTGCAGATACCAGAGCACTTCAGGGAGCTGCTGTAGCTGGTTGATGCGCCGTGTGGGCCGGGCGGCATCGAGCTGAGCGGCAGAGTGCGAGCCACTGGCCACGGCCACCGTGCGCACGCCAGCGTTTGCACCAAGCGTCAGATCGTGTGTTGTATCGCCGATCATCAGCGCGGCGGCGGGCGGCAGATTGAAAGTGGCGAGCGTGCGCTCCAGCATCTCGGCGTGCGGCTTTGGGTTCGCCACACAATCATTGCCCATCAGCAGCTGAAACGGTGCGAGCAGATCAACATGCTCAAGCACAAGGCGCGAGACCGGTGTAATCTTGGAGCTAGCGATCGTCAAAATATAGCCAGCAGCGCTGAGCGCGGCGATAGTTGCGCGAACGCCAGGAAACAGGGTGGTGGAAGGAATACCGATCTGGCGGTAGAGCGCCCGATAGCGCTCGGTGAGCTGCGGCCAGCTTGTCTGATCGGGCGTAGCAAAGTCGAGCCAGAAGCGCTCTAGGGGAAGGCCAATCAGAGCTGTGACATCCGCTGTGGGTGGCTCGGGATAGCCAAAGTCACATAGAGTAGCGGCAACAGTGGCGACAATACCCGGCACAGAGTCAACGAGCGTACCATCAAGATCGAAGGCCAACAGCCGGATTGCAGCAGCGGCGGGAGGATGGCTGGAAGAAGCGGTCAAAACACACCTACACTTGCATCTAAGATTAGCGAGCGAACGAGACATGAGAGCGCCTGATCAAGGCACAGGAAGGAACTATGCGATATCTAGGCTTTAGCGGTCGCATCTTGAGCAACCCACGGCTAGCGAGCTACGACAGCCAGCGCTACCAGCAGCGGCCACATCTCAGCGTTAGTTTAATCTATTTACGCGATATTGTCGGGCATCTGCTGCGCCATGAGGTGCAGCTCTATCGACTTCCGCACCAGCTTGCGCCCTATCTCGGGCATCCACAGCTACAGCGTTTTCACTATCAGATCGAAGAGTGCGCCGAAGAGCTAGAGCACATCGCGCAGATCGCGGCACCAATTCGGTTGACCATGCATCTCCCGCTGAGTATTGGATTAACCCATCCACAGGCCGAGCGTCAAGCGCAGGCGCTCACCACCATCAACCGCCACGCACGCCTCCTGCATGCGCTCTGCCCAGAGGGAGTGCTTGTTGGCCATGTGGGCGGCATCTACGAGCAGCGCAGCAAGGCCCAAGAGCGCTGTGAGCGTCTCATCGAGCGCCTTGATCCACTCGCGCGGCAGATGTTCGCCCTAGAGCACGATGATCGCGTCTGGAGTCTGAGCGACGTGCTCACCATCCACGAGCGGACCCACATTCCAATTGTGTTTGATGTGCAACACCATCAACTCCATAATCCAGAGCAGATATCACTTGCCGCAGGGCTACAGCAAGCGCTCGCCACATGGCCGCCAGAGCGCTGTCCGAAAGTACACTTTAGCTCGCCGCGCACAGAGATGCGCATCGCGCCGGGCAACGAGCGGCCGCCGCGGCTACAAGCGCCAACGTGGAATGAGCACAGCGACTATGCACATCCATTTGAACTCTGTCAATTTCTCCGCCTGCCAGCAGCGCGGCCATTCGATGTAATGCTCGAGAGCAAGGCCGGTGATCTAGCACTATTTCGGGCGCGCGAGGACATTGCGCGCTTTGGTTTGGCGCTCAAAGCGAGCGCCGCATGAGCTACGCGCCAGAGACACCGGTGCTCGTTGCGGTGGTGACAAACCAGGCTGACTGGCAGCGGATTCACAGCGAGGGATGGTACCGCATACCGCTGCAGCATGCACCACAGCGACTGGGGGCACGACTGCTCGCCTGGTATCAGACGCGCGTATTTGATGCTGAGCGCTGGCAGGTGCGCTGGTATGCGCCAATCACGCGGATTCGCCTCATGCTCCGGCGTGACCTGCTGCCTGAGGAGCGCGATCACCCACGAGCGCTGGAGCACTACTGGCGCTATGATGTTGGCGCGTGCGCGCAGCTAGCGCGGCCACTGCGGGCGGCCAAACTACGACGGATCACCTTTATACCCACGACCTGGGAGCGGCTCAACACGGCCAATGATGTGAATGATCTATGGATGGGGGACAGCGCCGTTGAAGTGCTATGTCAGGAGCTAACAGCGGCAGGCTACAGCCTGACACGCCGAACGCTGCGCGAGAGCAACAGGATCGGGGCAAAGTTGCCAGCGCTCTATATTCAGCGTCTACTTGACGGAATACAAATACATTGGGATGGCGGTGCAATACGCTTCAGCTATGTCGATCTCATATGGGAGCGAAAAAATTGTATTCAGCGCTTAGTGTATCATACAAACCATCAGCACCGCATACAAACACAAGCAGAAAACACCGCCGAGCGGACCGCATAATGGCCTGTATTCTGCTACAATAGATATGGGTACTGGCTTATTAGGAAGCATTTGCTTCAAAGGAGAACCTTATGGCTTACGAATTGCCACCATTGCCGTATGCCTACGATGCCCTCACTGCTGCTATCGACGAGCAGACCATGCGCATCCACCACGACAAGCATCACGCTGGCTATGTGAATAATCTCAATGCCGCGCTAGAGAAACACCCTGAGCATCAGGGCAAGCCTGTCGAAGAGCTGCTGCGCAACCTCGATAGCCTCCCAGAGGACATTCGCACGGCGGTGCGGAACAATGGTGGTGGTCATGCCAACCACACGTTGTTCTGGAACATCATGAGTCCCAATGGCGGTGGCGAGCCGACCGGTGCCCTAGCCGACGAGATTAAGAGCACGTTCGGATCGTTTGATGCTTTTAAAGAGCAGTTCAGCAAAGCTGGGGCAACGCGCTTCGGCTCTGGCTGGGCCTGGCTCGTGCGCACCAACGATGGCAAATTGGCCGTTACCAGCACCCCCAACCAAGACACGCCATTGATGGAAGGTCACACCCCGCTGCTTGGCCTTGATGTTTGGGAACACGCCTACTATCTGCGCTATCAGAACCGCCGCGCCGACTACATCGGTGCCTGGTGGGATGTTGTCGACTGGAACAACGTCGCCAGCAATGACAAGAAGTAGATAGTGTAAAAGCCGGGATGTCCTCATGGGCATCCCGGCTTTTAATGTAGCAGCGAGGATTGTTGATTATGGCCTACTGGCTCCTAAAGACCGAGCCGAGCGACTACGCTTGGGCACAGCTTGAACAGACGGGGCAGACCACGTGGGACGGCGTCGGCAACGCGCAGGCCCTCAACAATATGCGCGCGATGGCGGTTGGCGATGAGCTGCTGATCTACCACAGCGGCAGCGAGCGCGCAGTCGTAGGCACGGCAAAGGTGATCAAGAGCGCCTACCCTGATCCACAGAGCGACGATGCTAAACGTGTCGTTGTCGATATTGCCCCTGTCCGGGCGCTACCACAGCCAGTAACGCTAGCGCAGATTAAGGCCGAGCCACAGCTCAGCGACTGGGCGCTCGTGCGCCAGAGTCGGCTCTCGGTTGTGCCATGTACGCTCGCGCAGTGGCAGTGGGTGCTGCAGCAAGCCGAGCAGCACTAAATCCCCATCCTATCTCCGGAGAGAAGACGCTTGCATCTGCACCAATTGACCGATAGCCCGCCGCCTGAGCACAATCAGGCGCGGGAGGGCGTGTCCCCGCGCCGACAGCACAAGCACCTAGCGCTGCACGTAAGGCAATTAGGGAAAGAAGACGCTTGCATCCGCACCAATTAACCGACAGCCCGCCGCCTGAGCACAATCAGGCGCGGGAGGGCGTGTTCCCGCGCCGACAGCACAAGCACCTAGCGCTGCACATAGGGCAGGTAGGCAGTGTAGACCTGCTGGTTCGAGGTGTTCAAGGTTTGTTCGGCCTCAATGTTGCCGTTGACATCGACAGCGCGATAGATCAGCGTAGTCGCGGATGGCAGACTCAGCGGCGTGGTGTAGCGTGTCCACGCCACAGCAGGAGCGACGCGATACTCGATGCCTGACACCGCCACATTATCGACAGCCGAGAGCGCAACATCGGCACCACTAGCAGTAGCGGTTAAAACAGCGGTCGAGGTTGGCGCAACCTGCTCTGTGAAATCGAACGTTGCGGTATAGGTAGCCTGCGCCAAGCGATCCTGACCTTGAATTGAGGGATGGTAGTAGTCGAGCGTAGATACATCGGCGGCGGTGAAGTCATCATTGTAGACTGTGTAGTCATCGAAGCGGCAGTGGATAAACTCGGCACAGACAGCGGCCAGCTGTGCATTGAAGTCGACGATGCGCTGCTGCACCCGTGCGCGCCGATCAACATCTGCTTGATCCATGGAGTTAGGGTTAGCCAGCATGGACTGGCAGATACTGGCAAAATCCCATACAAAGAGCGCCGACTGATCTGTGTGGAGAATCTCCCAAAGGCGATAGATATTGGGGATGCTCGCAACGAATATGCGAGCATCTGGGTGCTGCGTTGACAGCAAAAGGGTTGCTGTATAGAAGGTGTCGTGGAAGGTGCTCACAGGCGTCATCGCAGCTTCGCTGCTCGTACAAACATCGTTGGCACCGATGAGGATGGTTACATAGTCAACAGGCTGACCGCTGAGCGCAGCGACCTGAGACTGCAAATTGGCCACCTTGTTGCCAGAGACGGCCACATTGGTCGCCGTAATCTGGCCGGTAGCGCTTAAGATACGGGTGTAGTGGCTTAAGACTTGGGGGTCGGTTCCGGTTGACCAGGAGTACTGGACCTGATCGCCAAGATGATCGTAGTTGCCATCGGCATTGAAGCCACGGGTGATCGAGTCGCCGAGGGCAGCTTGGTGCTGTGGATAGCCAACAATCGCGCCTGCGCCAGCGGGAGCAGCGAGCGGTGCACGCGCCTGCACCAGCTGCGGAACACCAACAATAACAACGAGCAACACCGTGAGCAAGCGCATCCATTTTGGCTCAAGCATGATGTCTCCTTCACATACAAAGTAGAACGTAAGACGAGATAGGTGCTTAAGAGCCAAGCCCTCTCAACACAGACAGCGCTATTTAAGCGCGTAGGATACTATTGTAGCAGCTACACAGCAATGTTAAGCAGCTTTAGCATGAGGAGTGCCGCGAACCCCTCATGCTGATACCTATTTACGACGGACAGGGGCGGAAATCGACAGATGGCTGATAGTGGGTGCCTTGGGTATGCTGGAGCATCGTCAGCGCGCCCGCGTCCACAGCGGCAGCAAGCTCTGCTTCGACAGTATCAATATCACGCTCAAGCGCGCAGGCGACCTCGGCGGCGGTACACAGGCCATAGACGGCAACGTAGTCAAGAGCTGACGGCGGCGGCTGCTGCGGCTGGCAGTTAGGCGCAATATACGCGATCGCCTCACGCAGCGCCGCGTAGGGGCGAAAGCCGACGATCATCAGCGCGCGCCCATTGGCCCGCATGATTAACGTTGGGAAACGGCCTATATCGCGATAGCGAACATCCTTCAGATCGGTGCGGAAGTCATCGACGGCGGCGGTGGTCAGATCAGCGCGGAACTGGTCGAGATCCAGCGCAGGTTGGTGCGGATCGGCAGCGAACGCGGTGGCCAGATCGAGCAGCACATCATCGCGAGCAACATTACGCCGCTCGAGCATCACAGCCGTGCGGAGGCGGTGCAGGAAGGCCGCGCCTAGCAGCAAGCCCTGGCGCAGCGCGGCCCTCACAGCAATACAGGCAGGAAACGACGATGCAGGCGGATCATCAACCCAGATCAACTCATCAACCGGCAGGCCAGAGAGCTGGCGGGCGTGAAACCAAAGTGGCCCCATATGCGCAGGCTGACTGACAGCGTTCAGCGGATCGGCAAACTGCTGCCAGTTAGGAATCATGCCAGCGAGCACATACTCAAGCGATAGCGCAGCACCAAACTCGTAGCATAAGCGCCGCCACTGTGGCTCGAAGGCCCAGCTCCACACACACAGCGGATCGGTATAGTAGGTGATATGCACCTGGTGGGCCATGGAATCCTCCTGCACTAAAGACCGTTTTAGGAGCCAGCCTGCTTTTGCTTATCCTCAATGCCCTGGGGGCTGCTCAGATCCTGCTGTGGATACGCCGACCACTGATTGCCGCCGGAGGGGATCGCGTCCTTAACCTCCTGGCTGCGCTGCTTGCTCAGATCGCGGTTCATGGTGGCCACCTCATCCTGGGTGCGCTGGGTGCCCTTAATCGGATGGTTCGTGGTCATTCCTTTGGTCTTGATCACGTGATCGATAGGATCCTCGACATACTCCCAGCTCTCGCCTGGTCCCCATGGGCCTTGGCCCTGATTCCAGGGGCCGCGGGCGCTGGAGCCATTGGACATGTTCATATAGACGTTGGTGAAGCGTGGATCGCCCTGGAGCACACCGGGCGGGAAGTTTGGCTGAATCGTTTCGAGGGCCGCCGAGAACATCTGATAGTGGGCGATCTCGCGCGTCATCAGGAAGCGCAGGCTCTCTTTGACGTAGTCGTCATCAGTGAATTGCATCAGATACTCGTACACAATTTTGGCGCGCGACTCGGCCGCGATATTTGAGCGCAGATCAACAGTCAAGTCACCATTGGCATTGACATAGGTACCACTCCACGGAACGCCCTGGCTATTGGTCAGGGTGGGGCCGCCGCCAGAGAGCACCAAGAACTGCGGGTTCATCATGGCCTCGTGGATGAGATCCTCCTTGGAGCCTTTGCCTTTGAGCAGCGTCATCAACTCGCTCTCCTCGGCGGCATTCTTCAGCTCGCCGTTGATACCATCGAGCAGCATGGTGATCGTTGCGCCGACAATCTCCAGATGGCTAAACTCCTCGGTGGCGATATCCATGAGCATATCGTATTTCTCGGGGTAGGCTTGGCGTGCACCGAACGCCTGCACAAAATACTGCATCGCAGCAGCAAGCTCGCCGTTGGCACCACCGAACTGCTCAAGCAGCAAGCGCGCGAAGCGCGGATCAGGGGCTGAGACACGGGCATTAAACTGTAGCTCCTTGACGTGATAGAACATACATAGACTCCTTCAACACAGCTTCCACAGGTCAGCAGATAGCGTGCTTCAACCGGCACCAAGGGGAATTTGCGGCAGAAATGCAGGCACCAAGCGGGGGAATTAGACAGCACACGCAGGTGTGTGCGACAGGGTAGGTGTAGCAAACAATGTGCCATTCACTGCGAATCGCGCCAGAATCGCGCCAAATCGCGCCAAATCGCGCCAAATCGCGCCAAGCCAACAAACCCGCTCCTAGAGCAGCTTCAGGCACATTGTAGTGATGGTGAGGCGCTGCAGTACCAGCGAATCGCGCCAGAATCGCGCCAGAATCGCGCCAAATCGCGCCAAATCGCGCCAAATCGCGCCAAGCTGATACATCGTGCGCAGTCAGGTGGCGAGAAGATCGGCACTGCATCCACGCTCGATGCTTACAGATGCTGCGCGCAGCACACGGCGATCAAGCCAGCACACACGCCATAGGCCGAACAGACCAGCACACGCGGACGGGCTAGCGCGCCGAGCGAGGAACGCAGAGCGTGCGGACATCCACCCAATGCCCGCGCTCTGAACGTGCCGCCATGGGCCGGATGGAACGCGCAGACGTGACAGCAGATGCAGCGCGCAGCACACGGCGATCAAGCCAGCAC
>JABXJS010000157.1 GCA_013538855.1 Herpetosiphonaceae bacterium
CTTGGCTCCTCGCCAGCACTGAGCGCGGCGATCTCCTCGTCGGAGAGGCCCAGCTCGGCCAGCGAGAACGGCGTCAACTCCGGCTCCTCCGCCTCGGCGGCGGGCGCGGCCTCGGCGCTTGGCTCCTCGCCAGCGTTCAGCGCGGCGATCTCCTCGTCGGAGAGGCCCAGCTCGGCCAGCGAGAACGGCGTCAGCTCCGGCTCCTCCGGCTCGGCAGCTGACGTGGTGTCACTTTCGCCAAAATCACTTGGCGTGAGCTGACCATCGGCGTTCGTATCGAGCGCGGCGATCTCTTCATCCGAGAGGCCCAGCTCGGCCAGCGAGAACGGCGTCAGCTCCGGCTCCTCCGGCTCGGTGGTGGGCGCGGCCTCGGCGCTTGGCTCCTCGCCAGCACTGAGTGCAGCGATCTCTTCATCGGAGAGGCCCAGCTCGGCCAGTGAGAACGGCGTCAGCTCTGGCTCTTCCGGCTCGGCAACTGACGTGGTGTCACTTTCGCCAAAATCACTTGGCGTGAGCTGACCATCGGCGTTGGTATCGAGCGTGGCGATCTCTTCATCGGAGAGGCCCAGCTCTTCCAGCGAGAATGGCGTCATCTCTGGCTCTTGATCGACATCAGCAGCTTGTTCCTCGACGTAGTCGCCGGTGATCTCCTCCATATCAATGACTTCATCGCCATCGTGGATTGCGATGCCATTGCTATAGAGTTCAAGCGCGATCTGGTCGATCTCTTCGGCGTGAGCCTCTGGATCATCGTAGCAGTTGATAATATCGGTAAGATCAACAAAGCCTTTGTCGCGACCAAGGGCCAGCAATGTCTCAAAGATTGCATCGGCCGAGCGTGGTGGCTCGGGCGTACCTTCCAGCGGTCCAGTGCCGGTCATCTGCAGATCTTCGAGGGAGAACGGTTCAAGTTCGCCTTCGGTAAAGGTTGTTTCCTCGTTTGCGCCGCCCAGGGCTGCGATCTCATCACTAGATAGGCCTAGGTCCTCTAGTGAAAAAGGTGTAAGTTCTGACTCATCAAATGGTTCCGCAGCGGTTGATTCGGCGGCAGGCTCTTGCTCACCGAACGCGGCGATCTCGTCAGCCGAGAGGCCCAGATCCTCCAGGGAGAACGGTGTTAGCTCTGGCTCTTCCGCCGCAGCTTCTGCTGGTGCTGGACTTGGCTCGGAGCCACCGCTAATGGCGGCAATTTCTTCTGGCGAGAGACCCAGCTCGGCCAGCGAGAATGGCGTCAAGTCTGGCTCTTCGGCTTGCGCGGCTTCAGGCGCAGGTGTTTCAGGGCTGGAAGTGCCGCTCAGCTCGGCGATCTCCTCCGGCGACAGCCCGAGATCCTCCAGCGAGAACGGCGTCAGGTCCGGCTCATCGAAGGTTGGCTCTGCTGGCGCGGCGCTTGTTGCAGGCTCTGGCTCGCCGAACGCGGCGATCTCATCGCTCGAGAGGCCCAGATCCTCCAGGGAGAATGGCGTCAGGTCTGGCTCTTCGGCTTGCGCAGCTTCAGGTGCAGGCGGTTCAGCGCTGGAAGTGCCGCTCAGCTCGGCGATCTCCTCCGGCGACAGCCCGAGATCCTCCAGCGAGAACGGCGTCAGCTCTGGCTCTTCGGCCTGCGGGGTAGCGGCAGCTGGTGTTGCTGGGGTCGTGCTATCCTCATCCTCGTCGAGACGCAGTACGACATCATCGTGGGAGAAGAACGACATCGCCTCGTCATCGAGCTCCACATCGGCGATAGTTGTATCGCGTGGAGGCAAGCTTTCAGTGCGCTTCTTCTCGACCATTTTATGGAAGATAGACGACTCTGCGTCTGTCTGCTCTTCTGGGCTGACATTGCGGCTGAACAGCGTACCGCCACGTGAGCGCGGCTCCTGCCAGCTAAAGCCGGTAGACTCGTCTTCGGCGGTGGGCAGCGGTGGAAAATCGCGACCAAACGGATTATTCGGATCGCTGGTCACATCAATTGCATCGGGACTAAGCTCATCGAGCGAAAACGGGCGCTCTGCGCTTGGCAGTGAAAGCTGCTCATCGGTGGGGGCAGATGTTTCAGCCTGCACATCCTCAAAGTTTTCCAGCGAGAAGGGCTGGAGCTGCTCTGGCAGCTGCGAATCTGTCTGCCCAAAGCCTGGCAGCGTATCGAGATCATCGCTGCCGAAGTCATCAAACGAGAAGGGTTTCAGATCAGCAGGCAGCTCAAACTCTAGCTCTGTTTCGGCGGGAGTTTCAGCTTGAGCGGGCGGAGTGCTCGGGGTGCTCGGTGGTGGTGGCGCTGCAACATCAGCAACGGCCTGCGGCTCTTCGCGGGCTGGTGGCGACGTCTCAAAATCATCAAGTGAGAACGGCGTCACATCAAGGCCGAGATCCTCGATTGCAAAATCCTCGGCCTGTG
Source organism: Herpetosiphonaceae bacterium (assembly GCA_013538855.1). GTDB lineage: Bacteria > Chloroflexota > Chloroflexia > Chloroflexales > Herpetosiphonaceae > OHK22. The sequence continues at coordinate 2,378 of JABXJS010000157.1, forward strand.
CTGACGGCTCTGGCGGTGGTGCTGGAGCCTTAGGTGTTGGCGGAACCTCGCCCAAGAGCAAACTGCGCAGAAAATCATCGGCCGGGGGAGGAGCGCTAGAGCGAGCGGACTGTGTCGGGCTTTCGATCGCATCGAGCCATGACTCGGCGGCCATGCCTGCTGGCTGGGCCACAAGCTCGCCTTCTTCCTCTTCGGCCTCGGCCTGGAGCTGCGCACGCTGCTCTTGCTCGCGCCGCTCTTGCTCGCGCCGCGCCTTGGACTCGCGCCAAGCCTCCTCGCTAAACTCCGGCAAAGCGGCGTTGATTGGATCGACTGGCGGGAGCATGCTTTCAAACAGCGTGTGGGCCACGCCTAGGCTTGGATCGAGCTGCTGGGCATGTTGCCACAGCTCGCGCCCCTGTGGGTCGCCAGTAGCAAGCAAAAGATAGCCCAGGATCAAATTAGCCTTGAGCACATCTGGATCTTGGGCCAAGATATCACGACAGAGCTTGGCGGCCTCTTTTTCCTGACCATTCCGCCACAGAGCCTCGGCCAAGGCGACCTGAACATCGCGGCGCTGCGGCTCGTTGGCCAGCACATCGCGAAACTCCTGAATGGCCTTGTCGTACTGGCCGCCGCGCATATACAAGCGGGCCAGCCCAGCCTTTTTTAACCGCAAATGAGCATAATCGTCGCCCCAAGCCTCGGCATACAAACGCAGCACTTGATTGCGCAGCTCGTGCAAGTCGTGTTTGATCTCAAACGCTTGCTCAAACTCGCGAATCGCATTCTGGAGCTTACCTTGACGCTCGTAGGTAACACCTAGACCAACATGGGCCGGGATATTTTCCGGATCAGAGCGTAGCACACGCTCAAAAGCCTCGGCTGCTTGATCTAACTCTTGACGATTGAGGTATGACTCACCCAAAATGCGGTAAGCTTCGAGGTAGTAGGGGAACGATTCAAGCAGGTGTTCACTGAGACCAATCGCTAGCTCATCTTTGCCTGTTTCAAGAGCATGCCGGGCCTCATCGTATACAGCTTGGATCGTAGTAAGAGCCATGCCGCTCCTCCCTTGCGCTGTGGCAGTTGCGCAACGATAATCCTTTACGATCCGGCGGATAGATCGCGGATTGTATGCGAATTGAAACAATAGAAGGCGTAAAGTTAAGGTTTATTATAGCGTACCGTGTAAAGCAGCGCAAGAGATGTATGCACTATAGAAGCCTAAAAACGCCCGATCAGTGCTTCCAGTGAGGAGCCAGGGTATCCAGCGAGTGGCGCAGATCGTCGAGCGTAAAAGGTTTTGGTAGCAGGAGCGTATGTTCATCACGCTCAAGACGCTGCTCATGCTCGACGATACGGTTCACGGCTGCGGTGCACACGATAACTGGCAACGCCATCGTGTTGGGGTGGGTGCGTAGCTGCATCCACACATCGAGACCAGTCATACCAGCCATCATCACGTCAAGCAGCACAATATCCGGCGGGGATTGGAGTAGACCGCTAAGAGCTTCGGCACTACTGTTCCACTGCTTGACATTGTCGATCCCGAGATAGGAGAACATCACTTTGGCTAGCTGCTGAAACTCACTCGAGTCATCAACAACTGCGACTGATTTAATCATGGCACAGCCTCTTGTTCTTCATCATACCATTGGAGCGAGGCAGGGAGGAATTTGCGCCATTCTTCTCGTCCAAGGCCTTGTAACCGCCGCTCGATGGTGTAGTACGGGCTAGCAAAGGGCCGAAACGGAGGCCGAATCAAGCGCATACGAGCCTCTTCGGGAGTGCGCCCACCTTTGCGGTGGTTGCAAGCTCGGCACGCACTGACTAGGTTTTCCCACGAGTGTGACCCGCCGCGATGACGTGGCAGCACATGATCCACCGTCAGATCCGGCGTCGCTCGGTTACAGTACTGACACACAAAATGATCACGGCGGAAAATTTCTCGACGCGATAGCTTCACCTGTGGCAGAGGACGACGAATCATATGACTGAGACGGATCACCGACGGGCATTCGATCGTCGCCGATGTGGTGCGGAGCATGTGGTGGTCAAGTTCAAGCACCTCGGCCTTGCCACCAAGCACGAGCACGATCGCCCGACGAGTTGAACAGATGTTGAGTGGCTCATAGTTGTGATTGAGCACAAGTACGGGAGAATTCATCAGCATCCAACTCCTTATAGTTGATGCGATTGAAGCCCGTGGTATTGTATCACTGCCCTTGAGTCATTGCAATGAATTATGTCAGTTTAAGTGTATGTGTGCGCCGATTCAGGCCCTAGAGCTTCGTGTATACTACGTGTTACTATGCGCAGTCGTAAGTACAAAGTTGTCTTCAACGCCGATTCAAGGCATACTATCTAGGAGGTCGCCCATGGTCGCAGCAAAGACGTTCCGCCAAATTCTTGTCGTTGAAGATAGCTCTGTGGTGCGGCAAATGCTCACACGCATCATTCAAGATGAGGGCTACTTGGTGGCTGGCTGCAACGATGCCATCGAAGCGCTTGAGTACTTACACTCCACGCCGCCGCCCCAACTTATCTTGCTTGACCTCGTGTTACCATATATGGGTGCCGATCAGTTTCTACGGGAAAAAGCTCGCGATCCACGCCTCGCCACAATTCCAGTGGTGATTATCTCCAGCTATCCTCGCGAAGAAGCGAAGATCAGTCTCCAGGGCACTGTCGCCTACCTACAGAAGCCTATTGCGCTGGACACACTGATACAAACCGTTCAGCGCTACTGCGATTGAACGGAGGAGCACCATGGTCGGGCAAGAACTTGATCGAAGCCCTTTGTCAACCCTCATCCATACGCTCGGGACAATCCTCGGCAGAGTCATCGTCGACCAAGAGGGTGCAGACGCACTACAGCTTGAGGAAGAAGTGCGCCACCAGGCCAAGCAACTGCGCACCTCTGGCGACTCGCACGAAGCCGACCGGCTTGCGCAGCGCATTCATGAGCTACCTGTAGCGCAGCTGACTAGGTTGATTAAAGCCTTTACCCACTATTTCGGCCTGATCAACTTGGCCGAGGGCGTCGAGCGCCTACGTGTGCTCAATGCGCGCGACCGCCGCAAGCCAGATCAGCCGCGCGCCGAGTCGATCTTGGCCGCTGTGCGCACCCTGCGCGCTGAAGGCATTAGCGCTGCACAGATTCAGGCCTTGCTCGATCATGCCCATGTGATGCCGGTGTTTACGGCCCATCCCACCGAGGCCAAGCGCCGCACAACCCTCAAGAAACTCCACCGGATTGCCGAGGCCGCCACCCAGCTTGTGGAGCCAGCAGTTCAGCCCTACGACGAAGGCGAAATTCTCACGGCAATCGAGGAAGAGGTCGTCTCACTGTGGCAAAGCGATGAAGTGCGCCTGATTAAGCCAACGGTCATCGATGAAGTCAAAAATAGCCTCTACTACTTTGAGGAGTCATTAGTCACGATGATCCCACGGCTGTACCGCAATCTGGAGCAAGCCTTAGCGACGGTCTACCCGGAACACACCTGGAATGTGCCGTCATTTATGCGCTTTGGGTCGTGGGTCGGCGGTGATCGCGACGGCAACCCGTTTGTCACGCCAGATACGACCATCGAGGCGCTGCGCCTGCTGCACACGCGCATGATCCGCCACCACATTCGCTTGATCGAGCGCCTAAGCCATCGGCTGAGCCAGTCGGTGCGCCAAGTTCAGGTTAGCGCCGAGCTGCTTACGTCGATTGAGGCAGATGCATTAGCCTTCCCTGAGCTAGCGACAGTGCTTGCTGTGCGCAACCCCCACGAGCCATACCGCCAAAAGTGCTCGTACATCCACGCCAAACTGCACCGCACGCTCGCCTACGTTGAGCAATTCAAGCCCAACTGGGCAGCTCCAGGCGCGCCAGGTCAGCCACCAGCAGGGTGCTGGTATCAGGGCAAGGCCGAGCTATTGGCCGATCTAGCGCTGATTGAGCAGAGCCTGCGCTTACACAAGGGGCAGGCTATCATCAACGGCTTTTTCCGCGATGTCTGGCGCGCTGCGAGCGTGTTTGGCCTGCACACGGCGACGCTCGATATTCGCCAGCATAGCGCCCGCCACGCCGCCACCATCCACGAGGTTCTAGCGCAGGCCGCCGTCTGCACAAACTATACCGACCTCAGCGGAACGGAGCGGGCCGCAGTGCTCGAGCGTGAAATTCTCAATCCGCGCCCGCTTATCCCAACCCACCTGCGCTACAGCCCTGAAAGTGTCGAGATCATTGAGACGTTTCGGGTCATCAGCTCAGTCCTTAGCGATCTGAACCCTGATGCCATCGAGACCTACATTATCTCAATGACCGAGGGCGTCAGCGATATGCTGGCGGTACTGCTGCTTGCGCGCGAGGCCGGACTGTATCAGCCAGACGTAATCAGTCGCCTGAACATTGTGCCGCTCTTTGAGACCGGCGCTGACCTTGCAGCGGCGGCCACGGTGCTCGAAACCATGCTCAGCTCTGACTTCTATCGGCAGCACCTCGAACTGCGTGGCAATGTGCAGGAAGTTATGCTTGGCTACAGCGACTCCAATAAAGATGGCGGCTTTCTGCACGCCCACTGGTCGCTCTACACAGCGCAGGTGCAGCTAGCCGAGGTCGCGGCGCGCCATGGTATTACACTGCGCCTGTTTCATGGTCGTGGTGGCACGGTTGGTCGCGGCGGCGGCCCGGCCAATCGGGCCATCTTAGGCCAGCCGCCTGGCACCATCAACGGCCAGATCAAAATCACCGAGCAGGGCGAGGTGATCAGCGACCGCTATGCTGAGCCAGCGACAGCGTTTCGTCATCAGGAGCAGGTTATCAACGCGATCTTGCGCTCATCTTTCGCCTCGCCTAATACGATTAATCAGAGCTGGATTGAGTTGATGGAGGCGATGGCGCAGCACTCGCGCCAGATCTACCGTGGCCTTGTGTATGATCACCCGCGCTTTGTGGAGTACTTCCGCAGTGCCACGCCGATCACTGAGATCAGCCGCTTGAACATTGGCTCACGGCCAGCTAGCCGCCGCGCCAGCAACCGCATCGAAGATCTACGGGCAATCCCGTGGGTGTTTAGCTGGATGCAGAGTCGGCATACGCTGCCAGGCTGGTTTGGCCTCGGCAGCAGTCTGCAGCAGGTTATTGACACCCAGCCAGATGGGCTAGCGACGCTCCAGCAGATGTATGCCGAGTGGCCATTTTTCACTACAATCATCGACAATGCGCAGATGATCTTAGCCAAGGCCGATATCGACATTGCTGCGCTCTACGCCAAGCTCGTGCCCGATCAGGCGCTCAGCACAGAGATCTTCCAGATCATTCGCGCCGAGTATGATCGAACATGTACAACGATCTGTGCAGTTGTGCAGATTAGCGAGATTCTAGCAACACAGCCTGTCCTCCAGCACTCGATCAAGCAGCGCAATCCCTATGTTGACCCGCTGAGCTTTGTGCAGGTTGAGCTGCTGCGCCGCCTGCGCGCCGACCCTGAGGGCGCTGAGCATCAAGCGATTGAGGATGCTATTTTGCTGAGCATCAACGGCATCGCCGCCGGCCTTAAGAACACCGGCTAGGCTCCACCTACGGGCGCTGATGTTCCCATCAGCGCCCGCTAGACAACCCAGTTCAGGATGAGCACCGTCAGCCAGTGCAGCAGCGGCGCAAGCAGCAGGGCTGGCAGCAGCGAGGCCACGCGAATCTTTTGCAGCTCCAGCAGGTTGATGCCTAAACCTAAAATCATCAAGCCACCAACGCCGGTGATGAGCAGGATGCTCGGATTTGTCGCCGGATCAGGTAGCACCTGCGCCAACGTTGCTGCACCGAGCGCAATCCCGCCTTGATACAGCGCAATCACGAGCGCAGAGAAGCCAACGCCGATACCAAAGCTGCTGGCCAGCGCAATTGCCGACAGACCATCGAGCGTCGACTTAATCACCAACAGGTTATCTTGACCAAGCATGCCGTTGTTCAGACTGCCGATCAGCGTCATTGGCCCAATACAGAAGAGCAGCGAGGCAGCGACGAAGCCCTCGGTAAAACGACCGCCGCCGCGCACACGCGCCTTGAGCCAGTCACCCAGGCCATTCAGCCCAGCCTCAATCTTCCACCACTCGCCAAGCAGACCGCCAACGACGAGCGCAATCAGGCCGATAACAACACCATCAATCGTCACCGCCCCATTGCTGGAGGTTGCGCCGCCGCTGCCAAGGTTGCCAGCCAGTGAGACGCCGATAAACAGCGTTACTAGGCCAACCGCCTGTAAGATGATGCGCTGCATACGCTCTGGCAAGCGGCCGCGCAGCAATAAGCCCAGCAATGTTCCTACAAGCACAGTCGCTACATTGAGCCATGTTCCGCTGGTTTTTGCCCAAAAGCTAAGATCCACATATCCTCCAAGCCATAAATAAAACCCCAACGCCTAGTGACGTTGGGGCAGCCTGGTGACCCCGGCGTGACTCGAACACGCGACACGCAGTTTAGGAAACTGCTGCTCTATCCACCTGAGCTACGGGGCCACAATCTAGCGCGAGTATACCATAAATCAAGTGATGATAACAGGTAGATTCAGCTCAGCACATCCTCTACCTGTTATCGCTGATTGATTGCGCATTAGTTACATGGCGCGCGATGATTAGCCGTCACGGTTTCTTCTGTCACTGTTAGGCTATGGATGGCGCGCACAGCGGCGTGAGCGTCAGCCTGGTGCACAACAAGGCTGATGGCGCACTCTGACGAGCCTTGGGCAATTGCAACAACGTTAATCCGCTCGTCGCCGATCGCGCCGAAAACGCGCTTCGAGACACCGGCCGTTCCGCGCATTCCAGCCCCAACCGCAGTAATAATTGCAACTTCCATATCCACGCTGATGTCGTCGATATCACGCCGCTCAAGCTCAGATGCTAGCTCTTTGCGCAAGGCCAGCACAACATTATCGGCGTGCGTCGTCGGAATGACAAAACAGATGCTCTGCTCCGACGACGCCTGTGAGATCATAAGAATGCTGGCGTGCTGCGATGCGACAGCGGCAAAGGTGCGCGCTGCAATGCCTGGAACACCGAGCATACCGCGCCCAGCAACCGTAATCAGGCAGAGATTCTGCACCGCCGTCACCGCCTTGATGGCACCAGTGATCGCCTGTGAGGCTTGGACAATCAAGGTGCCTGGGTGCTCCGGGTTGAAGGTATTTTTGACCCGTAGAGCGATATTGCGCTCGACGACCGGGCGGATCGTTTTTGGATGCAGCACCTTTGCGCCAAAGTAGGCTAGCTCGCTAACCTCGTTGTAGGAAAGCTTCTGGATGACACGGGCCTCGGGCACAATGCGCGGATCAGCAGTGAGCACACCATCAACATCAGTGTAGATCCACACCTCGTCGGCCGCCAGAGCGGCACCGATAATCGCCGCGCTCCAATCGGAACCACCGCGGCCGAGGGTGGTTTTGACACCGGCCAGCGTGGCACCAATAAAGCCGGTAACAACAGGTGTGGTGCCATCATGCAGGATTGGCGCAAGCTGGGCTTTGGTTTGCGTGGCTGTCGCATCCATCAGCGGCGAAGCATCTTGATAGCGATCATCGGTGATAATCAGATCGCTCGCATCAACAGCGGCGGCAGCAATACCGCGATCACGGAATGCAGCGGCCACGATACGGGCGCTCATGCGCTCGCCTAGCCCAGCAATAGCATCGAGCGTGCGCGGCGTCAGCTCACCAAGCACCTGGACCCCACTACACAAGCGCAGACACTCCGTCAGCAGCTCATCAATCGCTGTCTGCACCTCGGTGCGCTCGCTGGTCAGCAGCTCGTTGATCACCTGAGTATGTCGGCTGCGCAGCTGCGTATAGAGTTCCTTAACAGCGCTGTCATCACCAGACTGCGCTGTGCGCACAATGCGCAGCAGGCTATCGGTAACACCACTGAGCGCAGAGACAACCACAATCACATGGTCCCACTCGCGCTGATTGTGCTCGGTAATTTGAATTAAGGAGCGAATTGCAGCGCTTGAACCAACAGATGTTCCACCAAACTTTGTAACAAGTACGCTCATAAAAACCTCTGCATGATCATGTGGAGCTAGATCAGCCCCAACGCTTGCTCCATAGCCGCCAGATTAGCCTCGATTGGAGCAGGAACACGAAATTGATCGACGGCAAGCTGAGGATCTTTTAAGCCATGGCCAGTCAGCACAGCCACATACTGCCCTTCAGGATCGGCGCGCCCGGCCTGAATAAGCGTACGAATACCGGCTACTCCAGCAGCCGAAGCTGGCTCACAGAACACGCCTTCGCAGGCAGCAAGATCGCGCCAAGCGCTGATAATTTCGGTATCGCTCACATGGTCGATCAAGCCGCCAGACTCATCACGAGCGGCTGTCGCCAAGTGCCACGATGCCGGATTGCCGATACGAATCGCGGTTGCCACAGTCTCGGGATGCTCGATTGGATGGCCATGAACAATGGGCGCAGCTCCGCTTGCCTCAAAGCCAAGCAGAACTGGTGTGCGGTCGATCATGCCCGCTTCACGGTAGCGCTTAAAGCCCATCCAGTAGGCCGAAATATTTCCAGCATTGCCCACAGGCAGCGCCAAGTATTGGGGCGCAGAGCCAAGCACATCGCAGATCTCGTAGGCCGCTGTTGTTTGGCCTTCTAGGCGGTAGGGATTGACCGAGTTAACCAACGTTATTGGATGGGCAGCAGCAAGATCGCGCACCATATCTAGTGCTTGATCAAAGTTTCCATCAACCACAACCAGTTTTGCACCATACATCAGGGCTTGCGCTAGCTTACCTAGAGCGATTTTGCCTGCCGGAACCACAACAATACACTCTAGACCAGTGCGCGCCGCGTATGCTGCGGCGGCCGCGCTGGTGTTGCCCGTTGAGGCACAGACAACAGAGCGGCTACCCGCCTCGAGTGCTTTAGCTATCGCCATCACCATCCCACGATCTTTGAAGGAGCCAGTCGGATTCATGCCTTCAAACTTCAACCATAGCTCGCGCACACCTAGCTTGGATGCTAGTCGAGGTGCAGCAATCAACGGCGTGTTGCCTTCGTTCAACGTTACGATCGGCGTTGAAGCGGTGATCGGCAACAAATGACGGTAGCGTTCAAGCAAAGGCTGTGTTCTAGCCATAGCCTCGTAACTCTTCGATACGGGTGCACTCATGAATATACCTTCCTCATTCTAAAATGAAGACCCCTTCCATCTAGGAAAGGGCTGCATCGCCGTGGGCGTATTGTAACATAATATCGCTATTTGTTTAGCAACTTACTGAGGTTTATTAAGTTTATGTTTGCTATTTGCCTAGAGTCAAGAACTGAGCGCCCCAACTACCGAGTACAAGACCCAATACCTGGCATCCTATAATCAACCAGAATGGCTGTAGAAAGGCACGCTTTGCAGTTTTGTGTCGGATCAGGGCCATGCTAAGCAGAGCACCTAGAGTTCCGCCAAGAGCCACCAAATATAACAGCGTAGACTCGCTAATGCGCCGTGCACGTCTTTGCGCACGACTTTTATCCAGGCTAAAAACGACAAACGTAGCAAACGTCAGCACAATCAACCAACTACCGGTAATGCGAAGCAGCGTAGGATGCGCTTGAGCAAAACCAACGATTAGCCCAACAACAAATGCCCACATGAATGTATAAACGTTTTGTCTGCGATGGCGAACCATAAACCATTCCTAGATACAACGACGCCGGATGGCAACCCATCCGGCGTCGTCGTTCCTACTGTCTGTGCTTAGCGTTTGATCGGGTGTGTGTTCGGGTTGTTGTTCAGTGGGCGACTTTGCACCTTCCCGGTGCCGTCGGCGGTCGTGATGGTCGTCAGCACCTGCAACGGCTGCGTCGCATCCACCACCTTCACCGTAAA
>JABXJS010000158.1 GCA_013538855.1 Herpetosiphonaceae bacterium
CACGGTTCCTTTCTTGGTTGGCACCACAAAGGATACCGCACGATTCGGCCGCCACACCGTTTACCCTGGCCCCAGGGAGTCCTGTGATCTACTGAGTCTCCAGGTGGCCGAGACCATGGCCAGCCAGTTTCCTGACGGGCGCGTCTTCGTCGATCTCGCGCCGGTGAGCGATACCAGCCTCGTGCTGCCGACGATCGCCCACACGCTCGGAATCGGCGAGCGCGGCTCCGAGGCGCTGCTCGACACACTGACGGTAGCAATTGGGGATCGAGCGCTGCTGCTGATCGTGGACAACTTCGAGCAAGTGCAGGCGGCGGCAAGCGACATCCATGCGCTGATCGCCAACAGCACCCGGCTGCACATCATCGTGACCAGCCAGATGGCGCTGGGCGTGCCCAACGAGCGCGTCTTTGAGGTGCCGCCGCTCGCTGTGCCCAGCGCCGCCAACCACACCACAGAGACGCTGCTGGCCAGCCCAGCGGTGGCGCTGTTTGTTGATCGGATGCGCCAGGTGCAGCCAGTGTTCACGCTCACGCCGCAGAACACCGACGCCGTGCTGGAGATCTGTCAGCTCGTTGAGGGGCTGCCGCTCGCGATTGAGCTAATCGCCGCCCACAGCGCCATCCTCAGCCCCAACGACCTGGTCGTGTTTCTGCGCGGGCATCTGAAGGTAGGGCAATCGCGGCACACCGACAGCCGCGAGCGCATCATCCGGCCGGTGCTCGACTGGTGCTACGGGCGCTTGCCCACGCCGTACCAGCGCCTCTTCACGCGCATGGGTGTGTTCGCTGGTGGCGGCACCCTCGCGGCGATCAGCGCCGTATGCGACACCAACAACGACCTGGGCATCGACATCGAAAAAGGTCTCCAGCTGCTGGTCGACAAACATCTCGTGCAGCACCAGACCAACGATGTGCAGACGCCACGCTATGTGCTGCTCGACACTGTGCAGGACTACACCAAGCAGCGGCTGGAGCGCACGCGCCAGCTCAGGCGGCTGACCACAGCCCACGCCACCTATATGGTGGACTTCGCCCGCTCAATTGAGGCAGCAATTGACGGGCCGGAGCAAGTGCGCTGGCTCAACCAGCTTGAGGACGAGGTGCACAACATCCGCACAGCGCTGCAGCTGCTGATCGCCGAGGATCAGGGCAACGCAGCGCTGCTGCTGGCCAGCGTCGCCGGGCTGCTGTGGGAGGTGCGCGGCTACTGGCGCGAGGCCCGCATGTGGCTGGAGCAGATCTTCGCCCTCAAGAGCGCCACTAACACCGAGCAGATTTTAGCCTCGCAGTACCGCCTCGGCATGATCTTGAACTTCCGCGGCGACTACGCCGAGGCCGCGACCGTTCTGGAGCAGGGCCGCCAGCTCGCCGAGCAGGTTGGCAACCAGCGCGAAGAGGCCAAGATGGTCAACGGGCTAGCGGCACAGGCGTTTCTGCAGGGCCAGCTCGAGCAGGCCGTCAGCTACTATGAGCCAAACCTCAAGCGCTTTAGCGAGCTTGATGATCGCCCGCGAGTGGCGGCGACCTGGGCCAACTTGGCCGCATGCTACATGGAGCTTGGCCGCTACGCCGAGGCGAGCAGCGCCTTTGAGACCAGCATCGAGATCAACCGCGAGCTACAGCGCCCGCGCAACTTGGCAATCACGCTGAATAATCAGGGCGAGCTGTTTGTGAAGCTGACGCAGTTTGAGCAAGCCGCCGCCACGCTGGCCGAAGCCGAGCCGCTGCTGAGCAGCTTGGGCGAGCAGTACGGGCTGGCGCTCAACTACTACGCACGCAGCCTGGTTGCCTTTTGGCAGGACAAGCTGAACCTGGCGCGCCAGCTCAGCGAGCGCACGCTGATGATCGCCCACAGCTTGAATCTGACGCTGCCACTGATCGAGTGGCTGACCGGCGGCGCGATGATCGCGCAGGCCCAGCAGGACGAGGCGCAGGCGCAGGTGTGGCTGCAGGAGGCGACCAAGCTGCTACAGCAGCACAGCATCGCCGCCTGGCAGCACGGCTGGGTCTTTGAGCAGTGGGCCGCCTTCGCCGCCAACAGGCAGCAGTGGCAAACCGCCGTCATGCTGCTCGCCGCCGCCGATCAGCAGTTTACCAAGGCCGAGATGCAGGGCACGCCGCTGGACACAAAAAAACGCCAGCGCATCGAGGCCGCCATGCGCCCACATATCGCCGACAGCGACTGGGAGCGCTGGAGCGACGCTGGCCAGCAGCTAGCACCCGCTGCTGTTATCCAGCTGCTTAGCGACTGTGGCTGGCTTAGCGATTAAGCTAGCCACAGCTCAATCAGCCACACCACAGCCCACACAACCAGTCATGCTTATGATAGGCCAAAAGCTGGCAGCTGTTTGGAAGAGAAGGCATGAACGCTTTAATCAGACTCCCGACGTACAACACCGCATTTATCGGACGCGACGACACAGCGCAGGCAGTCGCTACGCTGCTCCAGCAGGCGGATGTGCGCCTGGTCACGCTGGTGGGCATGAGTGGCTCGGGCAAGACACGCCTGAGCCTCCAGGTGGCCGAGGCCATGGCCAGCCAGTTTCCTGATGGGCGCGTCTTTGTCGATCTCGCGCCGCTGACCGATGCGAGCCTCGTGCTCCCAACGATCGCCCACACGCTTGGCATCGGTGAGCGTGGGTCGGTAACGCTGCTCGATACGCTGATCGACACCATCGGTGATCAGGCGCTGCTGCTGATCGTAGACAACGTTGAGCAAGTGCAGGCGGCGGCGGCGGATATCCATGCGCTGATCAGCAACAGCACCCGGCTGCACATCATCGTGACCAGCCAGCTGGCGCTAGGCGTGCCCAGCGAGCATATCTTTGAGGTGCCGCCGCTCACTGTGCCCAGCGCCGTGAACCAGGTCCCAGAGAAGCTCCGCAGCAGCCCAGCGGTGGCGCTATTTATTGACCGGATGCGCCAGGTGCAGCCGGAGTTTACGCTCACAGCCCAGAATATGGCGGCTGTGCTAGAGATCTGCCAGCTCGTCGAGGGGCTGCCGCTGGCAATTGAGCTGATCGCCGCCCACAGCGCCGTTTTGGCACCAGGGGATTTGGTTGTGCTCCTGCGCGGCCACCTGAAGGTGGGCCAGGTCCAGCACACCGACAGCCGCGAGCGCGTCATCCGGCCAGTGCTCGACTGGTGCTATGGGCGCTTGCCTGCGCCCTATCAGCAGCTGTTTACCGGCCTGGGCGTGTTTGCTGGCGGCAGCACGCTCGCAACGATCAGCGCCGTGTGCAGCGTCGACGCCGACCTCGATCTGGCCCAAGCGCTGCAGACGCTGGTTGAAAAAAACCTTGTGCAGTACCAGACTAGCGGTGTGCAAACGCCGCGCTATACGATGATCGATGCCGTGCAGGACTATGCCCGACAGCGGCTGGAGCGCACGCGCCAGCTTAGTCAGTTGACGAGCGCGCTCGCCAGCTCCATGGTGGACTTCGCCCGCTCGCTTGAGCCTGTGATCGATGGGCCGGAGCAGGTGCGTTGGCTCAACCAGCTTGAGGACGAGGTGCACAACATCCGCACTGCGCTGCGGCTGCTGATCGCCAAGGATCAGGGCAACGCGGCGCTGCTGCTGGCCAGCATGGCCGGCTACCTGTGGGAGGTGCGCGGCTACTGGCGCGAGGCGCGCATGTGGCTGGAGCAGATCTTCGCCCTCAAGAGCACCACCAACATCGACCAGATTCTGGCCAATCGCTATCGACTGGGCCTGATCTTGAGCTACAGCGGCAGCTTCGCCGCGGCAACAGAGGTGCTAGAGCAGGGTCGGCAGCTCGCCGAGCAGGTTGGCAACCAGCGCGCCGGCGCGAAGATCATCAGTGGTCTCGCCACGCTGGCCTACCAGCAGGGGCAGCTGGAGCAGGCGGTCAGCTACTACATGCTCAATCTGGAGCTATTCAGCGCGCTCGGGGACCAGATGCGCACAGCGGCGACCTGGGCCAACTTGGCCGCATGCTATCTTGACCTCGGGCACTATGACGCAGCGACGCAGGCGTTCGAGACGAGCATCGCCATGCTGCGCCCGCTGCAAACACCGCTGCACCTGGCACTGACCCTGAACAACCAAGGCGCGCTGTTCCTGATGCTGGCACAGTTTGAGCGCGCCAGCAGTCCGCTCAATGAGGCCGAGGCGCTGCTAAAGGGCCTCGAAGACCAGCATGGGCAGGCCCAGAACGCCTATACGCGCAGCATCGTCGCCTTCTGGCAAGGCGAGCTAGCATGGGCACGCCAGCTCATCGAGCGCGCGCTGATGCTCGCCCACAGCTTGAACTTAACGCTGACGCTCGTCGAGTGGCTGGTTGGTGGCGCGATGATCGCGCAGGCCCAGCAGGACGCGGCGCAGGCGCAGGCATGGCTGTGCGAGGCAACCCTGCTGCTCCAGCAAGGCAGCTTCAGCCTGTGGGAACATGGCATCGTCACCGAGCAGTGGGCCGCCTTCGCCGCCAACAAGCAGCAGTGGCAAACCGCCGTCATGCTGCTCGCCGCCGCCGATCAGCAGTTCGCCCACGCCGAAGAGCAGACGTCGCCGATCTATGCCAAAAAGCGCGCACGCATTGAGGCGCTGATCGATCCTCACGTAGCGAGCGCCGACCGGAAGCGCTGGAGCAACGCCGGGAAGCAGCTCTCCAGCGCCGCTGTGGCCCAGCTCCTAATCGACCACGGCTGGCTCAGCGCCGCAGACTAGCCCAACCGCGCCGCAAGCCATCACGGGACGCGACACGCTGGCGGGCGCGGCTGGCACACCGGTCGCTGCTCCATCAACCTCGGCGCATCCGGCGGCATTCCACCGCCAGCGCTATGCACACCACACCGGCCAGCCAGCACGGTGCGCCATCCGCCTACACCGCACAACCGAGCTGCGGCACAAGCCATCACGGGACGCGACACCCTGGCGGGCGCGGCTGGCACACCGGTCGCTGCTCCACCAACCTCGGCGCATCCGGCGGCATTCCACCGCCAGCGCTATGCACAGCGCACCGGCCAGCCAGCACGGTGCGCCATCCGCC
>JABXJS010000159.1 GCA_013538855.1 Herpetosiphonaceae bacterium
CACGGTTCCTTTCTTGGTTGGCACCACAAAGGATACCGCACGATTCGGCCGCCACACCGTTTACCCTGGCCCCAGGGAGTCCTGTGATCTACTGAGCATGCCCAACCCAACGCGGAAGAAATCCCGCGCCGTATAGCCACCTGGCCCCATCATCAAAATATTAACCGGATGCGCGATCGGCGTCAGAAACGCGCACGAGCAGGCCATCGCCACCGCCACGCCAATCGGCACCGGGTTCATACCCACGGCGATGGCCGCGTTCACCGCGATGGGGCCAATAATCAGCGCGGCGACCTGGCCGCCAACGCCTTGGCTGAGCAGTACGGTGGCCAAATAGAACAAGGCCAGCACCGTGAGCGGCCCGATCGTGTGCACCACTCCGGTCAGCAGCGCACCAATCTGCTCGGTTAGGCCGGTCGTCACCAGGGCCGTGCCCAGCGGCGCTAGCCCGGCAATCAACACCACCACGCGCCACTCAATCGCCTGATACGCCTCCTCGGCGGTCAGACAGCCAGTCAGGATCAAGCCCACAGCACCGGCGAGCATCGCCTCGGCCGTTGGCAGCAGCCGAAAGATCGAGAGCAGCAGCACCAGAACTGTGATGCCGATCGCCCATGGCGCTTTATGCGTCGGCTTGTCCGTTGGCGGCTGATAATCGGGGATGATGTAGCCTGGCTCTTGGGCCAGTGTCTCGATGCTACGGTCAGGGCCAACCATGAGGATGGCATCGCCAGCGCGCAGCGCGAAGTCGCCAACATCCGTCAGGTAGCTGCGCCCCTCGCGCCAGATACCCACCGAGGTTAGCCCAAACTTCGAGCGAAAGCGCAGCTGCTTGAGCGTCTGCCCAATCGCCGCCGAGCGCGGGCCAATCACCACCTCGGTGAGCTGTACTGGAAAGCCCTGCATCACGGCCTTATAGCGGCCGTTGCGACCCATGGTTGTTTGCAGCGACTCAAGCGCACGCACACGCTCCTCGCGGCCCAGGATCAACAAAATATCATCGGCGGAGATCACATCATCGGGGCCAGGCGGAATAATCGCCGCTTGGCCATGCCAAATGGCGATCACCGTTGTGCCATACTGCGCGCCGATCGTCGTCTCCACCAGCCGACAGCCAACCAGGGGCGAGTCGGGCAGGATGCGCACCTCCCACAGGCGCTCGGCCAGCCGATAGGTATCGAGCAGGTTGGGCCGCGGCAGCGCCTCGCGCACCGCCGACTCGTGGGCGGGCAGCCAGCGCTTGCCAAGCAGCAGCATATAGCCTACGCCCATCAGCGTGGTCAGCATCCCCACTGGCAAGAAATCCAGCATGGTCAGCGCTGGCGCACCTTGTGCCTGCAAAATACCGCTCACAATAATATTCGATGTGGTGAGCAAGGTGCTCATGCCGCCGAGCAGCGTGCCAAAGGCCAGCGGCAGCAAAATCTTGGAGGTGCGCACACCGGCACCATGGGCCACCTGCACGGCCGCTGGCAGCAGCACCGCCCCAGCCGCAATCGTGTTCATCAGCAGCGAGAGCAGCGCGCCCGCAACCATCAGCACGGTCATCACACGCCCCTCGCTGTTGCCAGCCAGCCGCGCTAGCCGCCCGGCGATCCACTGCACTACCCCTGTGCGCTCAAGCGTGGAGGTGATAATAAAAAGTCCAATGATCGTCATCACCGCTGGACGGCTAAAACCGGCAAGCGCATCCTCGACTGGAATAACGCCGGTGATGCCCAGCGCTAGCAGCGAGAGCACGGCCACAACATCCGGCGTAAACCGCGATGTCAGCAGCCCTAAAATCGTTAATCCAGCGATCGTCAGCAGAATAATCTGGTCGGTTGTGAGTCCTTGCATAGGTGTTTTCAGCTCTGTGATAAAAGTTGACAGCCAGGGTCAGTGAAGCAGCAGACTGGGCCGCTTCCTCGGCGAGCAGTGAACCATCATACCATCTTGTGAAAGAACATACAAATAAGGTGTTAACATTCCATCAAGCTGCCTGCAGCAGTATGCTAAGCCCCTGCGAGTCGGTGCAGGGCGGAACCCTGCTGGGGCGTGCGGCTGCACCGCACAACCGCTCCCAGTGCTACGTGGCTCACGGGCATTGATCGTATGCTCATTCCCGCTGGCGCAGGGCGGAACCCTGCCGGGGGCGTGCGGCTGCGCCTGCGCGACGATGAAGTGCACCTAGGTAAACTGGCCACTGCGCCGTGGCAGCACAATCTTGAACGTCGCGCCAGCCCCAAGCGCGCTGGTCACAGTGATCTGGCCACCGTGACGCTGCACGAGCTGCTGCACAATCGCCAGGCCCAGACCTGCGCCGCTGCGACTGCGCGCGCGATCAGCTTTGTAAAAGCGCTCAAAAATAAACGGCAGATCAGCAGGTGCAATCCCGCTGCCTGTGTCCTGAACCTGAAGGCACAGGCTGGTAGCATCAGCGTCAGCAGTCAGCAGCACGCGGCCGCCCTGCGGCGTGTGATGGAGCGCATTCTGGATGAGATTGCGCAGGACATGCTCCATCTGGCGCGGATCAAGCCACACAGCGGGCAGCGGCTCCGCCAGCACAGCGCGAAGCTGGATCTGGCGCTGGTCGGCCTGTGGGCGCATGCGCTGCACCACCGCCGTGATCAGCTGGCCCACGTCGGTGAGCGCACAGTCAAGCACGAGATGGCCCGACTCGATCCGCGACAGCTCCAGAAACTCATCGACGAGCTGGCTGAGGCTCCGCACCTCCAGGTCCATGCGCCGCAGGAAATCCGCAGCAGCAGCGCGGTCATCGAGCGCACCGTCGGCCAAGGTCTCAATCATCGCGCTGAGCGAGGCCAGGGGCGAGCGAAAATCGTGCGAGACGTTGGCTAGCAGCGAGCGCCTGGCCCGCTCCATCGCCCGAATAGCCGACAGGTCCTGCAGCACGATGATCGCGTGATTCTGCTCTGGCGGCGGCAGGCACGTCACCACAGCGCGCAGCACCTGCTCCGCCACTGGCAGGTCGCTGATCTCGACCTCGACAGGCCGCCCCTGGGCCGCAGCGCTACGCGCCTGCTCGACCGCCGCCAGCAGCGTCGCGCCAGCGACGACATCGCCAAGCGCCAGCGGAATGGTCGGCGGACGCAGCCAGCGCTCAGCCGCCGGATTGATCGCCATCACCCAGTTGGCGGGGCTGATCATCAGCAGCCCATCGGCCATGGTCATCAGCGTCGTGGCCAGGCGCTGACGCTCGGACTCGCGCGAGATGATCACATGGCGCAGCTGCTGGGCCATGTGGTTGAAGTCACGGGCCAGCGCAGCCAGGTCTGGATCGGGCGGCGGCACGACAGCCACGTCCAGCTCGCCGCCAGCGAGGCGCGCCGCCATCAGGCGCAGCGCCAGCACCGGCCGCGTCACCTGGCGGGCAAACACCAGCGCCAGCAGAATCGCCACCAGCACCGCGATCAGCGCCGCTGAGATCACCGTCTCGGTGATTTGCGTCTGCGTCTCGGCGATCAGCGTCAGCGGCACGCCGAGCCGCACCAGCCCTACGTGCGCCGACTGCGCGATAGGCACCGCGACATAGAACATTGAGTCGCCGGTGGCCGTGCTCACGCGCGTGGCCTTGCCACGGCCAAGAGCGAGCGCATCGCGCACCTCGGGCCGGGCGTTGAGATCGGTGCCGACGGCGACCAGCGGCGGCGCATCGGCCAGCACCATCCCATCCGGGCTGATCACCGTGACACGCACATCAAGATCGTGCTGCCAGTCAAGCGCCCGCTGGGGCAGGCTGCTGCTGTCGGCAGCCAGCTGGCGCGCGATCAGGCGCGCCTGGCCGATCAACCCTTGCTCCAGCGACTGGAGCGTGCGGCTGCGCACCAGCGGCAACAGCAGCAGCATCAGCACCGTGACCGTGAGCAGGATCAGCACCGAGAACGCGACGGCGATCCGCCAGCGCATCGCACGAATGGGCAGACGGCGCGCCACGCCTACAGCCGCCATCCGCGCTTGCGCCAGCTACACCGACACATAGGCACCTCGTTCATTGTTGTTCGCATACCACCACGATCCAAGATCATCTCCGTAGCCGCGCAGCAGCGGCACGCGCGTGGCACAGCGCTCGACATAGATGCGCTGGCCCTGGCGCGGCCGCGCTGCGCGCTACGCTGCGGCAACAAGCCACCGGGGCAGGCGCTCGACCGTCGCGCCACCTGCCAGCTGCGGCTAGCCCACAAACTGGTAGCCCACATGGCGAATGGTGCGCAGGCGCTGCGGATGGCTGGGGTCGGCCTCGATCTGCTCGCGAATCCAGCGCACGTGCACATCGACGGTGCGCGGATCGCCAATAAACGGCTCGTCCCAGAGCTGGCGCAGCAGCTGCTCGCGGCTGAACACCTGCCCTGGATGCTGCATAAAAAAGTGCAGCAGCGCAAAGGCGCGTGGCTTGAGGCTCAGGAGCTGCGCGCCAAGCCGCACTGTGTAGGTGGCAGGCTCCAGCACAAGATCGCCAGCGCGCACCGGCGCAAGGGCGGCATCGACGCCGCCGGAGCGGCTGCTCGGCCGCCGCAGCGCAGCGCGCACCCGCGCCAGCAGCTCACGAATGCGAAACGGCTTGACGATGTAGTCATCCGCGCCAAGCTCCAGGCCCGCCACAACGTCGATCTCATCGCTGCGCGCAGTGACCATCAGAATCGGCACCTGCGAGACCTGGCGCACCCGGCGGCAGACCT
Organism: Herpetosiphonaceae bacterium; assembly: GCA_013538855.1. Lineage (GTDB taxonomy): Bacteria > Chloroflexota > Chloroflexia > Chloroflexales > Herpetosiphonaceae > OHK22. Next base: position 4,680 of record JABXJS010000159.1, read on the forward strand.
CGAAGCCATCGAAGCCAGGCAGCATCACGTCGAGCAGCAGCGCATCGGGCGCAATGGCGTGCACCATCGCCACCGCCTCGGGGCCGCTGCTGGCCACCTGCACGGTGTAGCCCTCCTTGCGCAGGTTATACACCAGCGTGGCGCGCAGGTGCTCCTCATCTTCAACAACCAAAATCGTGGTCATGGCCGGTTCCTACTGCGAGGGGAGATCTTCAGGGATCCACAGGCTTTTCTGCCAGAACCACTGGCTGCCGGTGGGCTGGGTTGGCGTTGGGACTGGCGCTTGGGTGCTCAGAGACGCGCCGTGCGGTGTCTGCGCCTGGCCATGGCTGGTCTCGGCCCACCAGCCGATGCCGATGAGCGCCACCAGCATCAGCAGCAGCGTCAGCCAGACCCAGCGATTTATGTATAGCCGCAGCGAGCGGCGTAATTGTAGCATGATCGGCTCCTGAATGTTTGACAATAATGCAGCGATTAATCATACACCACGTGTTTAAACGCAATGTTAACGGCCAGCAGCAGCGCCGATTAACGCGCCAGCGACCCACCCGCAGACCACCCAACGCTATGCGTTGGGTCCCCGGGCCGCCACCCAAGAACGAGCGGGCCAGCACCAGCGCAAGCGCTTAGCTGAGCCGCAGCGGGCCTGCGCAAACGCGCCTTCAATCAAAACTCGCGCCGTGCCGACGCCAAGCAGCCCGCAGCGCACACAATCGGGCTACGAATCGGAGCCACAGCGGGCCAGTTTCTGGTAGGATGATCAGCCAAAGGGTTAACTGCGCTGGCTCCAGCGTGGGCCAGGCAGCGCATACACGCCCGTAGTTCTAGCCTGCGGGCGCTGAAGGAGGCAGTATGAGCGCATGGGCAGCTCTCTACGTTGATGACCTAGCCGCCATGGTGACGTTTTTTCAGGATCAGCTCAGCTGGCAGATCGGCGATCAGCCAGCGCAGGATGTCATTCCAGTCCACGATCACGAAGGTGCCGTGCTGATGCTGGTGGGGCCAGCGGCATCGAACATCGCGCCCTACCTGCGGCCTAACGCCGTGGTAAAGCGGCCTGGCGCAGCCGTCACATTTGCCCACAGCGCTGTTGAAATTCTTGAGCGCGACCTGCGCCAGCGCGGCCTGGCGGTCGGCCCGATCATCACCACCGCCTGGCACGACCGCGAGCTGGCGATCCACGCGCCAGAGGGCTACACGCTGCGCTTTGTGACCCCGGCGCAGCTTGCCAACCACGAGGCGCTGGAGCTATACCTGCAAGGTCCGGCGGCACTGGAGGCGGCGCTGGCGGGCCTCACCTCGGCCGAGCTGGACTGCAAGCTCGCCGACAGCCAGTGGAGCATTCGCCAGCTCGTGCACCATATCGTGGACGGCGACGCCCTGTGGAGCATGGCGATCAAGGCCGCGCTGGCCGCCTCCGGCTGTAGCTACAGCCATCCGTGGTACACCAGCAACGACGACTGGGCCAAGGCGCTGGACTATGCCAGCCGTCCGCTTGAGCCGGGCCTGGCGCTGCTGCGCGCCAACCGCGCCCACATCGCCGAGCTGCTCGAGCACCTGCCCGACGCCTGGGAGCGCCATGTGCTGTTTCACTGGAACAAGGATGCGCACACGCCGCGCAAGGCCACAACCGCCTTGATGGTGCAGATGCAGGCGCGCCATGTGCTGGAGCACAGCGCCGAAATTCAGGCCGCCTGCGCCCAGCACGGCCTGGAGCAGGAGGGCTAGCGCGATGGAGACAGCATACAGCGCAGCGCGAAGGGAGCGCCGCCAATGGAGCTGACCAAGGTTGTGCCATGGGGCCGCTCGCTGCACGAGTATCAGCGCATGTTTCGGCTGCGCCAAGACGAGCTGGCACGCTTTCGTATCCTCGGCTGCGGCGATGGGCCAGCCAGCTTCAACGCCGAGGCGAGCGCCCTGGGAGCCGACGTGCTCTCGATCGACCCGCTGTACCAGTTTACAGCGGCGGACATCCAGCGCCAGATCGACGCCACCGCGCCAACGGTGATCGCCGAGTGCCAGCGCAACGCCGCCGACTACATCTGGCGCGAGTTCGCCGATCCTGCGGCGCTCGGCCGCGCGCGGCGCGCCGCCATGGCGACATTTCTGGCCGACTACGCCCAGCCAGATCGCAGGCAGCGCTACATCGCTGGAGCCTTGCCGAGCCTGCCGCAGCGCGCCAACAGCCGCGACCTCGCGCTTGTGTCGCATCTTCTCCTACTTTACAGCCAGCAGCTAGACTTTGCGTTTCACCTCGCGGCGGTTGGCGCGCTGCTGCGCGTAGCGCGCGAGGTGCGCATCTTCCCGCTGCTGGACCTGCGCGGGCAGCCATCGGCGCACCTTCAGCCGCTGCTCGCCGAGCTGCGCGCCGCCACCGTGCACGTCCAGATCGAGACCGTCGACTACGAGTTTCAGCGTGGGGCCAACCAGATGCTGCGCCTGCTGCGGCCTGCCGGTGACTGGCAGCTACCAGGGCAAGGAGCAGCAGCATGAGCGAGATTGTGCGCGCCACAGCGGCGGACATTCCGGCCTGGTACACGCTGGCGGCGGAGGTGGAGCCGCTGTTCGGGCCAATGGTGAGCGAGCCGGGCTTTCAGCGTGCGCTGGCGAAGAACATCGCCCGTGGCACAGCGCTCTGTGTGCGGGCAGGTGCACCAGGCAGCGCGCTGCTCGGTGGCCTGCTGTACAGCGCCCATCCGCCACGCTATACAATTGGCTGGCTGGCGGTGGCGCGGCGGGCGCAGCGGCAGGGGATCGGTCGGCAGCTGGTCGCGCAGGTGTTGGAGCAGATTCAGCCGCCAGCGCAGGTGCAGGTGACAACCTTTGGCGCGGAGCATCCTGGCGGCCCAGCGGCGCGCGCCTTCTATGCGCGGCTGGGCTTTCAAGCGGCCGAAGCGGCCCCTGATGGCCCCGATGGCGGCGCGCGGCAACTATTTAGACGGAGCATGGAGTAGCGTATGCAGCGATCAAGCATAGTGGCGCGCTGGCAGGCCCTGGGCGCGCTGATCATTGGATGTGTGGTACTGACGCAGCTCAGCGGGCGCGAGCGCTGGCTCAGCGGAATTCTATTTGTGCTTGCAGGCGTGCTGCTGCTGCAGAGCTTCGCCCGCTTTCGTCAGCGCCCGTGGAGCTGGCTGCCGATCGGAGTAATCATCAGCGCAGCCGCTGGCCTGCTGTGGCTGGTGCTGGGCTAGACATCCTCGCGAAAATCGCTGGTGCGCTCCAGGCGATTGAGGGCGGCAAGCAGCGGCGCAGGCGGCGCAACGATCTGGCGCTGGGCGAGGTCGAACCAGCTGACGGTTTGCCAAGCCGGAAACTCCTGCGGGAGCATGCGCCACTGGCAGCCGGTCCGGGCTTGATACAGCAAGGCGTTCATAATCTGCCGCAGATCCAAGCGGCGTGGGCGACCGCCGGGCACCCTTTGGGTGATAGCGCTTGGCGGCGGCCCGTTCGGCAAACAGCGGTTCAAGGACCGCCCATTGGTCATCGGTTAAGTCTGTCTGGTAGCTCATAGGTTAAATTATACACATGGTTCCCAAACGTGCTCTAAGGTGTGCAGCAGATCGTCTGCTAGCACCAACTCATCGGAGTCCAACAGCTCGGAAAAATCGGTCAGATTGGGCAAATCGCCTATAGCATCAGTAACGCTTGGCCCACAGGGTAAGTCCTCAGCATACGTCAAGGCTCTAGCAGTTCGGATCATCGCTGTAGCACGCTTGGGAACTGGGCGGACAGCGGGGTGTGGATAGCTTGGCACAATACAATCGGAGCGTGCACCTAACAAAAAGAGCCGCTGACGATCCTGCGGCACACCTTAGTTGGCTGCGTTCAAAATGGTGGGCGGATGGGCAACTGTATAGCCGATCTCTTCAAACTCGATGATCAAGCGCGCCAGAATGCTGGAATGTTTGCCAGCTACCATTCCGGGCACATTTTCCATCACAAAGTAGCGCGGTCGTAGCTCTGAGATTATTCTGAAGAAGTGAAAAACAAGCTGGTTGCGGGTATCATCAACCAAACGCTTCCCCATCGTCGAGAATCCCTGGCACGGCGGGCCACCAAAAATAACATCGACCTCACCATCCCAGCGCGAGCTGCCTTGACGATGAGCCTGCATTCCGTTCAGCACATGTTCATGCAACTGTGCACAGGAAAGCCGACTAATATCTTGGCACAGGACTGCTGTCAGCGGAAAATTATACGTATGGACAGCGGCATGCACAGGATCATACTCAACTGCTGCTACAACATCAAACCCAGCCTGCTCAAACCCCAACGATAGCCCGCCAACACCAGCGAACAGATCAATTGCGAGCGGCCTACGCCCAGAGAACTGCGGCACAAGCTCTGCGTCTGTGCCGCTGCTTTGCACACCGGATTGCCTAGAAGTTTCTGCCATCGGATACACCATATATCAGCCCCTTGCCCAGCCGCCGAGGTCCACACGAGCGACAGATCAGTACAGATGTACGGATATTATACTCGAAGCGCTGGCGCATCCACAGCCCACCAGACCCAATCGCACACCAAGACCACAGCAGCGGCAGCGTGACAGACACTCCACGACACAACGGTTGCGCTCAGCGGAAAGCTCAAAGGAAACATGAAAGGAATAGCACTAGCTAAGATCAGGACAGCAGGCTAGCTGGGCCTGCTATCGCTCTAGGTACTGTGGGAGGTCTGGTATGACCATGTCTTACGTCTTACGCTGCTGAAACTCCAAGATGTTGCCGTTTTCGCCTTTATCTTCATCGTAAAACAACATCATGCCGCAGCGGCTGCTGGGGCTTGTGGAGGATCATATGGCTCGCTTGAAAACACTCGTCAACATTGTACTTGTGCTGGTCACACTGATCAGTGGAGCGCTACATCCGTCAACGCTGGCGGCAAAACAGCCACAAACGGAGCGTATCGCACAGTCCAACAGCGCACCGACGGCACAAAATGGCGCACTCAGCGTCTATGCTGGCAGCAGTGCCAGCCTGAACATCGCCAGTCTGATCAGTGATCCTGATGCAGATCAACTGAGCGTGGAGATCGCTTCCGCGCCAGCGTCTGGCGTGGCAAGCATTATAAGCCACACGCTTATCTACACGCCGAATCAGGGCTTTCTGGGCAGCGACCGCCTCCTCTACGCCGTTGCCGACGGCCAGGGTGGCAGTGCGCAGGCCAGCATCAGCATCAGCGTGCGCTCCAGTCTGCATGCAGTCGTGGAGTGTGTCTATCCGCAGGGCGGCGTATATCTCGCAGTATTTGGGTATAAGAACGACGCCGCCACCGCAATCGATGTTGCAGTTGGCAACCGCAACTACTTTCATCCAGCGCCGCAAGAGCGTGGGCAGACCACGCATTTTCTACCAGGGCGACAGTATGGCGCATTCGTTGTGCCGTTTAGCGGCGGCAACATCGTCTGGATTTTACAAGGCCGAACGGCCACCGCCTCGACCAGCACCAAGCGCTGCTCACGACCACCAAACCAGGCACCTGTAGCTCAGGATGGCGTCCTAAACGTTATGGCGCCAGCAAGCGCAGCGCTTGACCTTGCGACGCTGGTCAGCGATCCCAACGGCGATGCGCTGACATTTGCGCTGAGCAGCCTGCCACAGTCTGGCAGCGCCAGCATCATCAGCAGCACGCTGACCTACACACCAAGCGCTGGATTCAGCGGCCCCGACAGCCTGATCTACGACGTCAGCGATGGGCGCGGCGGCAGCGCCCAGGCCACGATCAGCATCAGCGTGACCGGCGCGCCGATCAACCATGCGCCGCAGATCACGCTCAGCGCTAGCCCGCTGAGCGGTACCGCACCGCTAACTGTGGCGCTCAGTGCGCAGGCCAGCGATCCCGATGGCGATCAGTTGACCATCAACTGGAGCTTTGGCGACGGCACAGGCACAACCGATGTGCTCACGCCTGTGCACACCTACACTGCGGCTGGCGACTGGAGCGTGAGCGTCTTTGCGCTCGACCCAAGTGGAGCAAGCGCCTCGGCGGCGCTCACCGTCAGCACCCGTCTTCCCAACCATCCGCCGCTGGCCCAATCGACCGAAGCGCAAGTCTTTGTACCAGGCGCGCTCACGCTTAATCTCGGCGGACTGGCCAGTGATCCAGACGCTGATCTGCTAAGCTATAGCCTGAGCAGCGGCCCTGCCCATGGCAGCGCGACGATTCGTGGCGCAACGCTGACCTACACACCGAGCCTGGGGTATGTCGGCACAGACAGCCTTGTGTACACAGTGACTGATCCGGCAGGGGCACAAGCCAGCGCAACCATCACCATCGACGTTGTGCGCGGCAACCGTCCGCCCACGATCACGCTCAGTGCGGAGCCTACGACAGGCAGTGTGCCGCTCAGCGTCACATTCACTGCCGAGGCCAGCGATCCCGATAGCGATCCACTGACGGTGACGTGGGACTTTGGCGATGGAGCCACCGCAACAGGTCTGAGCGTCACCCATACCTATACCGCAGCAGGCTACTGGCAGGCTCATGCGGTGGCCTTCGATGTTGCTGGTCTGAGCGCCACCGCTGCAACCACGATCAGCGTGCGCAGCAGCGACGGACAGCTGCCGCCGCTGGCCCGACCAGGGCTGCTTGTGCTGCCCGATAACATCAGTGGCACGCTTGACCTAGCGAGCATCGTCTCTGGCACCGGGCCATTGAGCTTCACGCTACTTGAGCAGCCACAGGCGGGCAGCGCTCTCATCAGCGGCAGCCTGCTGCACTATGCTAGCCAGGGCTACACCAGCACAATCGCGCTTAAGTATCAAGTGCGCGATGCCAACGGGCTAACAGCCCGCAGCGTCGTGCGCACAACACTGAGTTACGTTGACAGCGCAGGCGGCGTGATCATCACACCAGATGGCCTAGGGCTTGGCGTGCTCAGCGGGCAGCTCTCGACAGCGCTCACCGTAAGCCTTGTGCCGACAGCGCAGGAGCTACAGCTGCCCAATGGCTACATTGCACGGTCGCCATTCTACCAACTCAACGGTGTCGATGTGCTCCCGACATCAGCGTATATTGGCGTGCCGCTGCCAGCGGGCGCTGATCCAGAACATATTGGATTAGCAATCGCGAGCGTGCCGCTGAGCCTAACCGATGCTCCAGAAGGCCCAGGCGTAGAGTGGCTGCTGCAAAACGGCGGCTATGATGCCGAGCTGAATGTGCACGTTGGCAAGCTGCCGATGGTCTACAGTGCCCAGCTCTACGTGGGCCTCGTCTCCACGACCTATAACGAGCAGCCGATGGTTGAGATTGATCTGGCTGAGCTAGCGAACCAGCGCCCAAGTGAGCTACAGCAGGGCAGGCCACAGACAAACACTGATCCACCACCAGCCGATCCATACCCGCTCAAAATCGCCATCAAACGCATAGATCGTGCTCCTGCGGTGCCTAATGATCGGCAGCTGCCTAAATCAGGAACCGGCACAGAGCTGCGGGATATAATCCGGAGCCGTTTCAGGTGGTATAACGACTTGAACTTCAATGCTCCAAACCTTATACGTGCGTCACAAGTTGATACAACAACAAACGTGCTGGCAAACATAACCGAGCAGGATCCTAACCGAGATGCCTTTGTTGTTGGGCTACGGCGCGCCAGTGATAGTGACTGTTCAGCAGGCAGCTTAACATTAGCTGGACGCTACGTGTACGAAACACAGTCACTCTATATCTGCTTACAGGACGATGGCTCTTTACAAGCAGACACCGGCAAGCACTTCACCCACGAGCTGTTTCATGCGATCCAGTACAGCTACGAGCGCATACGCACAGCCATAGAACAAACCAAGTTTGATCCTGCGCCACTGGAAACAGCTATCTTCGCATTTACCGAAGGCACCGCCAAACTTGCCGAAGATACATTTCCAGAAACAGCCGCAAAAGCCCAACATACAGCACTGCTATGGAAGATTTTTAATGCTGGAAATTCGCTGATTGCGACAGATGCCACATGGTTCAACGGCAATCGCGAAGTAAAGTCACGATTTTATCGCTTCCAAGACTTTGCTGCATTTATGCTCTACGATGTCTATGGAAATGGTGCATTTAGTCATCTCGACAGCATTATGCAAACGGGAGGAACGCCAGCTGAGCTGGACGACTTGCCCACCGAGTACTGGAAGTGGGCCAAAAATCAGATCTATGAGCACAGAGTTGATTTAGGAGACAACGTTCTTCGGAACATGGGCCAGTGCGCTAGCGATCCAGAGGCGTTTCTTATTGATAACGGGCTGCGAATTTCGCTTGGTAACACCTATGATCCTGCACTTGCGCAATTCACGGATCAGCAAAATCAGAGCTACACTGGCGAAATTCGCTACACAACAGCCCAGGGAAGCCAGCGCTATGTGCATAGTGTACGCGGCGGTTTACGCCAGTTGCAAACAATGGCTCTGCCGCTTTATATCAAAAACAATACACTAGGCACTCGGCAAAAAGTGCGTGTGACCATCACAAACGCAAGCAACAGCAGCGATATGCGGGCGATGATCTACGACACTGCCGCTGCGTCATGTGCAACCGGGGCCGAGAGCAAAACTGAAACAACTGTCACTGTGCAGGGTGAAAAACAGCTGTTCATCATCATTGGATTTGCGAGTTTTCGTAGCGGGGCACGGCTTTCAAACACCACCATCACCGTTGAGCCGCTGCCAACACCGATTGACGATGACTACACCACCGTATCCAACCAGATCATCGTTAACGCAGGTGAGTCCGTGCAGATCGACTCGCTGCTGAACAACGACCTGCCTGCTAATCAGCGCGACCAGTTGATGATCACGCGCCAATTTCTCTACAACGCGCCTAACGTACAGATCATCAATGATGGGCGCTCGGTAATCGTGCATGCCCCAAGCGGTGATGAGTGGAAGCGCTGTGATGACACACCGATCCCCTTCGACGCCTTTGGGTATCAGATTCGGCTGCGTGATGGGCTAGAGAACACCACAGATATTGGCAAAGTACGCCTGCTGCTACGGCCAGAGATCAAGCAGACAGGCTGCAATACCATGATTGCGATCAATGATGCTGAGACAGCGACACCAGGTGCGCTCCTGACTATTTTAGTCAAGCAGAACGACTTTATTGGCACGCGCTCGCAGGCGCAAGTCGGCGTGCTGGTCATAAGCGGATCGGGCACCCCTGAGCCGCCGCCACCAGAGATCGCGCAGGGCATCCGCTACAAAGTGCCCCAAATTTATGTCTGCAATCCGCAGATCCGCGAAGATATTCTGACCTATCGGCTGATCGATATGACTGATCTGACGCTGTCGAATATCGCCACTGTGCGGATTCAATACACCGAGCTGGCCGATCCAACCAAGTGCCAATCACAGGAAGAGACACAGTTCAATCGGCGCACCGCACCGCAGCCAGGCAGCGACGGGTTAGGCTGGGTGCCGTGGGTGCTTGGCGGAGCAGCGGCAATTATCTGCTTTGTTGTGCAGTGTGAGGTGCCCGCCTTTATTATCGGCGGCGGTCTCGCCCTCATCGGTGGACTAGCCCTGACACCACGAGTGATGGCGAACACCACTGGCGATCCGCATGTAACGACGCTCGATGGCACAGCCTACACATCGCTGCATCTGGGCGAGTTCATCTATGCACGACCCATGCTCACCGACAGCTTAGAGCTGCAGGTGCGCCAAGCACGGCTGCCAGGGTTCCCAGACTGGGCCTCGTTCAACACAGCGGCGGCAGTGAAAGCTAGCGGCCATGTGTTCGAGGTGCGCCTGCCTGCGCCGGGCACCAATGAGTTCCAGCTACGCATCGACGGCCAGGTCACCGATCTGGCACCGGGCACCTACACCTATGGCACCGCCATTGTGCGCATTGATCCCGGCACAGAGTTTAATCTGTTTGTCGCCGAAAATGGCTGGAATACTGTAACCAACCCCGGCGACATGACGATGCTCCATATTGGCCGCTCGATCGACACCAACCTTGCCGCTGAGTCAAGCACACCAGCGCTGGCGCTCGATATTTCGCTGAGCACGCCGCTCACTGGCAATTTCCATGGTATGTTCGGCATACCTGACGGCGACCATAACAACGATCTCACATTGCCTAATGGCAATCAGGCCCAAAATCTTGATCAATTTGTTGAAGCCTGGCGCGTACCGCAAAATGATTCGCTCTTCGCCTACATTGATGGCGAGACCTACGCGAGCATCAACATTCCCCAGACAGCTGTTGCGCCGACCGAGAGCGAGCTAGATGCAGGCGGCTACATCCAGCAGGTCCGTGATCTGCTCGCCACTACCTGTAGCGCCGATGTGAGCGCCATCAGCCCAGTGTTGATCAAGCGGCTCGCCTTTGATATGGCGGCCGGGCGCAGCGCTGCTGATCTCATCGCCAGCGGCCTCTGCAAAGATGCCAATGTGCAGTACCCAGGTGATCAGCAGCCGCCAGCCTTGCAGGGCTTTGTCTTTGATGGGCAGCTGACGCTGGACGGGCACCCGGAGGTGCCGCTGCCTGGCGCACGGGTCACCATCTCCTCGCCCACCCTCGGCCGCGTGCTCTGCGACACCGGCACCTACGCCGAGGGCCGCTACCGCTGCTCTGTCACCATCCCGCCCACCGCCGCGCCCCAGCTCACCATCCGCTACCGCGTCTCGGGCCGTGGCGCACCCATCACCCGTGAGATCACCATTCCCACGCCGCAGCCCGGCACCTTCTGGCTCGGCACCCAGAACTTCAGCGCCAGCGTCCAGCGCGTCCTGGCCCTCTCCGGCTCCGTCCGTGATCCCGGCGGCAGCCTCCTGCCCGACGCGCGCATCCAGGTGCAGGGCCTTGGCCTCAACCAGACCCAAGCCGACGCCAATGGCCACTACACACTCTACTATCCGCTGCCCGATGGCCTCACCACCGGCGTGCTCACCGTCCAGGCCGCCAGCCCGGACTTCCAGACCTCCGTAACCCAATCGCTGCCCTTCACGCTCACCCAGTCCGGCATCATTCCGCTTACGCTCGATCTGACCACCCAGCCCATTCCGGTCGATGTGATTGAGCAGCCGGTCCCCACCGCGCGCACGCTCATCGTCGCCGGCACCCTCACCAACGCGCTGCTCTCCAGCCCCACGCCTGTTGGTGGTGCCAGCATTACTGTCACCAGCCCCGCCTTCGTCAACGGCGTCTGCACCACCACCAGCGCCAGCAATGGGGCCTACCAGTGCGCCGCCGTGCTCACCGGCACCCTGGACAGCGCTGTGCCCTTCGAGGTCGTCATCTCCGGCATGGGCTCCGCCAGCGCCAGCGGCTCCGTCGCGGTCGCTGACCTGCCCGCTCCCGGCGGCACCGTCGTGCGCTACGCCGATGCCCAGCTCAGCCCCACCACCTTCCAGCTCAGCGGCAGCATCAACGGAGCGGGGCAGCCGCTGGCCAACGCCAGCATCGTGGTTACTGACCAGGGCGGCAGCGTCAGCGCCAGCGCCACCAGCGCCAGCGATGGCTCCTACAGCCTCACGCTTGCCGTGCCCGACAGCGCCCTCAGCGGCGGCAGCGTCGCCCTGCGCTATGCTGTCACCTACAGCACCCAGACCGGCTCCAGCACTACCACCCAGCCGGTCACCATCACCAACGTCCTGGCTAACCAGCTCAACAGCCACCTCCAGGACATCACCTTTACCGCGCGCTCCGTCGCCTTCACCGGCAAGGTTCGCAACAGCCTCGTGCCCGGCCTCGGCGTGCCTGCTGCCCAGCTCGCCATCACCAGCCCGCAGTACGGCTCCATCTGCAGCGTCCAGACCACCAGCACCGGCGACTACACGTGTGAGCTGTCGATCAGCGCCACCGACCCTTTCCAGGTGACCTATGTCATCTCCGGCCGCGGCAGTCTCACCTCGCCGCCGTTCACCGTCGATCCCAGCGGCCTGCAGATCAATGATCGCCTGCCCGTCGCCCGCTCCTTCAGCGTCGCCCCACGCACGCTCAAGCTCAGCGGCACCGTCCGCGACAGCGCCCAGCAGACTCGCCCCGCCGTCCAGCTCAGCGCCTACGGAACTGGCAGCACCAGCGCCAGCGCCAGCACAGCCGCCGACGGCACCTACAGCCTGTATCTCATGCTGGCGGACGCCACCCCCTCCACCGCGCTCACCGTGCGCGCGCTCTTCCAGGACCTCGGCCAGACGCTCCAGGCCCAGACCACCGTCCAGGCCAGCGCCGCCCTTGGCAGCCTGACCGAGCTGCCCGTCGATCTGACGTTCGCCAGCGCCTTCATTGATCCGACCAGCGCCAGCCGCATCCATCTCTTTGGCACCATCGGCAACACGGTCGAGGCCGAAGCCGTGATGGACGGCCTCCCGCTCACCATCGCCGTGACCGGCCTTGGCCCAGTCTGCACCGTCACCACCGGCAGCGGCGGCAGCTACGACTGTGAGGCGATCGTGCCGCAGAGCGGGGCGATTGAGCTGACCTACACCGTCAGCGGCTATGGCGATCCGCTCGTGCACACAGCGACAGTGCCGCCGGGCACCGCGCTAGCCACCGACATCCCCCAGACGCTGCTGCTGGCTCCGGCCACGCTGCACGTGCGCGGCCACGTTCAGGACAGCAACGGCCAGCCGCTCAGCAGCAGCCAGGCAAGCGTGATACTCAGCGGGGCGATCAATCGCAGCGTGCAGCTGGATACGCAGGGCGACTACAGCATGTTCGTGCCCATCCCGTCCGCCAGCCTGACGAGCGTGATCAATCACTCCGCCAGCGCCTTCGGCCAGACCATCAGCACCGATCAGCCCTTCAGCGCCACGCCCGGCGCGCTGCTTACGCTCGATCCGGTGCTCAGCGTGATCCCGTCGGCTGCGACGCCGACGCCCACTCCGCTGCCAACCGCCACACCCACCGCCGCCCCAAGTCCGACGGCCACCACGCCGCCGACCAACACGCCCAC
>JABXJS010000160.1 GCA_013538855.1 Herpetosiphonaceae bacterium
CACGGTTCCTTTCTTGGTTGGCACCACAAAGGATACCGCACGATTCGGCCGCCACACCGTTTACCCTGGCCCCAGGGAGTCCTGTGATCTACTGAATATGGCCGACCAGAGCCTTGTCGAGCTCGATGGCGGCATGTATGCGCCCTACCCAGCCGGCATCAGCGACGATCATCGTCAGCTGCTGATCAATATTGGCTATGGCCTCGGCGACAGCGTGCTCTATCTACAACACATCGACTCAAACGAGCGCCTGCTGGTCTATGGGAAGCCGCTAGAGCAGCGCACGCCAGGCGAGCAAGTGCCGATCAACGGTCTCGGCCAGTGCGCCTTTGTGGATAACAACCGCGCGGCGCTGTGCACCACGGTGCTGTTCGAGGATACCTACGGCTTAGCCCTGCTAGCGCTCGATGGCTCGCACGAGATCGCCCCAGTCACGATTAATGGCAAGGTTCACACTGGCGTCGGTGAGCTTAATCGCTTCAAGCACCTCGACGGCGCACGCTATATGGTCGGCTTCAACATTGATGGCGCGGATTGGCTCTACGAGGGCAGCTTCGACCTGGCCAAGCGCTCACTCCAGCTTGACACCGTCTTGTGCGGCCAGGGCCAGCTGAGCAACGGTGTGATTGAGGCCGTCACCTACGACGCTGCCACCGACAGCTATGTGCTCGCCTTCTCCACGGCTATCTCGCCCACGCAGATCTATACGATCGAAGGCGCTGACCGCAGCCAGGTGCGCCAGCACACCCGCGAGCGCATTTTGGGCATCCCCGCTACGCACATGTCGCCTGGCGAAGATGCGTCGTTCGAGTCCTTCGATGGTCTGCGCATCTCGGCCCGGCTGTATCTGCCAGCGGAGAGCTTGGGCTTCAGCGGCGCGCGCCCGCTAGTCTACTACATCCACGGCGGGCCACAGGGGCAGGAGCGCCCTGATTTCGCATGGTTCTCCATGCCGCTGATCCAGTTCCTCACGCTCAACGGCTTTGCGGTGTTTGTGCCCAATGTGCGCGGCAGCACCGGCTATGGCTTCGCTTATATGAAGCACGTCGTCCGCGATTGGGGCGGCCAAGATCGCCTTGATCACGTCCATGCGATGACCAAGGTGCTGCCCAACGACGCGCGCATCGACACCAGTCGCGCAGCAGTGATCGGGCGCTCCTACGGCGGGTTTATGACCCTGACGCTGGCCTCGCGCTACCCTGAGCTGTGGTCGGCTGCCGTCGATATGTTCGGCCCCTACGACCTGACGAAGTTCACCGAGCGCGTTCCCGAAACATGGAAGCCCTACATGGCCGCGCTCGTCGGCGATCCGGTCACCGAGCGCGATTTCCTCATCGAGCGCTCGCCACGCACCTATATCGATCAGCTACGCTGCCCCATGCTCGTGCTCCAGGGAGCCAACGATCCGCGCGTCATCGAGCAGGAGTCGCGCGAGGTCGTCGAGAGCCTGCAAGCCCAAGGCAAGACGGTCGATATTATCGTCTTTGAGGACGAGGGCCACGATGTGCTGAAGTTCGCCAACAAGGTGCGCTGCTATAACGCCATCACCGACTTCTTCAAGACCTATCTGAAGCCATAGCTCGCGCTAAACTCCAGCGGCCTGGTCCTAGCGATCAGGCCGCTTTTTTGTGCGCCTGCAAGCTCTGGTACTATTGCCACACGTATTTTCTCGATGAAGGAGATTGCTATGCTCAAGCTTGTAGCGCGAATCCTTAGCCTTAGCGTGGCGCTGGGCTTGCTGCGGTCGCACCCGGCCGCGGCCAGCCGCCAGCTGCTGCAGGTTGACTGCACGGTCGATAGTCTGCGCGCCGCGATCACCAGCGCCAATAGCAGCCCAAGCGCCAGCGTGATCAGCCTTGCGCCCAACTGCGCCTACGCCTTCACCAACGTTGCCAGCAGCGCCCCGCAGAACAACGGCCCCACCGCGCTGCCCGTGATCGAAAACGCCAACCCCACCGGCCACGATCTGACGATCATCGGCAACGGCGCGACGCTCCAGCGCGCCGCCAATGCCCCCGAGATGCGCCTGATCAGCACCAACACCGATGTGCAGCTAACTATCAGCGATCTGACGATCTCCAGCGGCCATACGCCCAACGAGGGCGCGGGCCTGCACATGCTCGAGCGCGGCCAGCTTAGCCTCAGCAGTGTCACGTTCTTCAACAATATCTCAACCGGCCAAGGCGATGAGGACGGCGGCGGGGCGCTGTTTATTAAAAATGGCACACTGCACATCAGCAACAGCACCTTCAGCGGCAATCAGGCGGGCAACGGCGGGGCGATTAAAAACTTGCTGTCTGATCTGAGCATCAGCGGCAGCACCTTTGAGCAGAATCAGTCGACGCTCGCTGGCGCGAGCACCAACGGCGGCGGCGCACTCTTCATCGACGGTGCCAACCCGCAGGGCAGCCGCCAGGTCTTGATCAGCAGCAGCACGTTCAGCGGCAATATCTCACGCTATCAGGGCGGCGCGCTGATGGCCTATCTCTACGGCAGCGACACAAGCCAGATCAGCGACAGCAGCTTTAGCAACAATCAGGCGCTGGAGCCAATCAGCGGCGCTGGCTCGTACTGGGGCGTTGGCGGCGCGGTCTGGCTTGGCGGCGGCGGCAGCAGCTATCAGCATAGCATCAGCCGCTCGCTGTTCAGCAGCAATGTGGCGCGCAAGCAGGGCGGCGGTATCTTCATTCAGGGCAGCGGCACAGTGACGCTCAGCGATAGCACGGTCAGCGGCAATCAGGCGGTTAGCACCAGCGCCGCCAACACGGGCCTCGGCGGCGGCGTGTTCCTGAGCAACGGCAGCAACACCTTGATCAACGCCACCATCGTTGAGAACCACGCCGGCGGCGATGGCGGCGGCATCTTCGGCGGCAATGGCACACTGCGCAACACGATCATCGCCAACAATACGGCGAACAATGGCTTTGGCATTAACAGTAGATCACAGGATTGGCTCGGGTGGCGTGTAGGGTCGGTACGGTGCGAGCGGGATAGCCCGAACCATGCCGTAGATGGCCGTTACGGCATCAACGA
>JABXJS010000161.1 GCA_013538855.1 Herpetosiphonaceae bacterium
CGTCTGCTCTGTGCTAGGCCGCCGCTGATGGCGCGACGCACTGGATGGGTTCTCCCGCCGGCGGTGCGGGCGAGCGAGCAGCGGGCAGGCGGTGGATGGCCAGCGCGTGGGTTAATCACGGCGCAGTGGTTCAAACGTCTGCTCTGTGCTAGGCTGCCGCTGATGGCGGGACGCACTGGATGGGTTCTCCCGCCGGCGGTGCGGGCGAGCGAGCAGCGGGCAGGCGGTGGATGCTCAGCGCGTGGGTTAACCACGGCGCAGTGGTTCAAACGTCTGCTCTGTGCTAGGCCGCTGCTGGATGATAGGAATTGGATCGCGTGCTGCGGAGTGCGGCGCGCGCTGTAGAGTGTAGGAACTATGGCTTTTCAGACCGAATTTGAGTTTACCCTGCCGCGCGGCTATGTGGATGCCGAGGGCACTGTGCACCGCAACGGCGTGATGCGCCTAGCGACGGCGATGGACGAGATCGCACCGATGCGCGACCCGCGCGTGCGCTCCAACCAAGCGTACCTGGTGATTATTTTGCTGGCGCGCGTGGTGACGAAGCTGGGCAGCCTGAGCGACGTCAACCCTGGCGTGATCGAGCGGCTGTTCTCCGCCGACCTGGCCTATCTGCAGGACTTCTATCGGCGGATCAACGAGACCGGCACCAGCGAGATCGAGGTGAGCTGCCCGCACTGCAACCAGACCTTCGAGCTGGACCTGGGACGGCTGGGGGGGTAGCTGGCTACCCCCTCGAACGGCTCTACGAGGAGGTAGCCTATATCGCCTACCACTTTCACTGGCCCCTCGACGAGGTGCTGACGCTTGAGCATCGCGAGCGCCAGACCTGGGTTGCGCAGATCGCCGCCATCAACCGCCGCATCAACGATGCGGCCCAGGAGCGCTGATCGCAGCGCCACAAGGAGAACCTGCATGCCTGCATCTGAGAGCAGCGGCCAGTCGTCCGCCGAGCCAACTGACGCCAGCGCCACGCTGGAGAACATCGACCTAGAGCTGCTGACCGATCTGGTCGAGGAGCTGCTGATGCAGGAGCTGCGCGTGGATGTCGAGCGCCGTGGCGCAAGCAACGCCCAGCGCCACAGCATCAGGAATGATCTATGAGCATCAAGCGGTTTGGAACCTATCGCTTTTTTGTTGAGCTGGACTCGCTGACGATCGCTGAGTTTAGCGAAGCCTCGGGGCTACAGTCGGAGATCGAGACGTTCAAGTGGCAGGAGGGCGGCAACAACGGCTTTGTCTATAATCTGCCGGTGCGCACCTCGTGGAGCCAGATTGTGCTCAAGCGCGGGCTGGCCGACCTGACCTTCTGGAACTGGTACAACGACTGTGTGAACGGCACATTCAAGCGCCGCGGGCTGTCGATCACGATCTACAGCTTTACGGTCAGCGGCGGCCAGGCGGCCTCGCTGCGCTGGAATGTGGCCGCCGCCCTGCCGGTGAAGTGGTCGGGGCCAAGCCTCAAGGCTGGCTCGAACGAGCTGGCCTTTGAGACTATCGAGCTATCGCACCAGGGCCTGAGCCTGGTGCAAGGAGGCAGCTAATGCCCAAGCCCCACGATGAGCTGCCGCGCGCTGATCGCGGCGAAGAGATGCTGACCACGCTGCCGCAGCTGCAGCAGACGGCGCAGCGCATCCTGCGCCACAGCCGCCCGCTGGTGCAGGTGGACTTTGGCCCGCGCCTGATTCAGCGTCTCAGCGGCGATAGCGCTGTCGGCTCCTGGGCCAACGAGCACGCCGCGCGCTTCCAGCCGCCGCCGGATCGCTACGACCGCCCGACCATGGACGTGTCGCCGTTTGTGCCGCCGCAGCGCCAGCTCAGCGCTGCGCGCCAGGGCGCGCCCAACTGGCCTGGAGCCACGCCGCCCAGCGCCCCCGCCGCCAGCCCCGCCAGCTCCAACATGGATGCCATCCGCCGCGAGCTGGAGAGTATGGGCTGGAGCCTAAAGTAGAGCAACGAGTGTGACCACACCGCCCGAGCAGCCTAACCCGACGTTGGCCTTCGCCCAGCGCCTCATTCAGCGCGTCACTCAGACGGCGCTGACGAGCGCGCGTGCGCCGCTGTCGCCGGGGCTACGGGCGATGGAGTTTGGCCAGCGCCAGCTGCAGCGCTTCACCCTCGCCGCGCCGGTGCAGCGCCTGGCCGCCCCTGAAACGCCGCTGCTGTTAATCGCGCGCCTGCCCCGGCGGCCAGAGCCAGTGCTTGACACTGGTCCACAGTGGCCGCGCGCAAGCGTGCAGCGCCAGCCTGCTTGGTCGCGTGGGCTAGTGTCGCCTGCCGCCGCTGCGTCGGCTAGCGCGCTGCTGCCACCGCTGCTGCAGCGCAGCGCTCATTCACAGGCGAGCGGCCTGACATATCCGCAGCAGGTTGAAGCCGCTACGCCCGCGTTTGCTCCAGAAGGCGCACTCCCTGCGGGGCTGAGCGGCTTTGCTGCGCTGCCGCTCGTCTTCGGTGCGCCTGCAGCGCTCCAGCGTCGCCCGCTGCCGCTGAGTATGCGCGCGCCGTTGCCGGCTGCGGCTGCGCCAGCGGCAAGCGCTGGACCTGATCACGCGGCGGTGTCAATGGCGGAGGCAGCGGGCGCGTGGTCGGCACAGGCGGGCACAGCAGTGCAGCGTCGTGCGGCTGCGCGGCCAAGCGCCATGGATCTCCCAGCGGGCGGGCCGTCGAGCGCGCCTACGACGCCGCCGATTGAGTATGGTGCGGCTGGACTGGCGTTGAGCGCCAGCGTGCAGCGCACAGGAGCGGGCTTGCCGCAGGCCGCGCCACATCTGCCGCTGCTGCGGCAGGTTGCAGCTGGCGGTTGGTCGCAGCACTCCACTGATGCTCGTGCAGCGGGCAGCGCGCTGCCAAGCCAGGTGGCGCAACCAGAGTTTGCAGATCGCAGTGCTGGCGCTGCCAGTCTGCCGCTGCTGCGTCGTGTTGTCCAGCGGCCTGGGCCGATGGCGGCTGAAGGCGCGCGCTGGCCGACCGCCGCATCTGCCGCGAGTCAGCCAGTGCATTCCTTTATCACGCGCATAGCGCAAACGCCGCTCGCTGCTCCTGTGCAGGCGATGTCACCGGTGCAGCGTAGCTGGTCGCAGGCCGAGCGTGCCAACCAGGGCTTGGCCGCGCCGCCGTCTAAGCCCGAGCAAGCCCTAAGCCTGACGAGCACAGCCAGCGGCAGCCTTGATGTGCTTCAGCCGCTGCGCTTTTCTAGCGCTGCCGCCAGTGGAGCTACGCCAGCGCAACTGCCGCTGGTGCTGGCGCGGCGCAGTGCGGCGGCGGTGGCGGCGTCTGCTGCTTGGCCGACGGCTGCGCATGGGCTGGCGCGGCGCAGCGCGGCGGATGTGCCACCGCTGGATGCGCCACCTGGTGGGGGGAGCTTGGTGCAGCCACAGCGCCGTGCGGCGACTGCGTCAGCGATAGCCGACCGGCGTCACCTAGCGCCAAGTGCAGTGGCCGGGCCATGGCCGCTGGTGCAGCCACAGCGCCGCGCTGTCGACGCTGCATCAGCGCCGAGCACAGCTGGACTGTTCGAGGTAGGGCGGGTAGGCCGTGAAGCGCTCGATCTGCCGCTCAGCCAGCCTGCTGCGCCAGGGCTGGGCGGCCTGCTGCAGCTGCGGCGCGCTGCTGTGGATGCTGAGCCGTCGCTGTTGACCACGGCCGCGCCAGCGTGGGCCAGCGCCGCGCCGGTGCAGCCAGCGGCGGAGCTAGCGCTGCTCCAGCCGCTGCGGGAATCACTGTTCGCGCAGCTTGGCGCGCAGCCGCTGCATCGATCGCTGCGATCAGCTGAAGCTCGGCTTGGGCCAGCCGCTGGGGCGGGCGCGCTGCCACTGCTCCAAACGCGGCGCGACGTAGATAGTGCTGGCGCTGCTATGCCAGCTCAGCCGCGCCAGCCGGGTGGCGCGCTGATTGGTTCCGCCGCGCCGCCTGTTCCTGGGCTGCTCGCCGCTGTGCTCGCACGTATGCCGCAGCAGACCAGTGGCGCTGGTGCGCTGGAGCCGCCACAGCGTGGCGCAAGCGCAGGGCCTGCGTTTGGCGGCCTCATGCAGGCACAGCGGATGTTTGGGGCTGCTCAGCTGTCGCTCGTGACGCCGGTGGTGCCAGCGTGGGCGGGCGCAGCGCAGTCTGCGATGTCAGCGGGGGCTACTGCCGGGCCATGGCCGCTGCTTCAGCCGCAGCGCTCTTTGGCCGCGCCCACGCTGAGCCAGCCGCTGATGCCGCCGCAGCACCGATCGGCGCTGGGTGGTTTGGCGGCTCCGCCAGGCAGCGCGCCGCTGGCCGCCACCATGGCTCCAGGTGCGCTCGCACTCATTCAGCCGCTGCGCAGCCCGAGCTTGGGCGCGCAGGCGCGTATCCAGTCGCCGCGAGCGTGGGCCGCGAGCGCAGATCCAGCCGCGCAGCGCGCAGATCACTGGCAGCCAGTCCGCGCTGCGCAGACGCTCGGTGGCGCGAGTCTGCCGCTGGTTCAGCCGCAGCGCACAGCGTTGGCCCTGCTGCGACCAACTCAGCCGCCGCTGCTGCAAGCGCGGCGTGCTCTGTCCGACCCCGCTGAGTCGCTAGAGCAGCCGCAGCGTGGCGCAGCCGGGTCTGCGTTTAGCGGCCTTGTTCAGCCACAGCGGATGTTTGGGGATGCTCAGCCGTCGATTTTGACAGCGGCCGTACCGGCGTGGTCTAGCGCAGAGATGTCTACGCTGGCAGCGGGCGCTACTGCCGGGCCATGGCCGCTGCTTCAGCCGCAGCGCTCTTTGGCTGCGGCCATGTTGAGCCAGCCGCTGGTGCCGACGTCGCCTGCTCAACGTGGCCGGGCTGGTGCAGGCGATCAACTCCAGCCCGGTGCTGCTGTCACCGCTGGCGCACTAGCTACGCTGCTTCAGCCTATGCGTCCGCCGCCTTTTGTGGGCACCTCAGCAGCGCGCTCACAGCCGCAGCGCTTGCCAGATGCAATAGGACTAGGCGAAGTGACGCAGATTCAGCTGCGCCGCGCTGGCGATGCTGGCGGACTAGCGCTGGTTCAGCCGCCGCTCGGCCGTGCTGCTGCCTCTGCTGCGCCACCTATGCCGCAGCTGCCACTGATGCGCTTGGCCCACACGTCAGCTGTGCAGCGCAGGACAGCGCAGCTCGCCGCTGGACAGTCTTTGCGTAGCGCAGCCTTAGACCATTTGGCGCTGCTTCAGCCGCAGCGCGCGCCGCTGAGCGCAGGGAGCGGTGCTGGGCTGGGCCTGCTTCAGCCACGGCGCGGTTCCGAGGCAGGCGCGGCGAGTTTCGGCGGATTGGGCTTGCTTGAGCCACAGCGTGCGCCGCTGAGCGCAGGGAGCGGTGCTGGGC
>JABXJS010000162.1 GCA_013538855.1 Herpetosiphonaceae bacterium
ACGGTTCCTTTCTTGGTTGGCACCACAAAGGATACCGCACGATTCGGCCGCCACACCGTTTACCCTGGCCCCAGGGAGTCCTGTGATCTACTGAAACTACATTCTGGTGATGCTCTTCCTCAAGTACATCAGCGATGTCTGGCGCGACCACTACCAGCAGCTGCGCGCCGAGCTGGGCGACGACGAGGAGGGCATCCTGCGCCGCATGCGCTACGAGCGCTTTCGCCTCCCGCCGCAGAGCGACTTCTACACGCTCTACGATCAGCGCACCGCCCCCAACATCGGCGAGCTGATCAACACCGGCCTCGAAAAGCTCGAGGAGCAGAATCCCGAAAAGCTCGCCGGCGTCTTTCGCAATATCGACTTCAACAGCGAGGCCAACCTCGGCCGCACCAAGCAGCGCAACGAGCGCCTGCGCCACCTGCTGGAGGACTTCCACGACCCGCGCCTCGATATGCGCCCCTCGCGCATCGGCGACCTCGATGTGATCGGCAACGCCTACGAGTACCTCATCGAGCGCTTCGCCAGCGGCGCTGGCAAGAAGGCCGGCGAGTTCTACACCCCGCCCGAGGTCTCGCTGCTCATCGCCGAGCTGCTCGACCCGCAGCCCGGCGAGCTGATCTGCGACCCCGCCTGCGGCTCCGGCTCGCTGCTGATCAAGTGCGCCCGCCACGTCGGCTCCAACGACTACGCCGTCTATGGCCAGGAGGCCAACGGCGCGACCTGGGCGCTGTGCATGATGAATATGTTCCTGCACGCGATCAACGTCACCATGCACAATATCCGCTGGGCCGACACGCTCAAGGACCCGCAGCTGCTCGGTGCTGATCCGCAGTCGCTGCGCCGCTTCAATGTCGTCGTCGCCAACCCGCCCTTCTCGCTCGATAAGTGGGGCGCGGAGGCCGCCGCCACCGACCGCTTCGGGCGCTTCCGCCGCGGCGTGCCGCCGACCAGCAAGGGCGACTACGCCTTCATCAGCCATATGATCGAGACCACCTTCCTCGATCCGCAGCAGCACGGCCGCGTCGGCGTGATCGTGCCCCACGGCGTGCTCTTTCGCGGCGGGGCCGAGGGCCGCATCCGCCAGCAGTTGATCGAGGAGAACCTGCTCGACGCGGTCATCGGCCTGCCCGATAACCTGTTCTATGGCACCGGCATTCCCGCCGCCATCCTGATCTTCCGCCGTGATAAAGCCGACGCCTCGGTGCTGTTCGTCGATGCCAGCCGCGACTTCGCTGCTGGCTCGAACCAGAACACCCTGCGCCCGCAGGATCGCGCGCGCATCGTCGCCGCCTACCGCCAGCGCGCCTTTGTCGATAAGTACGCCTACGTCGCCGACCGCGCCGAGATCGCCGCCAACGACTATAACTTGAACATCCCGCGCTACGTCGATACCTTCGAGGCGCAGCCGCCCGTCGATCTCCCCGCCGTCAATCAGCAGATCGCCAGCCTGCGCGCCGACCTCCACACCCTCGAGTCGCAGATGCAGACCTACCTAAAGGAGCTGGGCCTCGATGGATAAGCTACCAAGCGGATGGGAATTGATCCCGCTAGCTCTTACTGGTAAATGGTATTCAGGTGGTACACCTAACACGACGACTCCGGAGTACTGGGATGGCGATATTCCGTGGATTAGTGCAAGCAGTTTGCAACAGTTTTTTATCAGTGATTCAGAGAGACGTATAACAGAACTTGGAGCTGAAAATGGCACTAGATTAGTGCCCGAGAATACTATTTTATTTGTTGTTCGCGGTATGAGTTTACGTAAAGAATTTCGCGTAGGAATTACCCAGCGTACTGTGGCATTTAGTCAAGACTGTAAAGCAATTATTCCACAAGACAATGTTGATGCATTATTTTTAGCCTACAGCATGTGCGCTAAGGAAGCCTACATTTTAAACCTTGTTGACGATTCAAGCCATGGCACAGGTCGCTTACAAACTTCTCTTTTGGAGAAGATAGAAATTCCCCTGCCCCCGCTCCCCGAGCAGCGCAAGATCGCGGCGATCCTGGGGACGTGGGACGCGGCCATCGCCACCGTCGAGCGCCTGATCGCGGCCCTGGAGCAGCGCAAGCGCGGCCTGATGCAGCGGCTGCTGACTGGCGCGGTGCGCTTCCCCGGCTTCACGGAGCCGTGGCGCGAGGTGCGCTTAGGTGATGTGTTCAGCGAGCGGCGTGAGACAGGTCGAACCGATTTGCCCCTGCTGTCCATAACCAATAGTCAAGGGGTTGTTGATCGTGATTCCCTGGAT
The DNA here is from genome assembly GCA_013538855.1 of Herpetosiphonaceae bacterium. GTDB lineage: Bacteria > Chloroflexota > Chloroflexia > Chloroflexales > Herpetosiphonaceae > OHK22. Next base: position 2,253 of record JABXJS010000162.1, read on the forward strand.
CGTCGGGACACATCGGCTGATGATAAGTCCAAGTATCTGCGCATTTGTGTGGGTGATATTGGCTACAACACGATGCGGATGTGGCAGGGTGTGTCGGCGGTCTCTAGCCTAGAGGGTATTGTGAGTCCTGCCTACACGATCTGCAAGCCTAAAAAATCTATCAATGTAGATTTTATGGGCTATCTGTTTAAGTTTCCGCCGATGGTGCACAAATTCTGGCGCTACTCGCAGGGCTTGGTGAGTGACACCTTAGCCCTAAAGTACAAGAACTTTGCTGAAATCAGCGTGCTAATTCCCAGTGCTGATGAGCAGCAAGCCATAGCAACATTGCTCCAAACCTGTGATCAAGAGATCGCTCTCCACCAGCAGCAGCGTGATTCACTCCGTGAGCAAAAGACCGGCCTGATGCAGCGGCTGCTGACCGGGCAGGTGCGCGTGGCGGAGTAGGGCGGGCGCGGGCTGGGCGGCGCAGGACAAGCAGCACCAGCCGCGCCTGTACACCGTCAGTACTGCCGCCGAGTCCACGCCAACGCGCAGGGCGCTGGTGAGCGCGGCGACGGCGGCGCGCAGTTGTTGCCCAGCGCCAGCCAGGTTTGGATGCTGCGCCCGATCTGGTCTGACAGTGGCAACAGCGTTGCGCAGCGCGGCCTAGCCCACACCAAAGCGCAGGGCGAGGCTGCCGACGACGACAAGGCCGAGCAGGGCATAGAAGAGCAGCGGCGGATCGGCGGGCAGGCGCTCGTCGAGCTGGGCCTCGACGTGGGCGGCGACGTGGGCGAGCAGCTCCTCGCGGTCGGCGCTGGCGTCGGGGGCGTCGAGCGCCAGGTCCAGCGCGCCGAGATAGTTGAAGCGCCCGAGGAAGGCGCGGGCGATCCAGCGCATGGGCAGCGAGAGGCCGCTGAGCGACTGGAGGAAGCGCGCCAGGGCGGCGGAGCGCTCATCGCGGGAGAGGCTGGCGAGGTTGAGGTTGTGCTTATCGAGGAAGGCGAAGGCGTGGCGCGTGATCAGCACGGCCAGCGGCCCCTTCAGCTCGTGGATGTGGCGGGCCAGCACGCGCTGGACGCCGTAGAGCTTGGCGAGGAAGAAGCAGGCCAGCGGCACGCCGACCAGATAGAGCAGCCACAGGCTGATCGAGGCCGCGCACGGCTCGAAGAAGCCCGTCGCCGCGCCGCCGCAGAGCTGATTGACCTGCGGCCGCACCAGCAGCAGCGCCGCCCAGCTGAGCAGCGTCCCGCCGACCGTAAACACCACCAGCGTGCGCACCAGCGTCAGGCTGCTGCGAGCGATCACCTTCAAACCACGCTGCCACCCTTGGCGCATACGCCCTCCTTATCCCGTATGATCGTAAACCTGCGCCATTATGACATAGATTCAGCGTTGAAAAGTGTATGCTTGCCAACCCTGGTGGTGCTTGACTCCATCGAGTGACTGCGACCACAGCGGCGGTGGTACTGGTGCGCCTGTGCAGAACTCGTGCGCGCTTATCCATATTGCGTGGATGCTCGTCGCCAAGGCGCAGATGTTTAGGCCACCTGTGCCGCCGGTATGCGTCTGTGGCATGAGGCAAGGAAAGACAATGAACGAAGATGATCCACTCCATGCGATTGATCGAACCTACACCCTTGATATGACGCAGATGACCGATGCTCGCTGGACGGCATTGGATCGCGTGTATCGAGCCTTGCCCGGTTTTGTTGGCTACCCACTCCCCGACCAGTGTCCCGTCTGGTTTGGTCCGGTGCCTGATGCTGAGCAGATGGCGCGGATTCCCTATCTCTGGGCCTCGGTTGAGCCGAGTGGCCTGCACATAGTCGGCTATCTGTCGGCGTCGGTCTGGGCTGTGTGGGAAGCACAGTTTGTTCAGACAGCATCGGCAGCGCTCGGATTTGTCGTCCGAAGTGCCGAAGAATAACCGCCCCAGAATAGGAAGAGTTTGACAGAAAGGAGCACTGCACCTCGGCGCTGATGCAGCGACGGCACGCGCTACACCTTCGACACCGCCGCCCAAACCCTGCGCCCTGCAAAATAGCCACAGCAGCGCTAGCGCAACCACCCCACCCTGGTGTACAATACACCCACTCCTGGCACAGTGGGCACGTCTTAAGGTGCAGTGAAAAAGCGTGAACCCTGCTACAAGCGGATTGACCATCTGAAACTGCCTACCAGTTGAATGCCGATTACCGTTAAATCAACTTACTATGTTCAGTAGATCACAGGACTCCCTGGGGCCAGGGTAAACGGTGTGGCGGCCGAATCGTGCGGTATCCTTTGTGGTGCCAACCAAGAAAGGAACCGTG
>JABXJS010000163.1 GCA_013538855.1 Herpetosiphonaceae bacterium
CACGGTTCCTTTCTTGGTTGGCACCACAAAGGATACCGCACGATTCGGCCGCCACACCGTTTACCCTGGCCCCAGGGAGTCCTGTGATCTACTGAAACTGGGAGGTGATGTGCCCACACTGCAAGTACGAGGCAATCGCCTTTCCTGGCCTCCAACAAGCCCACAACGACTTCTTCTGTGTTGGCTGCCAGTACAATTTCCAGGGCCACCTCGATGACGAAATTCACATCACCTTCACGGTCAACGAGCGCCTGCGCGCACTCAGCGACAAGGCCGACGATCCAACCTGGCGCCATCAACTGAACGCCACCGTCGAGCCAGTCAACTCGCACGAGCTGCTGACACTCCAGGTTTTTCGCGATCTCTTCGTCAACGAGCCGCTGCCCGAGGGCGAGAGCTTCCAGATCAAGTGGCTGGCGCTGATGTTCACCGACTTGGGCGGCTCCACGGCGCTCTACGCCCGCCAGGGCGATCCGCGCGCCTACAGCCTAGTGCGCGAGCACTTCAACATCTTGTTCAGCACCGTTGCAGCCGCTGGCGGCGCGGTGGTCAAAACCATCGGCGACGCCGTGATGGCGGTGTTCCCATCCGGCGATCTGGCGATCAGGGCGGCGCTGGCAGCGCAGCGCAGCATCGATCAGTTCAACCAGGAGCGCAGCCTCGGCGACGATGATCGCCTGCGCTTGAAAGTTGGCATCCACGCCGGTCCCGCGCTGGCCGTCACCCTCAACGAGCGCCTCGACTACTTTGGCACCGTCGTCAACGCCGCCGCGCGCCTAGAGGCCCTGGCCAACCACGGCGAGACGATCATCTCGCGCCAAGCCTTTGAGGACGGCGAGCGCGCCAGCGATGCGACCGCTACGCCGAGCTTTGAGCACATCACGCTGCGCGGACTCGACACGATCAACTTCGAGGTCGTGCGCCTGACGAGCACACCTGCATCTACACCTGCCACGGTCGACCAGTAGCCGCCAGCAGCTCAGCACGGTTCCACGTCGTCACACATGATCGGTTATCAGGATCGGGCGCACAAATCAACATCTCATAGCCGAGGTTCTGCTCCACCCGCAGCCCTGCGGAGCGCAGCAGCGCCTCGGCCCCAGCTGTGTTGGGCACCCACCAGTTGGTGGGATCGTTGGCAAACGTGTGCTCGATAAACGCCAGCTTCGGCCAGCCAGGATCGTTCATCACCTCGCGGTCATCCTGAATGCCCAGCCCATCGGTGGCGGTGTAGGGCGCATGGCCTTTGATCATCAGGCTCTGAAATACCAGCATGCGCCGTAGCCGCTGCGCCACCAGGTCCAGCCCCAACAGCGGATAGCGCAGGTGGTAGAACACCCCCATAAACAAGATCAGATCGAACTGTTCATCTGTGCGCGCCAGATCGTAGATCTGCCAGCGTCGAAACTCGATCTGCTGCTCAAGATTGTACTGCCGCGCCGCCCACTGCGCCTGATCCAGATAGTGCTGGTCAACGTCGATGGCCACAACCTGCGCGCCGCGCTTGGCCAGCTCAAACGTGTAGAAGCCAGCGTTGCAGCCGATGTCCAGCGCCCGCCAGCCGCGCAGATCCGCTGGGATCACAGCGACAAGATGCTGCCACTTGACACGAGGGAAATCGCCCAGCGGGTGATCAGGCGCGGTCTGTGTGCCATCGGGCAGGTGAAGGTTGTGAAACCATGGGCCGAGCGCGTCAGCCTCGCTCTGTCGCTGACGTGATTGCCGTTGTGTCATGATCAAAACTCCTGCTAGAACGCTTCTGCAGCAGCAGTTCTGCAACTTCTATGCCGTCTTAACGCATAGCGGCGGCCCCACAAACTGGTGGGGCCGCCGCTATGCGTAGCTCGATTGCGCCTACCTACTTGATCAGCGCCCGATCGACGCCCATCGCCACAAACAGCAGCGCCAGGTACAGCAGCGAGTACTTGTACAAGCGCCAGGCCGCCGCATGCGAGTGATCGCGCAGCATGCGCAGGGCGTAGTACAAAAACAGGCTGCCTAGCACCAGCGCGGCCACGAGGTAGATCATGCCCACAGTGCCAAGCGCCACCAGCATCAGCGTCAGTGCGATCATCAGCAGCGAGTACAGCACAATCTGGCGGCGGGTCTCATCCTCGCCTTTGACCACCGGCAGCATCGGCACGCCGGCGCGCGCGTAGTCCTCGCGGCGCACAATCGCCAGCGCCCAGAAGTGCGGCGGCGTCCAGTAGAACACGATCGCGAACAAAAACACCGCCGGCAGCCAGTCGATCGGCGTGGCCTGCCACAGGTCCAGGTTGGCCCCGGCGGCCCAGCCGACCAGCGGCGGGATCGCACCAGCCGCGCCACCGATGACAATGTTCTGCACCGTCGAGCGCTTCAGCCACAGTGTGTAGATCACCACATAGTAGAGGATGCCCGCCTCGGCCAGCAGCGCCGTCAGCAGATTCACCGGCAGCAGCACCAGGAAGGCCAGCAGGCTTAGGCCCAGGCCAAAGCCCAGCACCTCGCGGCCGCTCAGGCGATTGCCCGGCAGCGGCCGCCGCTTGGTGCGCGACATCACGGCGTCGATATCGCGGTCGATGTACATATTGATGGCGTTCGCGCCGCCAGCCGCCAGCGTGCCCCCCAACAGGGTCAGCAGCACCTTCCACAGCGGCGGCCACTGTCCATTGTTCGCCAGATACATCGGGATCAGCGTCGTCAGCAGCAGCAGCGAGATGATGCGAAACTTCATAAGCATGCGGAAGTCGCTCCAGCGACTGGGCGCGCGCTCAACGGGCGCGGTTGGCTCCGAGCGATAGGCCAGCAGCGTCAGCGCCAGCGCTAGCACCAGCGTCGCGCCAGCGCTGGCAATCGCCAGACCGGCAAACAGCGGCGTCATGCGGCTGTTTGCCAGCGCGATGTTGGCCACGCCCAGCGGCTGCAGCACATAGATCAGCCACGTGAGCGCCACCTGGCTGGTGCGCGGCTGGCCGGCAAACGACAGCAGGCTCAGCAGCAGCGTTTCGATGACCCAGGCCGGGATCACCGGCGCGTAGGCGGCGGCAGGGGTTGGTGCCCACCACAGCACATTGCCCAGAAGAATCACGCTTAGCGCGGCGGTTACCAGCGCTGTCGGACGCAGCGAGTCGCGGCGACTGGCACGCACGCGGCTAGGGATGACAGGCGGCTGGCTCTCGCTGGCCGCAGCTGTCGCTTCAACATTTTGCATAGGTTCTTTATCCTTAAGCCTTGTCGGCGCGCCCACCCAGCGCGCTGTGGTTGTATCGGTGCGGATTACTTGAACATATAGCACAGCCCGCTGGCACTGTCAAACCACCAGCGTCGGCCCAGCGGCCTATGGGCTTGGACGACGGCTGAAAAATGGCAGCACCAGATAGGTGTACACCACACAGCCCACGCAGAAGTTGAACACCGACTCGAGTATGGCAAAGCCCATCAGCGTCAGCGCAACAAGTAGGCTCGCCGTTGGCGCGACAAAAAAGAGCAGCGTCGCAGCCAGTATAAACAAAAATCCGACCCGGCTCGCAAAGATTTTTGGAGCCTTGTCGATCAACACTGGCTGAATGCCTGTGCCCTGCACAATCTGCGCGGCTAGCCAGCTAAAAGGGCTGTAGCGTAGCGCCGTAAAGGCGCGAATGCCGTAGTCAATCGTCAACAGCAGCGGAAAGATCACCAGCCCGGTTAGAGCATACAGTGCGATCATCAGCGCCATCATCAGGCCAGTCACACGCACGACATGCTCATCAACACGCAGCGACGACACAGGGCAAATCAGCGTTCTCATGCCATACTCCTGTTGCTAATACCAATTCCTGGTAGAGACTCAACCATTGCGAGCAGTTTTGGAGCACAGACCCAAGCCGCCAGCAGGGGTCCATCCGGCACTCAGCATGTGGGATGTTCACGTCTAAACGGTATTAAGATTGCGAATTGGAGCATGACTTATTATAGCTAATCTGAATCTGTTTGCACCTACAAATAAAGCCCCTCTTGGCCTCACCCGCTACCCGCCTACCATGGCGCCTTAAAGTTCAACATTGTACTGCCACTATTCGTGTCCAAAGCAAGCCGATCCGATGTATGCTCAGCGACAATCTTGTAGCCATTCTTGTGCAACATATTGCGCAGTACATCAACATATGGTGCCTTCAACGATGGCGAAGAAAGCACTACGCTACCACCTTCAATCGAACTGGTGATTGTTTTGGTTGTTGCAATCAACGGACCGCCCTCTTTGAGCTGATCAGGTGAGATATGCATAAGAAATCCGCATGCACCATTATAAATTGCAACACCAATACATCCGCCAAGTGATATTGTCCATAAAATATGTCTACTTGCACCTTTATCTGCTTTATCAAAGCCACTCATCTCAACATCTTTAGCCTCAGTAAAGATATTGTTTTTAACAACCCACGTGGTTAAATCTTCTTTATATTCTTTTTTCTTAACAGGTCGGTAAAACATAAGTTGGCCATTAATCTGTTTGATGGCTACTTCTAGCGTAATATCTTTGCCAACTACTTCATTAAATGTCTTAACAAACGGTTTATGTTCCTCAAGCCAGTTTTCGCCTAATTTCTTCGCAACAATCTCCCGTAGCTGCGCTATTTCTTCCTGTTTCAACATACGCTGCACAGTGTTGCTAACCGCTCGGTCAATTGCAGTAGGCGCAAGCATCGTCTGGACGGCCCGATTACCAACGACTCGTTGCAAGTTAACAACATTCGAGGCTCCTAGCCGCTGTGTTTGTTGCTGGCTCGCCGACTCAGCAAACCAGGCTTGCTGCGTTTCATCTACGATAGGCGGGGCTGGGGGAACACGGCGTGATCTACCTTGAGTGAATTTTTGCAGGCGTTGGTGTTTCGGTTTCATCGTACACTCCTTCTTTGATCCAGATACTGTATCACTACAGATTGAAGGACAGCTTAGGGCTACAAACGCATCTGCATTGAAGTTCTCTACCATGCTTAGCGGCGCTGCACCGCTGCACGCCGCTAAGCTGATCGCCCTAAACGCTCGCCGTCTCTGTGTCCGCTTCAGCCTCGGGCGCTCGGGCTGTGCCTGCCGGAGCAGCACCAACAGCCAGCGCGGTCTCCGGCGCAGTTTGCTCCTCGCTCAGCGCCCACAGGCGCTCCTGGGCCTTGCGCTTGCGCGCGTAGCGCGATGGCTTGACGCGCTGCAGGTCCTCGTCGATGTATGCGCCGCTCACGTTGCTAAACGTATCGGCGAGCGCCAGCGCAACGTAGGTCGCCGCCATGCGCTCCTGCGATAGGCTGAAGCGGCGCTTGATCGCGTACATGCGCCGCAGGATAAACGGCGCGCCGGCCAAGCGCTCGGGGTCCAGCTCTACGGCGGGCACGCGAATCACGTTGGCGGTCACGCCGCTGCCCTTCAGCCGCCGCGCCAAGGCCAGCGTCCACATCACCTGCGCCAGCTTCGAGTGGTAGTAGGCGCGCACAGGCGAGTACTTCTTGCCTAGGCTGGGGTCTTCCAGGTTGATCTTCAGGCGCGGAAACGACAGCAGGCCCTTGGAGGCGATGTTGATAATACGCGCTGGCGCACTGGCCTTGAGGCAGTCCAGCAGCACGTTTGTCAGCAAGAACGCTCCGAGGTGGTTGGTCGCCCAGACCGTCTCGCGGCCCTCGGCGGTGAATGTTGGCTGCTTCAGGCGCTGGTCAAACGTCGCGCCGTTGTTGATCAGCACGTCGAGCCGCTCGAAGCGCTGCAGGTACTCCGCTGCCGCTGCGCGCACCGCCGCCTGGCTGGCCAAGTCCAGCCCCAGCACATGCACGCGCTGGCTGCCCGTCGCGGCGATGATCGTCTTCTGTAGCTCGCGACCGCGCTCAACATCGCGACAGCCGAGCACCACCGTCGCGCCGCGCCGCACTAGCCCCAGCGCCGTCGCGCGCCCAATCCCGCCGGTTGCCCCCGTCAGGAGCACTGTTGGTTGTTCGCCCATTGTCCTGCCTTTCTCCAATATCAGAGCCACCTCGAATCATAGGCGCTTCATTTGAAAAGAGCAAATGCTGTGCAATCGACCAGCACAGCCAGCGCAGGCCCGCAGCGCATCCCACCAGCACAGCGCCCCCGGC
>JABXJS010000164.1 GCA_013538855.1 Herpetosiphonaceae bacterium
GATGCCGTAACGGCCATCTACGGCATGGTTCGGGCTATCCCGCTCGCACCGTACCGACCCTACACGCCACCCGAGCCAATCCTGTGATCTACTGAGAATGTCTGGAACGGCGTTGCGCCATCGACGTAGGCCGCCTCCTCCAGCTCGCGCGGCATCGCCTTGAAGAAGTTGGTCAGCACCCACACCGTAAACGGCAGCGTGAAGATCATATAGGTGATCACCAGCGCCGGCAGCTTGTTGTAGAGGCCGATGTTGTTGATGATGTTGAACAGCGCGCCAAGCACGGCGATCTGCGGGAACATGGTCATCGACAGCACGAGGTACAGCACCACGCTGCGCCCGCGGAACTGAATGCGGCCGAGCGCATATGCGCCCACCGCGCCGATGGCCAGCGCCAGCACCACCACCGACAGCGATACAATCGCCGAGTTCAGCAGCGCCTTGAGAAAGTTGTCGTTGGAGAGCACCGCTTTGTAGTGCTCCAGCGTCAGGTTTTTCGGCCACCAGGCCACCGGCGTGTCGAACAGCTCGTTGTTGGGCTTGAGCGACGAGACGATCGCCCAGTAGAACGGAAACAGCGTGTAGATGAGGATCAGGCCGAGCGCTGCAAAGAACAAACCGCGGCCAAGAACTCTGCGGGCGGGATTCTCCATGGCTAGGCCTCCTCTACTTTGAATGCTGTGACGTAGATCACCACGAAGATCGCGATAATTAAGAAGATCGCGACGCTGATTGTTGCTCCGTAGCCTAAGTCAGAGAAGTTGACGATGTTTTGCTGGGCGTAGATCGCCATCGTCTGCGTGTCTGGACGTGCGCCGAAGAAGACAAAGAACACGTCGAACACGCGCAGCGCATCCAGCGTGCGGAAGATCAGCGTCACCAGGATGGCCGGCTTCAGCAGCGGCAGCGTCAGCGACCAGAACTGCTGCAGGCGCGAGGCTCCGTCCACCTTGGCCGCCTCGTAGATATCGCTGGGGATGACCTGGAGGCCCGCCAGCAGCAGCAGCGCCACAAACGGCGTGGTCTTCCAGATATCCACGGCGGCCACCGAGGCCAGCGACGTGCTCGCCTTGGCGATCCAGGCCACCGGCTCGTTGAGCAGGCCCGTCTTATCGACGAAAAAGTCGTTGATCACGCCGTACACATCGTTGTACATCCACTTCCACATCTGCGCCGCGATCACGGTGGGGATGGCCCACGGCACCAGCATGGCTGCGCGGATGACGCCGCGGCCTTTAAAGTTCGAGTTGATGACTAGCGCGATCGCCAGCCCCAGCACAAACTCAAAGCCCACGGTGATCAGTGTAAACACCAGCGTGGTGATGATCGACTTGCCAAACCCACTGTCCTTGAGTAAGTACTGATAGTTCTCAAGGCCCACGAACTCGGTCGGCTGGGTGCTGGCGAGGCGCGCATTGGTGAAACTTTGATAGATGGTTTGAGCGAGAGGATATAGCGCCACCACCGCCACCACCGCCAAAGTGGGCAATAGCAATAGCCACGCCAGACGACGTTTGCTTCGCTCGAACGACCCGGCGTCGTCGTTTGCGTTCGCCTTAGCTTTCCCAGAAGCAATGACATCTTGACTCATAGTACGCTCCAATTTCGTTTGGTTGAAGGTGGGGTGATGGGTGAGCCAGACCGGAGGGAGCGCGCCAGCAGCGACGCGCTCCCTGGGCAATACTTAGCGCAGGAGCCGTTGGATCTGGCTCTCCATCTGTGGCAGCACATCTTCTGCCTTCGCGCCAAGCAGAATCTGGTTGACGCCCTGGAAGTAGATGGTTGAGATCTGGTTGTAGTTCTCGCCTGCCGCTGCCGATGGGCGGGCGGCGCGCACCACGTTCGCAACCTCTGGCTTCGACAGGTACGGCTGGGCCGCGATCACTTCGGGGTTCTCCAGCACCGACAGCACGGTGGGCACGTAGCCGCCGACCACGCCGCGGTAGGTCTCGACCTCGGGGCTGGTCATGTAGCGCACGAACTCAACGGCAGCGTCGGGGTTCTGCGAGTACTTCGACACGGCCAGCTGCCAGCCGCCGACGGTGCCTACGCTCTCCTGGCCTGGCTCGTGCGGCAGCGGAGCCACATCGAACTTGCCAGCGATCACCGGCGCGTTGCCCGAGTCGTCAGGCTCGTTGCCGAGCGCGAACGCATACGGCCAGTTGCGCATAAAGGCGGCGTTGCCTGACTGGAACACGTTGCGGGCGTCCTCTTCTTTGTACGAGGTCACGCCCTCTGGCGAGATGGTGCCAACCCAGCCGGCGGCGCGGTTGAACGCTTTGGCTGTCTCGGGGCTGTTCACGGTGATCGTGCCATCGTTGCTGATGATCTTGCCACCGCCCGAGGAGGCCTGCCACTCCAGCGCGTCGCAGGTCAGGCCCTCGTAGGCCGCGCCCTGCCACACAAAGCCCACAAAGTTGGGGTTGGCGGCCTTCTCGCCATCCTGAATCTTCTTGGCCATCTCTTCCAGCTCGTCCCAGGTCTCTGGGGCTTTGCTGTAGCCGTACTTCTCCAAGAGGTCGGTGCGGTAGTAGAGCATGCCGTAGTCGCCGAACCATGGCATCGCTACCAGCTTGCCGTCGATCGTGTTGTTCTCGACGATGCCTGGCGCGTGCTGCTTGGCGGCCTCGCCGAGTTTCGGCGTGAGGTCAAGCAGGTGCTGCGCGAACGCGCCTGGCCAGATCACGTCCAGCATCATCACGTCGATGTCTGCCGACTGCGCCTGGAAGAAGCGCTGGTAGGTGGCGTAGTTCTCGGTAGCATCCTGCGGTTTGGGGATGATCTCAACCTGGATGCCGGTGTCTTTGGTGAACTGCTTGGCGAGAATCTGATCAAGCTCCGCGCCGAGACCAACCGAGTCGCCGTAGTACGTGATGGTCGCACCGCTGTACTGCTTGGCGTCTGCGGCGTTGGGCACCGGCGGCGGATTGTCTTTGGTGATGGTGCCGGTGGTCGCCCCGCCGTTGTCCTCGGCAGGCGTCTCTGTCGCAGCCCCACCGTTATCTGCTGGTGGTTCGGTGGCGGCCGGTGGCTCGGTGGCGGCAGGGGCTTCGGTGGGGTTGGCTTGGCCGGTATTGGCGGGCGTCTCGGTCGCTTCGTCGCCGCCGCAGGCTACAATCAGTGGCAGCAGCAGCAAAAGCACTACCATCAGGTTGCGAAAACGCTGTTTCATGCATTCCTCCATACATCATGAAAAATTCAGCACAGGTTTAGGGGACGCGAACCTCCTTTCTGAGCAGCACATAGCGGATCAGGCGGTCCACATCACCACAGGCGATCCTGTGTGATGAATCCAACAATAGCAATGCAGAAGGAATTTAAGAATTCGAGTTCGACCGCTCTGTCACACTTCAGTCATCATTGATCTGTCACGCTAGCTGTGGGTTGGGGTGGCTCCCACATAGTTTCATTTGTTCGTTATACGAACGTTGAGGCCAATGATAACGCTATCATGACTGCCCTGTATCATACCATAACTTAGGATTAATTTTCAAAGCAAATATTAATCATGGGTGTGCCATTTTTTAGGAATTTTTTGCTGAAAATATGCCAATCTTCACATAATTCAGCCTTGTTCACATTATCACAAGATCATGGTGGCAAATATCGTACTCTAGCAGGTTCTGTGCCAATAGCGCTAGGTCGCACTGCTACGGCCAAGACACCAGCGCGCGCGCTGGCGAAATGCCACGCGCGCGCATCCACGCCTCCTTAATTCTGCTCTGCTCTAGCCCTTGACGCCTGCCGACGCCTGGCCCTCAACATAGTAGCGCGAGAAAACAAAGAACAGGATCAAGACTGGGATCGCATTAAACATGGTGCCGATCATCAGCTTCGGCCAGTCGTTCACATACTGGCCCTTGAAGAAGTTCAGCCCCACGGTCAGCGTCATTAGGTCCGGCTTGCGCAAGAAGAGCAGCGGCCCGGTGAAGTTGTTCCACGAACCCTGGAAGCTCAAAATGCCCAGCGTAATCAGCGCCGGCCGCGCCATCGGCAAAATAATGCTCCAGTAGGTTCTGAAGCGGCTCGCGCCATCGATCAGCGCCGCCTCCTCGAGCTCCTTGGGAATCGTCTTGAAAAATTGGGTCAGCAGGAAGATGCCGAACGGCGTCACCAGCGACGGCACAATGATCGGCCAGTAGGTGTTGATCCACTTGAGCTTGGCAAAGAAGACATAGCCGGGGATCAGTGTCACCACGCTGGGGATGGCCATCGTGCCCAGCATAAAGGCAAAGATGATGTCGCGCCCGGGGAACTGGAGCCGCGCGAAGGCGTAGGCCGCCAGCGAGCAGAAAAACAGCTGCGCCACCACCACCACCAGCGCCAGCCAGATGCTGTTAAACAGCCAGCGCGGGAAGATGTTCGAGCTAGCGCCGGGGATGGTCGTGTTCCAGGTCTCGCTCCAGTTGCTCCAGCGCCACTCCTGCGGGAAGATCGTCGGCGGCCAGCTCAGGATCTCGTTGGTGGTTTTGAAGGTGCTAAAGAACGAGATGATGAAGGGCATGAAAAAGAGCAGCCCAAGCGCAAATAGCACAAGATAGCGCAGCGCTGTGCCCGCCCGCGCGCTCCACGGCGGCGCAGCTGTGGCCTGCGCTGCTGATTTGTTGGTGTCTAGCGTCGTTGCCATGACCTGCCTCCTATTGGGTTTGATCTTCGATAAAGCGTCGCTGCAGGAAGGTGAAGAAGAAGATGATCGCGGCCAGAATAAATGCCATCGCGCAGCCGAGGCCGGCCGCCGCCGTCGTGCCCTCGCCCAGCACCTTGGTGTAGATCAGGTAGCCCGGCGTTGAGGTGGTGTTGTCTGGGCCGCCCTTGGTCATGATCGCCACCTGGTCGAATATCTGGAAGGTGCCGATGGTGCTCAGCACCAGCACCAGCACGAAGGTCGGCCGCAGCAGCGGCAGCGTGATCTTGAAGAACTGATACACTTTGCTCGCGCCATCGATGCTCGCCGCCTCGTAGAGCTGGCCGGGGATGTCCTGCAGCGCGGCTAGGAACATCAGCATAAAGGTGGGGATGGTCGTGAAGATGTTCATGGCCATGATCGCCATCCAGGCCACGCTTGGCCCGCGCAGAAACGGGTTCGAGATGCGCTCTACGCCTGGGATGATCAGCTCAAATAGCCCGTCGGCATTGTTGAGCCAGGTGGTGTCGTCGGGCAGCCCCACCAGGCCCAGCAGCCGGTTGATGTAGCCGGTGCGCAGGTAGAGCAGCAAAAAGATCATCGAGATCACCACCGACGAGGCCACGCTCGGCGCATAAAAGATGGTGCGGAAGAACTGCTTGAAGCGCATTTTGCTGTTCAGCAGCACCGCCAGCAGCACCGCCCCGATTGTCTGCATGGTCGTTACGATCAGTGCATACCAAAACACGTTGGCTAGCGTGGTCAAAAACTGCGTGTTGGTCAGCGCCTCGATATAGTTGCTAAGGCCCACAAACTGGAAGGTGCGATCAAATGTCGCTGTTTGGTCGGTAAAGCTAATGTAGAGCGCGTAGACCAGCAGCCCCACCAGAAACACGCCGGTGACGATGAGGTAGGGCGCGATAAAGATGTACCCCGTGATCGCCTCGCGGGTGCGGTTGCTGAGGCGGCTGCGGCGCACGGTCGATTGAGCAGCCATTGGCGTCTCCTTTGCTTGTCCGTCAGCCATTGACGGTTGCGGCATGGCGCAGCCAACGATACAGTCCTACGACGAAGGCAAAAATAAGCAGCGTTAGCAGCACGGCCATGGCGTAGCCAACGCCAGAGCGCCCGGTGATGTCGCGCCCTAGCACGTTGACGTAGATCAGGTAGGCCGGTGTGAGCGTCGTGTCGGCTGGCCCGCCGCCGGTCATCACGACGATGTTTTCAAACTGTTGTAAAAGATTAATCGCGCCGAGCAGGATCACCAGCAGCAGCGCTGGCCGCAGCCCCGGCAGCGTCACCTGCATAAAGCGCTGCCAGCGGTTGGCTCCCTCTAGCTCAGCCAGATCATAGGCCTGCTGCGGGATGTTCTGCAGCCCCGCCAGGATGATCAGCATGGCGATCGGCAGCGTGGTGATCATGTGCAGGATCATCAGCACCAGCCAGGTCAGGCTTGGCCCGCGCAGCCAGGGGTTGTCCACCTGCGAGGGCTGCCGTTGATGATCTCAAAGATTGAGCGCGCTTCGTTCATCCACACGGTGTCGCTCGGCAGCCCTAGCGCCGCGAGCGTGCGGTTGACATAGCCGGTGCGCAAAAACAGCAGCAGCGCGATCAGTCCAAAGCTCACCGTCGAGACCACCGCCGGTGTGTAGATGAGGCTGCGCAGCAGGTGGATGCCGCGCAGCCGCCGATTGATCAGCAGCGCTAGCCCCAGGCCGCCGATCAGCTGTCCTGGTATGACAATCACGAGCGCCCAGGTGATATTTGCAAGCGCCTGCTGAAACGCCTGGCTGCTGAGCGCCGCCTGGTAGTTCGCCAGCCCATTGAAGTGCACCGAGCGCTCGATCAGCTGCCGCTGGTCGGTGAAGCTCATCACCAGCGCGTAGCTAAAGCAGCCCACGCTAAACACGAGCGTACTGAGCAGATACGGCGCAATAAACACATAGCCGGTGAGGGTCTCTTGGCGCTTGAGGCTGCGCGTGGAGTGCCGTAGCCAGCGGCGCATATCCGCCTCCCTTGCTGGCAGCGCAAGGGCCGCAACCCTTGCGCTGCTACATTCGCCCCAGCTTACTGCTGCAGCACCTCGGTCGAGGCCTTGGCCGCCTCGTCTAGCGCTGGCTGCAGATCCTGCCGCCCTAGCCAGACCCGCTCGAGCGCATCTGAAAGCGGCTTGCGGAAATCATCGTTCTTGGCGCTGTACACCGCCAGATGCCCGTAGTCCGCCGACTTGGCGATCACGTTCTCTTTCGGGTGGCTCTCGAAGAACGGCAGATCAAGCAGGCTCTTCCAGCTCGGCAGCGCGAAGCCGGTCTCGGCGATTGGCTGCTGGTTGGTTGGGCTGACCAAGAACATGGCCAGCGCCGCCGCCGCGTTCGGGAACTGCGTGTCTGCTGCGACGCCCCAGGCGTTGGTGAACAGCAGCGTGGCGCGCTCGCCGGTTGGGGCCTTTGGCATCGCCACGGTGGTGTAGTCCACATCGGGGAACGACTGGGTCATGAAGTTGAAGAGCCAGCCGCCCTCAACCACCATCGCGGTCTTTTTGTTGCCAAAGGCCGCGCCGCACCAGTCTTGGCCAATCTCTTTCGGCACCGCGCCGTAGCCATCTTTGTACAGCTGGTACCAGAAGTTGATCGCCTCGACCGCCGCCGGCTGGTTGTACAGCGCCTGCGTATTGTCGTCGCTGATGATCTGGCCGCCGTTGGCGAAGACGAATGCGCCCATACGGTCGATGTCCGGCGGCGTGCAGATGCCGAAGACCTTGTTGTTGCCCTCGCCCTGCGTCATCTTCTCGGCGGCGGCGCGGAAGTCATCCCAGCTCCAGTTGCCATCCTCGGGGATGCTCACGCCCGCCGCTTTGGCCATCTCGTTGTTGATATGCACGGCCAGGCCGCCAAAGTCCTTGGGCAGGCCGTAGGTCTTGCCGTCAAGCTGGAAGAGATTGATCAGCGGCCCGGCGAAGTCGCTGGCCTGCATGCCCACCTGCTGCATGGAGGGGTCAAGCGCTAGCAAAATCCCGTTCGGCGCGAGCGCGTTCATCAGGCCCGAGTCCATGAAGAAGACATCGCCCAGCGTGCCGCCTGCGGCGTCGGCCTTGATCTTCAGCGGATAGTCCGCCGCCACGGCCTCGAAGGTCACGTTGACGTTGGGGAACTGCTGCTTGAAGCGCTCGATCGACTCCTGGTAGATCTTCTGCTCCTCTGGGTTGCCCGAGGCCACGAGGGAGATCGTTGCTCCGTCTTCGACCTTCAGCGCCGCCCAGTTGAGCTCGCCTGCGGCGGCGGGCTGCTCGCTCGCTGTTTCACTGGTCGCATCGCTGCCTCCAGTGCTTGCGGTCGGCGCAGGCGCGGTCGCGGTCGGCTCTTCACCGCCGCAGGCTGCCAGCATCGGCAGCACAAGGCAGAGCACCATTGCCATCAGCCATTGTCGCTTGAACATACATCCTCCTTCGATGTGTTGTGGGTATCTATCGATCTATTCCGCGTTGTCTGCGGGCTGGTTGTCGTCGTCGAGCGGCTCGGCTTGCGCCGGCAGCGGTATTGGTTGGTTCTGGCTTGTGTCGCCACGGGCGGGCACGAGCGGTGGTGGGGTGTGCTGCTGCTGCTGCTGTCGCTCGTGCTCGGGTGTGCCGGGCACTTGCTCGGGCGCTAGCTCGCGCTCGCGCTCGTCGGCGTCTTGAAATAGCGGTTGGTCGCTCATAAGCGCTGCTCCTGTGTGTTTAGCCGTATCCGGTCGCCAGGAGCTACGCTGCTGGTTTGGTGTTGACGCCAGCTTACGGTCAGCGGTTGGTCGCCGTGGTGATGGTGTATCTCTAGCGCCGCCGGCTCGATGCTCAGATCGATCCGGTGCGCGCCTATGTGGAGATCGGTGAGCGCTAGCCGCTCCCAGGTGGGCGGCAGTTGCGGATCAAGGTTGATGCGATGCTCCAGCGCATCGGGCCGCACGCCCGCTACGCCGCTCAACACGCCCTCGAGCAGCAGCCCCGCCGACCACAGCTGCACAAAACACAGCCCTGCGGGGATCAGCTCCTCCAGCGCGCCCAAAATGCCGCTGTCGCTCGTGGCGGCGATGGCCTTCAGGTACTGCACGGCGCGCTCCATGTGCCCATGGCGACACAGCGCCAGCACCAGCAGCCCGGTCGGCAGCGTCCAGACGCGCTCATCGCGCTCGCGAGTGTGCATCAGCCCCCACTGGTTGACATAGCCGCGCAGCACGTTGTCCAGCACCTGCGCGGCCCGATGCGGAGCGGCGATGCCCAGCTGCACTGGCAGGATCACGGTCCAGTGGCCGTCAAGCTGCAGTTGCCCGTCGCTGTGGCGTGAGTCGGCGTACATGCCCGCGTCGCTTAGCCACCACTCGGCCTCCAGCGCCTGATGCAGCGTGTTGGCCTTGGCGCGGTACTGCGCGGCCTCGCTTGTGCGCCCAAGCCGCTGGGCCATGGTCGCCAGCGTGTGCAGCGCGGCGATGGCGTAGCACTGCACGTCGAGCTTGAAGATGCCCATGCCCGTGCGCTCGACCATGCCGTCGCCCCACAGGTAGGGCGTGCCCTGCCAGCTGTGCGCCTGCAGCACGTAGTCGATCAGCCCCTCGCGGCAGCGCGGGTACATGCGCTCCAGAAAATCGCGGTCGCCGCTCCAGCACACGTAGTCCCACACCGCCAGCACAAACTGCGGCGTCTCCTGCAGGTTGCCCGAGTTGAAGATGCGCCCGTTGGTGGTCAGCTCGTGGGGCACCCGGCCGCACTGCTGCCAGGCCACCTGCGCCAGCTGCTCCAGCGCCGATT
Source organism: Herpetosiphonaceae bacterium (assembly GCA_013538855.1). Taxonomy (GTDB): domain Bacteria; phylum Chloroflexota; class Chloroflexia; order Chloroflexales; family Herpetosiphonaceae; genus OHK22. Next base: position 9,405 of record JABXJS010000164.1, read on the forward strand.
TGCTCGTGTCACGGAAGCCTGCCGCCACCGCGCCCGGCACCGTGTAGGTGGTGTCGCAGCCGAAGAACTGTGGGTACTCCGGCAGCCCAGCCAGGAAGTAGCGCCCGAGCGCTGGCGGGTACTCGGCCTCCAGCGCATGCAGGTTGACCTTCGCCAAGCTCCAGGCGCTGTTCAGCTGTGCATCAGGGCTGTGAAACTGCACGCCGCTGCTGAGCACATGCTGATAGCCGCTCAGCTGCTGTTGCCGGTGGTCGTCAGCGTGGGCCAGCGCATCCGCGAGCTGCGCCTGCGCGCGTTCGGCCCCGCCGGTGTGCTCTGCCACCAGTGCGATGACGATCTGCCGCTGCTGATCTGGCGCAAGCTCGATGGCATAGCTGAGGTAGGCGTGGCTGCCGCCGTGGCTGCACTGGCTGGGCGCAGGCGCGGAGCCAAGCGCCGCCCCTGGGCCGCTCGTCCAGTCGCCTGGGCTGGCCTGCACGCCGTCGTCGGTTGTGCGAATCTGCGTTGGGCCAAGCTCCACGCCGCCAAACCAGCAGGCGCGGATGTCGAACTGGGCGCTGAGCTGAATCGCGCCCTGCCAGCGCTCGCTGCTGTTGTTGTGGAGGCGTAGCTCCACGTAGGCGATCGGCGCTGCTGGCGCGATCCACTCGCACCACGTGACATCGACCGCGCCCTGCCAGCGGCGCTCAATATGGCTCCACGCTTGCACGCACTCATCGGCGTGGTCGAGAACACGGGTGCCTGTGCTGTCGATCAGCAGCGCGCGCCATCCGGCCAGCACCCGCCACGGATGCGCCCAGATGCCGCCCATCTTGCCAACGATGTGCTCGTCGCCAAAAGGCACGATCCCGCCGCCAACAGCGCCAATGGCGTACATCCGCCGCCCGGCCAGGTAGGTTGGTGTGTTCATTGGAGCCTCGCGCTGCTGCGTGAGCGCCCCAAGCTGTAGCCGCTGTGTGGTCATGCTGGACGCTCCAGTCTGTGTGTGCCTGGCGCTAGCTCATGTCGCGCTGTCGTCTGCCCATGCACAATCAGCGTCAGCGCCGTGCTGGTCACAACCTCAAGCGTGTCGGCCTGTGCGATCAGATCGACGCTGTGGCGGCCAAGCGGCAGGTTGCGCACGCCGCCGGGCATATCCGGCAGCCGCCACTCGATCTGCTGCTGCGGCGCGTTGATCTCGATGCCCAAGATGCTCTCGATCAGCAGCGCAATCGGCCCTAGCCCGCTCCAGCCGACAAAGTCTGGCCGCGCTGGCTGGCCTGGCTCGAAGCTATCTGCCCGATAGTTCTCCCAGATCGTGCCGGTTGTGTCGATCACATTGCAGATCGCGTCGAGATGACGCTGCGCCGCCTCACGGGCGAAATCGTGGGCACCAATTGTGTGTAGCCCGCGCACAATCATGTAGTTCGTTGGTGCCCACACCGCGCCCAGCCAGTAGTCGCCAAATGGCTTGTACAGCGGCTCGTTGGCCGCAAGCGTTGGAAACGGATGCGTGCGCCAGAACTGCTCAGGATCGCGCAGATGCTCGATCAGGCGCTGATTGTGCTCGGCGTCGGTGATCTGCGCTAGCAGCGCCCAGAAGGCTGCGACCGTTCGCGCCTTCACCGGCAGATCTGCGCCGTCGAGGTCCCAGTAGAAGCCCTCCGCGCTGTCCCACATCAGCCGATTGATCAGATCGGCGAGCAGAGCGTGCTCGGCGGCGTACAGTCGGGCGGCGGCGGCGTTGCCAATCACGCTGGCGATTTGGCTCATCATCTGCGCGTTGAGCGCCTGCTGAATCGAGTAGTCGCTCCAGGCGGCACCATAGCGCGGCGTGTTGTCCATGCCCGATCCCATATCGGTGATCCAGTACAGGCCATTCGGCAGCCGTCGGTTCGCCTGGAGCCAGCGATAGTAGCGCTCGAGATGCGGCCACACGCTGCGCAGCCGCTCGGTGTCGCCGTGGATCTGGTACTGGAGCCACTCGGCCCAGGCGAACAGCGGCGGGTTGCACGAGTCGCCTGAGCCTTTGGCCCACAGCGGCGCGCCGTTTTCCCAGCGGTACTCGCGGGCGATGTAGCCGTCGCTCTCCTGGCGCTGATAGAAGTTGTCGAGTGCTGGCCACACTGGCAGCGCCTCGCGGCTGTAGCGCGCGAAGGCGGCGATAAAGCAGGTGTCCCACTGAAAGATATTGCCGCCGAAGGCTGCATCAACATACTGGCGTGCAAAGCCGTTTGCTGCGGTGCCTGAGCGCACCATCTGCGCGCCCAGCTCCCACGCCCGCCAGTAGGCGGCCTCCCAGCGCGGCTGCGTCGGTAGAAACGGCTGCGGTAGCTGATCATGGTTCAATGCAACATCTGACACTTTGCTGTCCTTATGTAGTGGAAACGTTTCCACGCTGATCAAAAAAAAGAGCGTTAGCTCTTCGGCACACTGCTCTGGCGCACGCACAGCTCAACGGGAATGACTGTGCGGCGCGGGGCGGGCTGATCGGGGTTGCTCAGCCGGTCAAGCAGGATGCGTGCGCCGCTGCGGCCCATGCGCTCCATCGGCTGATGCACGGTGGTGAGCTGGAGATAGCTCGACATCTCCAGGTCGTCGAAGCCGACCACAGCGATATCCTGGCCAACCTGCATGCCGCGCGCCTGAATCTCGTCCATCGCCCCAAAGGCCTGCTCATCGCTGGCGGCGAAGATGGCCGTCGGCGGCGTTGCCAGGTTCAGCAGCGCTTTCGTGGATGCGCGGCCTACCTCGCGACCATCGCCGGAGGCGCGAATGTAGTCTTGGCAGATCTCGATGTTGTGGGTGCGCAGCGCAGCCTCGTAGCCGATCAGGCGCTCGCGATTAACGCTAATGCCTAGCTCCGGGTACAGCGGCCCGCAGATGTAGCCGATGCGCTGGTGCCCATGCTCGATCAGGTGCTCGACCGCCATCTGCGCCGCCGTCTCGTTGTCGATCACAACGGCAGGCAGATTGTGGGCCTCGGTGTCGATCAGCACCACCGGCAGATCGACCTTCGACAGCCGGTCTAGCTCCGCCGCGCCAAGCGGCAGCGATAGCACGATCAGCCCATCGAGCCGCCCTAAAAACGGCAGGTGCCCAAAGTAGCGGTCGCGCTGCTCGACCGACTCGACATTGAAGATAATGAGCTGGTAGTTGGCTTGGGCGACTTCGGCTTCAATGCCCCGGAGCACTTCCACGAAAAAGGGGCGGGTGAGGAATGGGAGCACCACACCAATGGTGTTTGTGCGCGCTGTAACCAGCTGCCGCGCCGCTTGGTTTGGCCGGTAGCCTAGCTCTTCGATGGCCGCCAGAACACGCTCACGCGTGCGCGGTAGCACGTTCGGCGATCCGTTGATCACCCGCGATACCGTGGCAATCCCAACACCTGCTAGGCGCGCTACATCTTTGATCGTGTGGGCCATAACACCACTCCCCTTTGAGTGTGGAAACGTTTCCAGAGTATAGCGTATCCACAGCTAACTTGTCAAGACTTCCTTAAAAGATTGTTCTGAAAAATGTCGATTTTGTCAAGCGCCGCTGCTGCGCGTGTCGAACCCGTCAAGCACGCGACGCTATGCTGAAAATGAGCGTTTGGATTCTAGCTGTTGTGTGCTACCATAACAGGCAGGCTATCCGGCCCCAACACACATTTTAGGAGGCAACCCCGTGATGACTGAGCAGACGGCGACAACGACGACGCCGGAAATCTGTGACACAATCCTTGATGCCATCGGCAATACGCCGCTCGTGCGCATCAATCGCTTGACCCGCGGTATTCGCGCCCAAGTGCTCGCCAAGGTCGAGTACCTCAACCCCGGCGGCTCCGTGAAGGATCGCATCGGTGTCTCGATGATCGAAGACGCCGAGCGCTCTGGGCGGCTCAAGCCCGGCGGCACAATCGTCGAGCCAACCAGCGGCAACACTGGTGCCGGTCTAGCTATCGCCGCCGCCATCCGCGGCTATAAAACGATCTTCGTTATGCCCGATAAGATGAGCGAGGAGAAAATTCGCTATCTGCGCGCCCTCGGCGCTCGCGTCGTGATCACGCCAACCGCCGTCGAGCCGGACGATCCGCGCTCGTACTACTCGGTGGCCAAGCGCTTGGCCGAGGAGACGCCCAACGCCATGCTCGCCGGGCAGTACTGGAATCAGGCCAATCCCGATGCCCACTACCGCACCACCGGCCCCGAGATCTGGCGGCAGACCGCCGGCAAGATCGATGCCTTTATCGCTGGCATGGGCACCGGCGGCACAATCAGCGGCACGGCCCGCTTCCTCAAAGAGCAAAATCCCAATATCAAGGTCGTCGGCGTCGATCCCGTCGGCTCACTCTACACCGAGTACTTCCGCTCTGGCAAGCTCGGCGAGGCCTTTAGCTATAAGGTCGAGGGCGTCGGCGAAGATTTCCTGCCCTCCACGATGCACTTCCAGTACATCGATGATGTCGTCCAGGTCGGCGATAAGGAGTCCTTCCTGATGACCCGTCGCCTCGTGCGCGAGGAGGGGCTGTTTGTCGGCGGCTCCTGCGGCATGGCCATGGCCGGCGCGCTGCGCTGGCTGCGCGCCCAGAACTGGGGCGACGATAAAACGGTCGTCGTGCTGCTGCCCGACTCGGGCACGCGCTACATCAGCAAAATCTTCTCCGACGACTGGATGCGCGAGAATGGCTTCTTAGAGGGCGATCCGGTCAGCCAGGTGCTCAACACCCGCGCTCGCGAGGTGATCTCCGCCGCGCAAACCGCTACCGTCGGCGAGGTCATCGCCCAGATGAAGCAGCACAATATCTCGCAGATGCCGGTCGTCGATGCCGATCAGCACCTCGTCGGCCTGATCGCCGAGGTTGATCTGCTCAACTACCTGCTCTCCGGCGCAGGCCAGATGGACCATCAGATCGCCGATATTGTCAGCACCGATGTGGCCACAGTCAACCCCGACACGCCGATCGATGCGCTCACCGATGTGTTTAGCAGCGGGCAGGTGGCGGTGGTCGTCGACGCCGACCACGCTGTCGTGGGCATCATCACCAAGATCGATATGATCGACTATCTCGCCAACAAGAGCTAATCGATCAACCGACAACGCCGTGCGGCCAGCGCCTACAAGCAGCGCTGGCCGCACGGTGCTTCCCCGTTGCGCCTAGCCCACCTCGCCTGCGCGGAGCTTCCAAACGCTTGGAAACAGATGCCGCGCCAGCCCTTTGCGCAGGTAGTCGATGCCCTGCCCGCCGGTGCCCGGCATATGCTCGCCTAAGAAGCGCTCCGCAATCTGCAGATGGCCCGCGAGAAAGCGCTGCATGGTCGCATCAAGGCTGGCGATCAGCTCTGCCAGCCCGATCAGCTCCTCCGCACCACTCCTGTACAGCGCGCTGGGCGTGTGGCCCTGCCGCTCGCAGGCGCGCTCGAATGCCTGCCATAGCGGCCGCGCCTGCTGGTGGACCCGGCGGTAGCCCGGTGACTGTAGCCCGCTGGCTGTGCCCAGCGCCGCGCGAAAGGCATGGTAGTCGCGCAGCGGCATGCTCTCCAGCAGCCGCAGCTGGTCGTTCAGCAGCGCGCCAACATCAACGCAGCGGCGCAGCAGCCGTGCGGCGGTCGCTAGCTCGTCGGCGTCAAGACTGGCCGCCGTGCGCGCCAGCTCCATGGCGATCAGATTTAACCACAGCTCCGAGACAAGATGCACGCTGCGGAACTGGACTTCCTCTGGATGGGTGCAGCTTGCCGGGGTGCCCTGGAGCGCAAAAAGCTCTGCTGCACCAAGATATTCTGCATACGCGGTGTCGAGATCGTCTGTTGATGCCATTCGGTCCTCCTTGAAACGACGTTGTTTCTCACCAGCATGATAGCATTCAGATCTGGTGGTGTATAGCTTGCTGCTAGAGGTTGGCGTTTGCATCAACGGAACTGTGTAAGGTACAATCCTTGTTGTACGTCCCCGCTTGCAAATTTCCCGTTTGTCTATAAGGAGGCGACATGCGCGTCGTAGCAATGATTATGGCCGGTGGTGAAGGAACACGGCTGAGTGTCCTGAGCGAAAAACGCGCCAAGCCGTCGGTACCATTCGCTGGGAAATACCGAATTATCGACTTTACCCTCTCCAACTGCGTCAACTCTGGTATCTTCGATGTTGCGGTCCTCACACAGTATCGGCCTCATTCGCTCAATGAGCACATCGGCATTGGCAAACCATGGGATCTCGACCGCTCGCGCGGTGGTGTTCGGCTGCTTCAGCCCTATCAGGGCCGCAATGACCAAAGCTGGTACAGCGGCACCGCTGATGCAATCATGCAGAACATCAACTTTATCGAGGAGCAGCGCGCCGATCTGGTGCTCGTGCTCTCCGGCGACCATATCTACAAGATGGACTATCGTGATATTGTCGCGACCCACACTGCCCGCAAGGCCGATCTGACCGTGGCCGTGATGGATGTGCCCCTCGAGCAGACCGATCGCTTCGGTATTATGACCGTCGATGCTGACAACCGCATCGTCGAGTTCACCGAGAAGCCCAAAAGCCGCGATAAAGGCACCTTGGCCTCGATGGGCATCTATGTGTTCAACGCACCGGTGCTGATCGAGCGCCTGCGCCAGACCAGTCAGCAGCACCCCAATCTCGATTTTGGCAAGCACGTCATCCCCGCCATGATCGCTCAGGATTTTGTGGTGGCCTACTCGTTCAATAGCTACTGGGTCGATGTTGGAACCCTCGACTCGTACTGGGAGACGAGCATGGAGCTGCTTGATCCAAGCTGTGAGCTGGATTTGTTCGATAACAGCTGGCGCATCCATACGCGCTCGGAGGAGCGCCCGCCCGCCAAGCTTGGCCCCCAGAGCAAAGTCACTGGCTCGATGATCTGCAATGGCTGTGTGGTGCGCGGCACGGTCGAGCACTCCGTCCTCTCGCCTGGCGTGTATGTCTCGCCTGGCGCGGTGGTGCGCAACTCGATCGTTATGACCGATAGCTGGATCGGCCCCGGCGCTGTCCTTGATCGCGTAATTGTCGATAAGCAGGCCGTCGTTGGAGCCAATGTGCAGCTCGGCTGGGGCGATGATAACTCCCCTAACCGCCTGCAGCCCGATAAAGTCACCGCTGGCATTAGTGTCGTTGGCAAGGGTGCCCATATTCCCGCCGGGATCAAGATTGGCCGCAATGTGATCATCAACGCTGATCGCGATGAGGACGCCTTCAACGGCGATGTCCCGAGCGGCGAGACGATCTAGGGTGTTCTGTGCGTGAGTCAAAGCTAGCTAAGTGTGCGAAGGAGTAGTTATGCCTGGTGTCCTGGCGTTGATTATGGCTGGTGGCGAAAGCCCGGCATTGAGTGTGCTGACCTCCGAGCGGTCGGCTGCGGCGGTATCATTTGCCGGGAAATATCGCATTATTGATTTTACCCTCTCAAATTGTGTTAACTCTGGTATCTACGATGTCGGTGTGCTCACGCAGCACTACCCCCGCTCGCTCCACGAGCATATCGGCGTCGGCAAGCCCTGGGATCTCGACCGCCTGCAGGGCGGCGTGCGCGTGCTGCATCCCTGGCCCACCCGCGAGGGCGGCGGCTGGCAGCGCGGCACCGCCGATGCGATCCGCTATCACCTCGATATTATCGAGGACCGCATGGTCGATACGGTCCTCGTCTTGGCTGGCGACCATGTCTATAAGATGGACTATCGCCCGCTGCTCGCGATGCACGCCACCCGCGAGGCCGATGTCACGGTGGCCGTCCACTCCGTCCCCCCCCACGAGAGCAATCGCTATGGCATGGTCACCATCGATGGCGATGGCCGCGTGACCCGCTTCGAGGAGAAGCCGCGCCGCACTGCCAGCACGCTGGCCTCGATGGGCATCTACGCCTTTCGCAAGCGCTATCTGGTCGATCTGCTGCGCTCAAGCAACGCCGCCGACTTTGGCCGCGAGATGCTGCCGAAGATTGTCTCCGAGGCCCACGTGACCTCGCTGCTCTTCAACGGCTACTGGGCCGATATCGGCACTCTGCCCGCCCTCTACGAGGCCAACATGGCCCTGCTCGCCGATACGCCCGCCCTCGATCTCTACGATCCCGACTGGGTGCTGCGCACGCGCTCCGAGGAGCGCCCCGCCGCCCAGCTCGGCGCCGAGGCCCACGTCGAGCGCTCGCTTATCTGCGATGGCTGCCGCGTCGATGGCGTGGTCTCTGGCTCGGTCGTTGGCACCGGCGTCACCATCGGCGCTGGCGCTGTTGTGCGCGACTCGATCATCATGCCCAACACCGTCATCGGCCCTGGCTCGGTTATCGACCGCTGCATTGTCGATAAGCGCGTGCTCGTCGGTCGCAATGTCCGCCTCGGCGATGGCGAGGACCATACGCCCAACCCCGATCTGCCCCACGATCTCAATGTGGGCCTCACGGTCGTCGGCAAGCGCGCTCACTTCACCGACGGCGTGACGGTTGGCCGCAATGTGGTCATCCACTCGCGCGCGCAAGTTAGCGCCGACGCTGGCAGTGGGGCAACAGTGCGCGCCTAGCGGTTCAGCCTAAAATCAACAGCCGCCCCAGGCCAACAGGCTTGGGGCGGCTGTGTGTCTGCGCTCGCGCGCTATAGCTCGTATAGCTCGCTGAACTTCGTCTTGAGGTACTTCAGGTATGGCGCGGTGTCCATCGGCCGCCCGGTGGCGCGCTCAACCAGATCGTTGGGATCGTACTTGCGCCCATATTGATACACGTTATCTTGCAGCCAGCTCAGCAGCGTGCCAAACTCGCCCCGGCCAATCTCGTCCGGAATCGCCGGATGTGCCTGAACCGCCGCATCGTAGAACTGCACCGAGAGCACGTTGCCAATGGTGTAGGTCGGGAAGTACGCAAACATGCCGCCGGACCAGTGCACATCCTGTAGCACGCCCTCGCTGTCGTTCGGCGGGGTGATGCCCAGATAGGCCTCCATCTTGGCGTTCCACGCCGCAGGCAGGTCGTGCACCGCGAGCTTGTCTTCGAGCAGGTCAAGCTCTAGCTCGAAGCGCAGCAGCGTGTGCAGGTTGTAGGTCACTTCGTCGGCTTCGACCCGGATGAGCGAAGGCTCCACCGTGTTGATCGCCCGATAGAAAGCATCAAGGTCAACGCCGCCGAGTTGCTCTGGGAAGGTCTCTTGGAGCTGGCCGTAGTAGTGCTCCCAGAAGGCTCGCGAGCGCCCGACCAGGTTCTCCCACAGCCGCGACTGTGACTCGTGGATGCCCATCGAGCAGCCATGGCCAAGCGGCGTGCGGTTGAAGCGCTTGGCCAGGCCCTGGTTGTATAGCCCGTGGCCTGTCTCATGCAGCGTGCCAAACAGCGCTGGCGAGAGCCAGTTTGGCTCAAAGCGGGTTGTTTGGCGCACATCGTCGCTGCTAAACATGGTGCAGAACGGATGCACCGACAGGTCCTGCCGCCCGCGCTGGGTGTCAAACCCAAACTGCTGGGCCACCATCCAGCCAAACGTTTTTTGGCGGTCGACCGGGAAGTTGCCAAACAGTGGCGCGCTGCGCTGTGGATCGTGCTGCTCGCTGATCGCCTTGATCATCGGCACTGTCTCTTCCTTGAGCGCAGCATACATCGCCTCGAGCTGCGCCTTGGTCATGCCTGGCTCGCCAACGCTTAGCAGCGCATCAAAAGGGTGCGCGCTCGCGTCGATGTAGGACGCTGTTTCACGGGCGATCTCGATCAGCCCATCGAGGTGTGGCGCAAACAGCGACCAGTCGTTGGTCTCGCGGGCCTTGGCCCAGGCTGGATCGGCCATAATCGCCGCCCGCGTAGCGCGTGCCACCAGATCGCCAGGCAGCTTTGTGTCGTTCTGGTAGTCACGGTAGGCGATGCGCACCAGCGCACCATCGTCGGTCTCTGGGTCAAGCTGGCCGTTTAGCTTCTCTAACAGCTCGCCTAGGTCAGGCGCTGTCGATAGCTCATGCGCGAGATGGCTGAGCGTCGCCATTTGTTCGGCGCGCGTCTCGATGCCACCTGCGGGCATATAGGTCTGCTGATCCCAGCTCAGGATCCATAGCGCGGATTGGAGGTCGCTGATCGTGGCCAGCTTGCTTTTGAGCGTTTCAAGAAGTTCGTTCATTCAACATCCTTTGATGAGAGCAAGGAGAGCTATTTGCATATTATGCCATACTCTACAGAAAGGGGCGATCATCGCGCGGATGATCGCCCCTTAGCCATGTGGTGCATGCTCGGCTAGGCCGAAAGTGGCTCGCTTGGCTTCGGTGTGCCAATCTCTAGCCGCTCGCTTTTGCTGAAGACGATGGTGTCGTGGTCAGCGTCAGCCTCAATCGTGTCGCCGGCCTGGTACTCGCCTTTCAGCAAGGCGCGCGACAGCGGCGTCTCGATCATGCGCTGAACCGTGCGGCGCAGTGGCCGGGCACCATAGACGGGATTGTAGCCCTCTTTGACCAGCAGCTCCTTGGCCGCCGCCGTGAGCGTCAGCTGAACCTGCTGCTCGTTGAGCCGCCCGATAACCTCGCCCACCAGCAGATCGACAATCTTGGTGAGATCGTTCTGATCCAGCGGCGTGAACAGAATGATGTCGTCGATACGATTCAGGAACTCCGGCCGGAATGTGCGCTTCAGCGCATCATCGACACGCTTGCGCACGTCTTTGACATCGACGGTGTTGTCGCGCATAAACCCGAGCGATCCTGCCCGAATCTCATCGGTGCCGACATTCGAGGTCATGATGATCACCGTGTTGCGGAAGTCAACCGTGCGCCCTTGGGCATCGGTCAGGCGACCATCATCCAGCACCTGGAGCAGCGTGTTGAAGACTTCGTTGTGCGCCTTCTCGATCTCATCGAAGAGGATCACCTGGTACGGTCGGCGGCGCACTGCCTCGGTCAGCTGGCCGCCCTCATCGTAGCCGACATAGCCGGGAGGGGCACCAACCAGCCGCGACACTGTGTGCCGCTCCTGATACTCGGACATATCAACCCGCGTCATGGCCTCGTCGCTGTCGAAGAGGAACTCGGCCAGCGCCTTCGCTAGCTCGGTCTTGCCAACGCCGGTCGGCCCCACGAAAATAAACGAGCCGATCGGTCGGCGTGGGTCTTTCAGGCCAGCCCGAGCGCGCCGGATCGCATCCGACACGGCCTCGATCGCTTGATCTTGGCCAATCACCCGCTCGTGCAGGCGCGCCTCCATCTCCACCAGGCGTGCGCGCTCGGTCTCGATCATGCGCTGTACGGGAATGCCCGTCCAGTTGGCCACGATCTGCGCCACGTCCTCGGCATCGACAACCTCATCAAGGGCGTTGGTGGCCATCCACTCGTCGCGCTCGGCCTTGAACTCGTCTTCCAGCGCAAGCGCCTCGATCTTCAGCGTGGCTGCGCGCTCGTAGTCGCGCTGTACGCCGGCCTCTTCTTCCTGGCGGTGCAGCTCGGCGATCTGCTGCTCTTTCGCCCGCAGGTGCTTGGGCATCGAGAAGATCTCAATGCGCAGCTTGGCCGCCGCTTCATCGATCAGGTCGATGGCCTTGTCGGGCAGGAAGCGATCATTGATGTAGCGGTGCGAGAGCATAACCGCCGCATCGATGGCCTCTTCGCTGATCGTCAGGCCGTGGTGCTCCTCGTAGCGGCGGCGCAGACCATGCAGCATTTGCTTGCTGATCTCTACATCTGGCTCGTCAACGTACACCGGCGAGAAGCGTCGCTCGAGCGCGGCATCTTTCTCGATGTGCTTGCGGTACTCGTCGATGGTCGTCGCGCCAACCGCCTGCACCTCGCCGCGCGCCAGCGCTGGCTTGAGCATGTTCGAGGCGTCGATCGAGCCAGCCGCCGAGCCTGCGCCCACCACGGTGTGCAGCTCGTCGATAAACAGGATGACCTTGCCGTGCGCCGAGCGCACTTCGTCCATCACGGCCTTCAGCCGCTCCTCGAATTCGCCGCGGAACTTCGAGCCAGCGACCATGCCCGCTAGGTCCAGCGACAGCACGCGCTTGCCGCTCAACGGAGCCGGGATGTCGCCAGAGGCGATACGCTGCGCCAAGCCTTCCACAATCGCGGTCTTGCCGACGCCGGTCTCGCCCACCAGCACCGGGTTATTTTTTGTGCGGCGACACAGCACGCGAATCACACGGCTGATCTCGGCCTCGCGCCCGATCACCGGGTCAAGGAAGCCCTGGCGCGCCAGCTCGGTGAGGTCGGTGCTGTATTTCTCAAGCGCCTCGTAGCGGCTCTCGGCGGCTGGATCATCGGCGCGCTGTGCGCCACGAATCTCCATCACTGCTGTGTACAGCCGCTCTGGGTCTACGCCAAACGAGGCGATGATGCGCGCCGAAGCGCCCTCGCGCTCGCTGGCGATGGCGATCAGCAGGTGCTCGGTCGAGACATACTGATCCTGCAGACGCTCGGCCTCGGCCTCGGCGCGTTTGACCAGCCGCTGCGTGCGCGGTGTCACATAGACGCTCTGCGGCGTATACGAAAATTGGTTATAGACTTTGGGCGACTTATCAAGCTCGCGCTCAACGCGCGCCACGATCGACTCTGTATTGATGCTCAAGCGTGTGAAAACACGGCCGGCGATGCCGTCGGGCTGCCGCAGCAGGGCCAGAAAGATATGCTCAACATCGAGCTGCGAGTGATGTTGCTCGTGCATCAACTCTTGAGCTGTTTGGAAGGCCTCCTGAGCCTTTTCTGTAAACCGATCCAGTTTCATTGGTTCTACCTTTGTGTATTAGTTAATGCTGCCCTACGCTTGAACACTATCTCGCAGAGCGACGACAAGTTCGCGTTGTGCATCCGACAGGTTGTTGGGCAACAGTGCCTGCACTGTCACATACAAGTCGCCGCGCTGCTTTGGATCACGCAGCTGTGGCAGACCTTGGTTGCGCAGCCGGAATGTGCGCCCGTTCTGGGTCTCAGCCGGTATCTTCATTGTGAGCGTCTTGCCATCCAGCAAGCTCACCTTCAAGCTGCCGCCGAGCAGCAGTGTGAATACATCAACTTCTACTGTTGTGGTTAGATCGACACCTTGACGCTGATAGCGGCTGTCTGGCAGCACATTCACAATCAGCATTAAGTCGCCGCGCGGGCCGCCAGCGATGCCTGGCCCGCCTTCACCGGCTACGCGCACCCGTGAGCCTGTCTCGACCCCTGGTGGGATGCGCACGTTGATTGTGCGCGTCGTGTAGCCGCTGATGCCGGTGCCATTACATGTCGGGCAGATTGAGTTAGCGCTGATGCCGGTGCCGTTGCACGTCGGGCAGGTCTCGGCCTGCTCAAGCTGGAGTGTTCGCTGCGTGCCGGTCAGCACTTCGCCTAGCGTCACGTCGATGTTGTGCTCAACACTCTGACCGCGCTGCTGGCGGCGGCGACCGGCCCCGGCGGTGCGTTGCCCACCCATGCCGCCAAAAAGCGTCTCAAAAAAGTCCGAGTAGCCCGCGCCAAAGATATCTTCTACGTTGACGTTGGTTTGATAGCCGCCTGGCCGAGTGCTATACTGCGACCAGTTGAAACCGCCACCGCTGGCTTGGGCACGACCCCAGTCACTGCCAAAGCGATCGTACTTCTCGCGCTTGTCTTTATCGGAGAGTACTTCGTATGCTTCATTAATCTCTTTGAATTTCTTTTCAGCCTCGCTATCGCCAGGATTGAGGTCGGGGTGATACTTGCGCGCCAATGCCCGATAGGCCTTTTTAATCTCGGCCTCGGTTGCAGTTTTACTGACGCCTAGTATTTGATAGTAATCTTTGAATTCCATCCGTGCCCCTTCCTGTTCGCAAGAACTGACCCCGACCATCTAGACCATCTGCTGTGGGTGCGAATGTACTGCTGGTGTGTATGGGTGGTTGAGTGAAAACTTGGTTCAGATGGTGCGGTCGTATGCCTATTGATCATACGCTGCCTATAAGTTCACGTCAAGGAATCTACGCCTGTGGAACACATTTTCTAACGCTGCGCTAGTGTTGCACTATTTTCGTGTTAAGATGGCATTATGAAAACACCACTGACGCTGAGCGACCTCTATCCCGATCTTGAACGGGTGCGCTTTGGCAGCTTGCTCTATCATCTTTTAACTGACTCGGCCGAGCGCAGTCTGCTCCACCGTCGCCACCTCAATGCGGTGCTCTCTCACGCACAATATCACGGCTGGATCGATGTTGAGTCCTTCGGTCGCCTCCGCGCTGGCGACGATGCTGTGGTGCTCTCGATTCTCGATGAGCTGGCAATTGCTTGGTGGCTCGAGACGGCTGGCTATCACTTAACGTTTAATCCCCCTGGCGCAAGCGGTCGCGTCGGCGAGCTGCTCATTCACTCGCATCCGCTGAGCTTGTGGCTGGAGGTGAAGTCGCTCCTACCCGCCGAGGGCGCGATTATCGCCCAGACAATGCTGGCGCTCCTTGATGCGATCGCAGCCTCCATTCATGTGTCCGCACGCCTAACCGTGGAGATCGCCCACAATCCTGGCGGCGGCGTCAGCCAGCGCGAGCTGCGCCGCTATATCGTCGGTGCGACACAGCAGTTGCTCGCCGGCGCTTTTCCGCCGCCAGCCTATACGCATCCGTCAGGCGTGTACCTGCGGGCGCTCCAGTGCGTGCCTGTCCCCGGTCTCGCCCATCTCCAGATTCAGGTGCTCAGCGATCCATGGCCCGGCGAGCGTGATCTGGCGCTGCGCTCATGGCGCGAGCGGCTGTGGCGCGCGCTGCGCGGTGGCTATAGCCAGCTGCCGCACGCCGGGCCGCCAACGTTGATCTTAGTCGTCGATCACACGCAGCCGGTGGCGCCTGCAAGTGCATGGCTGACGCCGTTTCAGGAGCTGCTGCGCATGGGCCAGCATCGCTACTTGAGCGCTGTCGGCCGCCTGATCCGCGACGATCTGTGGCTGGCGCAGCCAGCATTGACGCTGCTGCTCAACCCCAAGGCCCTGGTGCAGTTTCCCGAGCATCCGCTGTCGCCAACGCTCGAACGGCGTATTTGTGTTATGCCGCCGACCGATTACAATACAGCGCACGATGATTAGCTGATCAACGATCAAAAGGAGCACATAGAATGCCGCGGATCACCAAGGTTTATACTCGCACTGGCGATGATGGCATGACCGGCCTCGGCGGCGGCCAGCGCGTCCCCAAAGAATCACTGCGCGTCAGTGTCTATGGCACGGTCGATGAGCTGAACTCCGCCATCGGCGTCGCCTTGGCCGCTGGGCTGGTGCCACAGCTGGAGACGGCGCTCAAGCGGATTCAAAATGAGCTGTTTCACCTCGGCTCCGATCTCTGTATCCTCGAGGAGGATAAGCAGAAGTTTGCTGTTCCGCAGATCGAGGCCCGCCATGTCGATGCCCTGGAAGCCCTGATGGACGAGCTGTCGCCGATTGTTGGCCCGCTGGAAAACTTTATTTTGCCTGGCGGCTCCGGCGGCGCAGCCCAGCTGCATATGGCGCGGACAATTTGTCGCCGCGCCGAGCGCGAGGCGGTTGCGCTCAGCCGCCACGAGCCAGTCGGCGCATTTGTCGTGCGCTATCTCAATCGACTCTCCGATGCTCTCTTCGTCATGGCGCGCTTCGAGAACCACCAGCGCGGCGTCGCTGATGTCACCTGGGATAGCCGCGCCTAGCGTGCCCCTGCGCGCCCAACGCCTGAGCTGCGCGCTCAGGTGTTTTTTTGTGCTGCTGGACGTTTGCCCACGTGGGTCTGGCGCGGCTGGTTGCACGTGCGCTGTGCGCGACACTGGTTCGTGGACACGCGCCCTAGCATACATTTAAAGAATGGATGGTTGCTGGTTGAGCGCCAGCAGTGCTGCAAAATCCGCAGCTGTGCCAGCTCGCCGGTCTATGCGCGCGTACGTGGTGGTCGCCGCCGCCCTGAGCACCAGCCGCCGCTGTGCTGGCCCGCCCCGTGATGATCTGCGCTCGAGTTAAGCTCGCTGCTGTGCCGCCGTTCGCCTGCTGCTCACGCCGTCGCACGCTGGTGCTGGGGTTAGACCGAGGAGTGACGAGGGAAAGGACGGGCGGGCCAGCAGCGGCGTTGCCGGGTGCGCGCCAGCGCTGGCTTAACCACGGCGCAGACCATCACACGTTCGCCTGCTGCTCACGCCGTCGCACGCTGGTGCTGGGGCTAGGCCGGGGAGTGACGAGGGAAAGGACGGGCGGGCCAGCAGCGGCGTTGCCGGGTGCGCTACAGCGCTGGCCTAACCACGGCGCAGACCATCACAACAACAGCGCTGTTGGCCGTGGCAGAGCAGATCGTCGTGCGCTGGCTGTGTGCTTACCATGCAGCGCGAACCGCGCCTGTGCAGGCGGCGGATGCTGGCGCGGTGTATGTGGATTAATCCCGTGTGGTGAGCGCGTGCAACGCGGCGCTGGCTGTGGCCGGTGGTGAAGGCAACAAAAAGCCACCCTAGAAGGGTGGCGTGTGGAGCGGGAAACGAGACTCGAACTCGCGACCTTCTCCTTGGCAAGGAGACGCTCTACCAACTGAGCTATTCCCGCATCGCTTATTTCCTTGCGACGACGGAGAGGATTATAGCATACTTTTTGAAAATTGCAAATTGCTTGTCGCCCGGTACGCTTTCTGCTAAACTACTCCGTAGATGCCCCACCTTTTCAACCACACACGAGTAACTAGTGAAGCCTTTACGCCACAATCTAGGTCACCTATCCAGATTGGAGCACTGATGCTGTTGCGTGCTGGCGTCTTTGTGCTGCTGATTATTTGGACGGCGGTGTACTCGCCGTCGGTCTGGCCGGTTACTGTTGTCGCAATGCTGCTGTTTATCCTCACGCATATGGGGCGGCGGCGCGGCTGGTGGCCACTGCCTGGCGGTCTGGGGCTAGGGCTAGATATTGGCTTAGCGCTGGTGCTGCCGCTGATCACTGGCGGTTGGCGTAGCCCGTGGGTTTTCGATACATTGCTGGTGCTAACATGGTGCTTACTGCGTGCGCCGAAGCGCGCCCTGCTGCTGCTCAGCCTCTGGTATGTGAGCGTGCCGGTGCTCACGCTGGTTGGCGGCCTGAGCGCTGCCGATGTCGCGTGGTGGGCTACAATGCTGCTTGGTGTGCCGCTGCTGCTGGCCCTGCTGGTTGCCAACCAGCGTCACCAGCAGCCTGCACAGCTGGAGCGCAGTGTCCTGCAGCAGCTTCAGCTTGTTCAGCAGACCGTCCATCAAATTGAGCGCGCCACCGTTGACCCACAGATTCAGCGCTGGGCCACAGACAGCAGCTCGACCCTGCGCGATCTGCTCGCGCGGCTGGAGCCAGAGCGGCCGCTGCCGATCACGGTGGTTGGCCGTATTCAAACGCTGATGCGTCAGTGGCAGGAGCGCACAGCGATTCAGGTTGATTTTACGCTTGTGCTGCCAACGCGCACGCTGCCACCGATCGTACAAGGGATTCTGCTGCGGGCGCTTGAGGAGACGCTCTCCAATATCGAGCGCCATGCCAAGGCGACCTTTGTTGAGGTGGATCTGCGCGGCGATGACGAGCAGCTGGTGCTAACCGTGCGCGATGACGGCGTTGGTCTTAGCGCAGGCGCGCTCGAGCGCCCTGGCTGCCATGGTTTGCGCACGCTGCGCTATCGTGTGCAGGAGATCAACGGCTACCTTGATATTTTCGAGGGTGTTGATGGCGGCCTTGTCGTGCAGGTGGCTATGCCGCTCACCGTTTACGCGCTGTAGGCGTATTGAGGCATGAAAAAACGCCAGCAAACTGCTGACGTTAGAAAAGTGCAGGTCGTGCACCCCGCTTCGACAATAGTACTCCGGCTTACCAACCATCTCCGGCTGGGTCCAGGCAACCCCGTGACACCCGCAGTGACCGACTTACCGTTGCTGCCTCTCGGCCCTGGCGGGGTTCACCGATATGCGCCGCACGGGACCCGAACCGTAAACGCCGGTATAATGGCGGCAGTCCCACAGAACCATGCCTCAGACGGGGAATTCAATGCCAGTATGTGAGTGCTGGCTTACAGGGTATCACAAGCTCCCCATCTAGCACGACCGTTTGTGTATTATACCGCAGTATCGCGCTCTGTCAACGTAGCTGAAACGCTTTGATTGCTGGTGGTCCTAACGGCGGGCGTCGGTCGCCAGTCCACATAGCTGGTGGCGCATCGGCGATGCGAGCGAGCTTGACCAGGACATCATCATAGTTCACGCGCCAGCCGTACCAGTCGAGCCAGGCTTGTTCGCGATCTGGCTTGATGGGAATGCCCTGCTCGATCAGATGCTCGCAGGCGGCGTCGAACTCGGCGCGGGTGACGCTGATCGGGTCGCCAATATCTGGGTCGGGGTTGAAGGGGATGTTAAAAAAGCTGATGATATTGCGCAGTGACAAGTAGCCAGCGCGAATGCACAAGTCGGCATTTACATCGTGGGGGATATCGAGCACAGAGGCGCACAAGGCGGCGCAGTCGAGGATGGTGCCGGCCGCTGTAATCCACGATGTTTCTGGCCGGGGCGAGCGAAAGTAGACCAGCGCAGCAAACGATGTGTGGCTCTCCTCAAGCTCGCCAAACCAATTTTCCCACACTGGCCACAGATCGCCGAGGTGATCCAAGCGCTGGAGACGATGAAAGCGCTCGATCATCTCGATCGCTGATGGCGGCGTGCCTGCGCGCACATCAAGCTGGGCGACCAGCACCTCACGGCGGCTAAATGCGCCGTAGATGGTTGGCAGGTACGCGATCAGCAGTGCCAGCAGGCCCAGCCCGAGTGTGGCCTCGGCAAAGGCCAGAATCGTCTGCGGCAGGCTATTCACAGGGGCAAAGCCAAGCGTGAGCAGCGATGATCCGCTGAGCAAAAATGCTGCCGACAGCGGCCGCACGCCGATGGCCCAGAACATGGCCATGAAGCCGAATGTCACCAAGGTCATCCAGGCGATCGGCATCATCAGCAGGCTGATCGGGGCATAGAGCGCCATAATGCGATCGCGGTCGCGATAGGTTTCGGCCCAGCGCAGCGGCAGCGCAAAGCACTTGTACACAAGCCATGGCACCAGCCGGGCGAGCAAGACATTGGCTCCATGGGGCAAAATAAAGCTGCGGACTGCCGACAGCAGTGTCGCTAAAACGACCCATAGGCCAGCCAAAAAAGTAAGGCTATTCACGATGATCATAGGCACACTATCCTTAGCAAGAACCATGGTGTTAGAGCGCAAGGCGCTCGCGGAGTAGATAAATTTACATAAATGCTTTAGCGTCGTGGATAGGTTGACAGAACGATAAGCTTTTCTGGTATAATACGCCTACAACTATAATAGGCGACGATGCCACCCTCGGTTGTTCCATGTGCCCAATCAAAAATGGTCGCGGGGGTGCCGTCTATCCAAGTGTTAAGGAGTGATATCAATGACGACACCGTCGGTTTCGCTGGAACGTCCTAGCTACAGCGAGGAAGATCATCAGACATGGGCGGCCTTGTGGAAGCGCCAGCTGCCACTCGCCCATCAGTGTGCATGCACCCTGTTTCTCGAAGGTATCGAAAAGTTAGCTCTCGACACGGAGCGCCTCCCCGATCCGGCGGTGGTGAGCGAGCATATCTACAAGCTGACCAACTGGACCCTCGGTGATGCTCAAAACGAGTACCTTGGCCCAACCGAGTGGTTCGAGCACATCGCCGAGCGCCGCTTTCCGGTCACCAACTATATCCGCCGCCCACACGAGCTAGAGTTCACGCCACTGCCCGACTTGTTCCACGAGTATTTTGGCCACCTGGCATTTTTTACCGATCCAGAGTTTGCCGATATTGCCCAGCTGTTTGGGCCGCTCTACCTCTCGGCCGTGGATGAGCGTCAGCAGCTTGACATTGCGCGCCTGTGGTGGCACACCACTGAGTTTGGCCTCATTCGCGAGAATGGTGATCTGCGCGTATTTGGTGCTGGCCTGCTCTCTTCGATTGGCGAGATGCAGCACGCGCTTAAGCCCGAGACGCCGAAGCTAGAGTTCGACATCCGTGTGGCGGCGGCAACGCCCTCCGCACCCTACGGCTACCACGAGAAGTACTTTATCATCAACAGCCTCGATCATCTCCGCCAGATCGTCTACGATTATGCCGAGATGGAGGGCTTGCCGCGTCCAGAGCTGCCCTAGCGTGTGTACAAAAACGGCTCGGTGCTTGCTTGCCCGAGCCGTTTTTATTCAGCAAAAAACCGCTCGGGTGTGAGCGGTTTTGGTGTGGAGCCGATGACGAGACTTGAACTCGTGACCTGCTGTTTACGAAACAGCTGCTCTGCCAACTGAGCTACATCGGCGTGAATTAATGCGCCTGTATTATACTCAGCCCCTCTGCTTTTGTCAAAATGCTTGGCGCTCTCGGCGCATCAGCGGCACAATATTCCACTCAATTACCACATAACCGTTCCAGAATCCATAGTACATTCGGGCGCAGTTGACATAGACCAGATGTTGGTGTATACTCACCCTCGCAATCATTAAGGTGGTTTTAAGATTTATCGCAGCTCCTTAACGCTGATCAATCCACAATCCTCACTCACAGATTGATCAATGGATCTATTCAAGATAAACACTCCTCAAAACCACCATCAGATTGTCTACCCAATGCAAAACTTGGTTCGAAAGGAGGCCCGCACGCAACGACGCTTATCGGTGTACCTTCGCTTACCCAACATACACTTTCCTCACATAACCTTTCATCTGTTCGCCACGTAACTCCAATCGGTCACACGTTCGATAGTCGACTGTTTTCAATTAGGAGATTGAACAACTATGATTGGTGGACTTCGTCGGCCCCTCCGCAGCGGTACCCTCAAAACTCTTTTGGTTCTTCTTCTTTGCCTGTTTGTTTCAACCAACGCCTTTGCGCAAAAATCAACCGCCCAGAAGTCTGGTGGCGGTGAAGATATCGGCGATATTGCACCAGTAACAGATGTCAAGGAAATCCCTGACAAGCTGCCCAACGCCGATACGCGCGACAGCAACTCTCCTGGCCTTAACATTGTTGGTGGCACTGAAGCAACCCCAGGCGAATACCCATGGCAAGCGCGCGTCACGCCCAGTGGCTACACCATCTACTGTGGCGGCTCGCTGATCGCAACCCAATGGGTGCTGACCGCTGCGCACTGTGTGTATGGCAAGTCGGCGTCAAGCTTCACTATCACGTTGGGCGATCACAATGCCTACTCCAACGAAGGTACAGAGCAAACCCGCAGCGTCTCGCAGATCATCGTGCATCCTTCCTACAACTCCAGCACCAGCGACAACGATGTGGCGCTGATGAAATTAAGCAGCGCTGTGACGCTCAACTCGCGCGTCCAGACCATCCCGCTGGTCACCTCGCCTGCCGACGATAGCCTTGTCGCGCCTGGCGTTATGGCGACGGTCACCGGCTGGGGCGCAACCTCCGAGGGCGGCTCGTCCTCTAGCGTGCTGCGCGAAGTCGCGGTGCCGATCGTTTCAAACACGACCTGCAACAGCTCGTCGTCCTATGGTGGCGAGATTACCGCTAACATGCTTTGCGCTGGCTATGCTTCCGGCGGTAAGGACTCGTGCCAGGGCGATAGCGGTGGACCACTGGCAGTTGCCAACGGCTCGAGCTGGAAGCTTGCTGGTGTTGTGAGCTTCGGCAATGGCTGCGCTCGCGCCAACTACTATGGCGTCTACTCGCGCGTGTCACGCTTCGTCTCGTGGATCAACGGCTATGTTGGCTCCACGCCACCGCCGCCGCCGCCGCCCAGCGGTCTGCAGAACGGTGGCTTCGAGAGTGGCTCCAGCCCGTGGCTCCAGTCCTCCAGCGGTGGCTATGGCCTGATTGCGACCCAGCGCCCACGCTCTGGCTCCTACAGCGCTTGGCTCGCTGGCTACAACAATGGCAGCGACTCGATCGGCCAGACGATCACCGTGCCCTCGGGTGCAGCACTGAAGTACTATGTGTACATCAGCACGCAAGAGAGCGGCTCGACGGCCTACGACTACTTCCGCGTGCGCGTCTATAGCTCCGGCGGCTCGCTGCTGGGCACGCTGCGCACCTACAGCAACGCCTCAACCAAGAACACGTGGGTCAGCGACTCGCTGAGCCTGTCGGCCTACGCTGGCCAGACGGTGCGCATCAGCTTCGAGGGCACCAACGACTCTTCGTTGACCACCTCGTTCTTTGTCGATGATGTCAGCGTGCAGTAAGTAGCTCAACGTAAAGCCCGCCACGGCTTGATAGCTGTGGCGGGCTTTTTTTGTGCTCTTTATGCCTGCGTGGTTTTCCAGTGCTCCGCTGGCAGCGAGCGCAGGCGCTCTGCGGCGGCCTCGGCGGTAATGTCGCGCTGGGCCTGCGCCAGCATCTCGTAGCCAACCATAAACTTGCGCACGGTCGCTGAGCGCAGCAGCGGCGGATAGAAGTGCGCATGCAGCGTATGGTAGCTATAGTCGCCGTCATCGGTGGGCGCGTTGTGCCAGCCCATGGTGTAGGGGAACGAGGTTGTAAAAAGATTGTCGTAGCGGATGAGCAGCGCTTGCAGACACTCGGCTAAGGTGCGTCGCTCACGCGCTCGCAGCTGATCAAGCGACTGAACCTGTCGGCGGGGCAGCACCAGGGTTTCAAATGGCCAGACCGCCCAGAATGGCACGAGCGCAACCCAATCTTCGTTGACAACCACAAGCCGCTCTTGCTGTGCTAGCTCGGTCTGCAGATAGTCGCTGAGCAGCGGTTGGCCATGCTGCTCCCAGTACATACGCTGCTGGTGCAGCTCCTGCGCCACCAGCGTTGGCACAGTCGCGTTCGCCCAGATCTGCCCATGCGGGTGTGGATTGCTTGCGCCCATCGCCGCGCCGCGATTTTCAAAAATTTCAACGTAGTTGATGTCTGCGCGTCCGCCTAAATCGCGCAGCTGCTCTGTCCAGCACACGACCACATGCTCAATCGCGCCAACCTCCATCTCGGCTAACGTCAAGTCATGGCGTGGTGCGAAGCAGATCACGCGACAGGTGCCTTGCTCGCTCTGCGCCTGGAGCAGCCCATGGCTGTAGGTATTGTCGGGCGTGTTGGGGTAGAGCGCGGCGAAGTCGTTGGTGAAGACGTAGGTGCTGCTGTAATCGGGATTAACGGCTCCGTTGGCGCGGGTCACACCTGGGCACAGGTAGCAGCTTGGGTCATGTGTGGGCCGCTGCTCTGGTGCTGGCCGCTCTTGCTGCCCCTGCCATGGCCGGGCGGTGCGATGGGGTGAGACCAGCAGCCACTCGCCGGTAAGCGGATTGTAGCGACGGTGCGGATGCTGGAATAGCTCGTTGCTCATACATCCTCCTGCAGCACATGCGCGCCTGCCGCCGCCTGCGTCACAATGACGCTGCACGTGTTGCCAGTTGCAGCGTGGTAGGCTGGCCCGATGTAGGCGCTCACAGCCTCGACGGCGCTCTCGGCGGCTAGCGCGATGCAGCAGCCACCAAAGCCGGCTCCGGTCAGGCGCGCGCCGAACACGCCAGGCTGCGTGCGCAGCAACTCGCTCAGTGTGTCGAGCGCTGGGCTGCTCACGGCGTAGTCATCGCGCAGGCTTGCGTGTGACGCGTTCATCAGCTGGCCGACACGGGACAAATCGCCGCTGCGCAGGGCGCTGACGGCTGCCAGAGTGCGCTCGTTTTCACTGATGACGTGGCGGGCGCGCTGAAGCACGACTCCGCTGAGCAGCCCGCTGTCCGCCGCCTGCTGAAGCTGGGCGCTATTAACATCGCGCAGCGCTTTGATCGTTGGGTCAAGCGTGTGCAGGGCGGCAACGGCGGCTTCGCACTCGGCGCGGCGCTGGTTGTAGGCCGAGTCCGCCAGGGTGCGTGGCACACCGCTATCCACAATGATGATGCTGACGCCTGCTGGAATCGGCGCTGGCTCGATATGCAGGCTGCGGCAGTCGATCAGCAGCGCATGCTGCGCCACGCCTGCGGCGACCGCTAGCTGATCCATAATGCCGCAGTTAACGCCAACGTACTCGCGCTCGGCCTTCTGCGCGAGCAGCGCAACCTCTGTCGCGCTGAGTGAGCGCTGATTGAGCGCCAGCAGCGCCAAGATCACACCGACCTCGAGCGACGCCGACGAGCTGAGGCCGCCGCCAAGCGGCAGGTCGCCGTCGATCTCTAGCTCGGCACCAGTGATGGCGATGCCTTGGGCTTGGAGCGCCCAGGCGCTGCCGCGAACGTAGCCGCGCCAGTGGCTGTCTCGTCCGTGCTCCAGGCTGGCTAGATCAATGACATCTTGGGCTTGGTCGATGCGCTTAGCGGTGCTGCGCAGCTGAGTATCTTGGCGCGGACGTGCGGTGATCCGTGTTCCGCGCTCGATCGCGCATGGCAGCACCCAGCCATCGTTGTAGTCGGTGTGCTCGCCGATGAGATTTACGCGCCCAGGCGACCAGACCTGGAGCGCTTGAGGGTTTGTCATACTTCCTCCAAAAACAACTGCTTGATGTGGCTGGGCTGGCGATGCTCCCATTGTACTGGTTAAGCAAGATCAGGTACAATCTGCGCTATGCGATCTCTGCCTGTTGTTTTGATTACGGGCGCAACCGATGGTCTCGGCCTTGCGCTTGCCCGCCAGTATGCTGGTCACGCGCGCCTTGTGCTGCTCGGTCGGCGGCCGCTGGCCATGCTCGCTGATCCGCTCTTCAGTGCAGCGACCTACTGCCAGGCTGATCTGGCCGATCCGCAGCAGGCGGCGCAGACGCTGCGCACGTGGCTGACAGCGCACTCGATCAATCAGCTTGATCTGCTCATGCATAATGCGGCGGTTGGCTGGTACGGGCCGCTGGCACAGCAATCTCCTGCGGAGATCGAGCAGCTACTGCAGATTAATCTGGCGGCTCCGCTCGTGCTCACAGATGCCTTGCTGCCGTTTGTGGCGGCTGCACACGGTCGCGTTGTGCTTATTTCGTCGGTGGCTAGCCAGCTGCCAGCGCCGCTCTATGCAAGCTATGGGGCTAGCAAGGCGGCGCTGGAGGCGTGGGCGCGCAGCGTGCGGCTGGAGCTTCAGCCGCGTGTTCTGGTGCAGGTTGTGCGCATTGGCGCAACGCGCACCGGCATGCACGCCAAAGTTGGCATGCCGCGCTCACAGGTGGATTGGATGCGCTTTCCTGCTGCCGAAGCAGTGGCGGCGCAGATTGTGGATGCGCTGCGCTCACAGCGCTTTGTGCTGACAATCGGCTGGCGGGCGCGGCTACTGGCCTGGAGCGGGTCGTGGCTGGGCGCTGGCATTGAGTGGATGCTGCGACGATGGCAAAGATTTGTGTGATCACTGGTGCGGCGGCTGGGATCGGCCGAGCTATGGCGCTGCGCTGGGCGCAGGCAGGCTGGACGATCGTTGGTGTTGATGTCGATGCGCTGGCCCTCACGGCGACGCAGCGTGCGGTGCAGGCCCTTGGCGTGCCGCTGCACCCGTTTGTTGTCGATCTCGCCCAGGCTGAGCAGCGGCGGGCGCTCATGCGGCAGTTGGCGCTGTTGCCGCCGATTGATGTGTTGATCAACAACGCGGGCATTAGCGCTGTTGGACGTTTTGGGCGGCTGGCGCTGGCTCCGCAGCAGGCTGTGCTCGATATCAATCTTACTGCGCCGCTGACACTGACGGCGCAGCTGCTTGGTGAGCGTCGGCTGGCCGCCGATGCCGCGCTCGTCTTTATCTCCTCCCTCAGTCACTTCACTGGCTACCCTGGGGCCAGCGCCTACGCCGCGACCAAAAGTGGGCTAGCCGCTTTTGCCCGCAGCGTGGCGGTTGCCGCGCCCGCGCTGCACGTGCTGACCGTCTATCCTGGTCCCACGCGCACGGACCATGCGCGGCGCTACAGCCCCGATAACCGCCGCGAACACCGCCGCATGCCGCCAGACGACCTTGCGGCAGCGATTTTTCGTGCGGTTCAGCGCCGTCAGCGCATCCTGATTCCTGGCTGGAACAATCGGCTGGCCGCAGTGTTTGGTATGTTGCTGCCACGGCTCAGCGAGCGCCTGATGGCGCGTCTGATGCTGCGCGACACGCCAAGCTAGCCCACTGCTCTTGGCATCGCACCGCGGTGCTAGGTGAACCACCTTGGCCGTGCGTTTTGAGCGCGGGCGCGACACGGGCCTGCTGCGTGCCGCTGCCTGCGTGGGCTTAACCACGGTGGTTTATTTCAACAAACGATCATGCTGACTGCTCCCACGTTGCATCGCCATAAAAATCGCCGTGATCGCGGGCGAGGAATGCCTCGATCTGGGCGCGTTTCTCGCCGATGGTGAAGGCTGGGCCGTGGCCGGGGTAGCAGGTGGTCGCATCGGGCCAAGCCAGAATGACATTGCGCAGGGTGGCGAGGGTGGTCTGAAAGTCGGCGGCTGACCAGGTGCGGCCAGGGCCGCCGGCGAAGATCGTATCGCCAACGATCACCCGCTGATCGTGCTCAATGGCGAAGCAGAGCATATCTTGGGTGTGGCCTGGCGTCGCGTAGACCCGTAGCTGATGCTGGCCGAGGTGGATATGATCGCCAGCGTGCAGGATGCGCGTGGTGGGCAGCTGTAGATCGTTCACGTGCGGCCCGGGATGCGCCAATAGAGGCACGTGCAGGTCGTCCAGCATCTCATTGAGCGCGCCGATGTGATCAGCGTGCGTGTGGGTGAGGGCGATGGCGATGGGCTGTGTATCCGCAAGCAGCGTGTGGAGTGTTTCCGGGTCGGCACCAGGATCGAAGAGGATGCTGGAGCGCGTGGCCGGGCAGACGAGGACGTAGGTGTTCATGGGCCATGGGCCGACCGCGCGCATACGAAGTTCGAGGGCGCTCATGCAGAAGCTCCTTCAGTCTGACGAATAAAGTTGACCACAATCTGGGCAAACTCCGGGCCGCGATCTTCCTGAACGAAGTGGCCGCCGCCGGTGATGGTTGTGTGCGGCTGGCCTTTGGCCCCAGGCACGAGGCGCTGGAAGAGCGTATCGCCGCCGGCGGTGATTGGATCGCCATCGCTGAAGGCGGTCAGGAACGGCTTTTCCCAGCGGCGCAGCACCTCCCAAGCGGCGCGATTGGCGGCGGCGGCGGGGTCATCGGGGTGATTGGGCACGAGGCGTGGGAAGACCCGTGCGCCAGCCTTGAAGCGTTCATCGGGGAAGGGCGCATCGTAGGCGGCCTGGGCTGCTTCATCGAGTGGCTGAACGCAGCCGCCGCGCACAATCGCGCCAATTGGCAGCTCGGGCATGGTTTGCGATAGATCGAGCCAGCGCTGAAACGCCGCGCCCATGGGGCGATCGCCGGTGGGCAGACCGCCATTACTCAAGACGATGCGCTCGAAGCGCTCGGGCAGCGCAGCGGCCAGCCGCAGGCCAATCAGCGACCCCCAGTCTTGGCAGACGAGGGTGATGTGCTCCAGCTGATTGGCGACGAGCCACTGCTGCATCCACTCGACGTGGCGCTGATAGGTATAGTCGGCCTGCTCGGCAGGCTTATCGGAGCGCCCGAAGCCGACGAGGTCAGGCGCAATGGCGCGATAGCCAGCGTCGGTGATGATGGGGATCATCTTGCGGTACAAGAACGACCACGTTGGCTCGCCGTGCAGCAAGAGGACGGGCGCGGCGCTGCGCTCGCCAGCATCGACAGCGTAGATGCGCAGCTGATCGACCTCAGTGACGTGGCCGGGAAAATCAAAATCGGGCACGTGGGCGAAGCGCTCTTCGGGAGTGCGTAAGATGTGCATAGGTTCTCCTTCTTACTACATACGCATGCGGGCGGCAACAGCCGCTGGTGTCGGCATTGTATCAACACCAGGGCCTTCGATGGCGCAGGCGGCGGCGGCGCAGGCCCAGCGAGCGGCGGCAGCGAGTGTGCGCTGCTGCTGGTAGTGCCACAAAAATGCCGCTGCCCAGACATCGCCAGCACCAGTTGGATCGACTGGGCGGGCGGGGTAGGCGGCGACATCCAAGCGCTGGTTGGCGTGCCAGATGGTCACACCTTGGCTGCCGCGTGTGAGGGCGACGATCGGGCCATGCTGGCTCCATGCGGCGACAGTGGTCGCGGGTGTAGCGCCAATATCCTCGGTGCTGAGGACGACGACATCAACATTGGCGAGCAGGTCTGGGCTTGGCTGCCATGGGCGTGGATGGATGCGTCCGCCAGCGTCCCAGGTGCGCAGCCAACCTTGCGGGGTGAGGCCGATCAGGGCGTGGGGAAAGATGGTGCGCCACGGGGCGTCAGGCAGCTCATCGAGGAGTGGCGCAATATGAACAAGCGGTGTCGTGCGCCAGCGTGGCGGGATGCTGGCCAGATCGAGCGGAGCAGGCGCGGCGGTAACGAGCTGCTGGCGCTCATCACCGTGATAGCGGTTGATGAAGGTTGCGGTAGCTGGCGTGGGCAGGCGCAGCAGGGCTGCTGCTGCTGGCAGGCGGATTGCATAGCTTGTGTCGATGACCGTGGCTAAGCCGACCTGACCGCCCCAAGCGGCGACGGCGTGGGCGGCGTACCAGCTGGTGCCGCCAGGCAGTGTCGCGCCATTCGACTGGAGATCGCGAGTAAGACCGCCGATCACAAGGTAGTCCATTGATGTTCCTCCCAGCCAAACTACGCCACGGGATCAGCTTGACAGCAGCTGATCGCAGTTGTGACCAACGCATATCAATAGCTTAAGCAGCGGGCACAGAGAAGATAGATGGGCTAGACGGTGCTCGGATCGTCCGGCTGTCCTGCGGACTGCATGCGCATAATGGTGCCTTGAGCGACGGCGACAAGCAGCTCTTGCGCACTACTGGTCACGAACACATCGGCGCGGCATACAGCTTGGCGCTGACCGCTGGCGACGACTGTTGCGCGAGCTGTTAGCAGCGTACCTTGAGCCGGACGAACATAGTTAATTTTGTATTCGGCGGTAACAATGTGTGGGCCGAGAACCGTGCCGGCGGCGAAGGTAAGGACATTATCGGCGGCATAGCTGATGACGCCACCGTGGATGAAGCCGTGCTGTTGCAGCAGATCGGGCGTGACTGGCAGGGTGAGTGTAGCCATGCCTGGTGCAAAGGCCGTGATACTGGCGTTGAGCCAGCGGCTAAATGGCTGCTGGGCTAACACCTGTTGGGCAAACATCAGCGTAGCGTCGGCCATAGGTAGGTCCTTTCTCCACAGTTAAGCGCTGCTGCTCTATTGTAGAGCATGTTCGCGATAGTGATTGTGGGCTGCGTGGTGGTACAGGGCACAAAAAAAGTACCCACACGCGATTGTGTGGGTACTTTGGGGGTTGGAGTGGCGGGCCTACTTGACGTCGACCTCGGCACCGGCCTCGACGAGCTTGGCCTTGGCGGCATCGGCCTCTTCCTTGGAGACGCCCTCTTTGACCGGCTTGGGCGCGCCCTCGACCAGGTCTTTGGCCTCTTTGAGGCCGAGGCTGGTCAGCTCGCGGACGGCCTTAATGACGGCGATCTTCTTGCTGGCATCGACGGCCTTCAAGATCACGTCGAACTCCGTCTGCTCCTCGGCGGCAGCGGCTGCGCCATCGCCACCGGCAGCGCCCATAGGCATCGCGCCCATGGCCATGACGGGAGCGGCGGCGCTGACGCCGAACTCTTCTTCCATCGCCTTCGCCAGCTCAGCGGCCTCGACCAGGGTCAGGCCCTTGAGCTCTTCCAACAGGTTGGTAACTTTTTCGGACGCCATGTTCGTAGATCTCCTTATAACTTAGGCGGAAGCTCCGCCTTCTTTTTCTGCGTAAGCATTCAAGATGTAAGCAATATTGCGCATCACACCGCTGAGCGCGCCGACGATACGGCTGGCTGGAGCCTGGACGCCGCCCAAGATCTTGGCCAGGCTGTCGGTGCGAGTTGGCATCTTGGCGATCTGCTCCAAGTCTTTGCCTTGGATGACGCTTGTACCGAGAATACCGCCTTTGACCTTGATATCTTTCTTAGCGGCTTTGAAGTAGTCGTCGACAGCTTTGGCAACGCCGGGGATGTCATCATACGAGAACGTCAACAGGGTTGGGCCTTCGAGGAACTGTTCAACAGCTTCGTGGCCGCTGTTGCGCACAGCTAAGCGGGTTAGCGTATTTTTTGCAACGATAACCTCGCCGCCTTTGTCACGTACAGCCTTGCGCAGTTCCGCCAACTCACTCACTGTGAGGCCGCGGTAGTCGGCGACGAGCATCATCTGCATGCGGCTCATGCGCTCGGTTAGTTCGGCTACAGCTTGTTCTTTGGCTGCCGTTGGCATCGAATTCACCCCCTTTCGTAGGAGAATAAAAAACCTCTGCACGAAGACAGCGCGTGCAGAGGTAGAGTCAACATAATCGTTGGTCAATGCACCTCGGCTGGTGGTCGTTTGCTGGACCATTAAGCTCGCCAGAGCGCCGGCTGTCTTCGGTATCAGTATGTAATTGTGAATAATTCTACGTGATCTTTACGAAATCGTCAAACTAGCTTGGCATCGCCATATTCTGGGCGGCGGTGACATCGAGCGCGATGCCGGGGCCCATGGTGCTGGTGATCGTGGCGCTCTTGATATAGACGCCTTTTTGGCCACTGGGCTTTGCGGCTTTGATCGCGTCCATGAGCACCGCCAGATTATCGCGGATCTGATCGGCGGAGAAGCTGACCTTGCCGATGGCGACGTGGACCAAGCCCGTCTTATCGTTGCGGAACTCGACCTTACCGGCCTTGAGTTCACGAATAGCGCGGGGCAGATCGCCCGGTGGGACAACCGTGCCGCTCTTGGGGTTTGGCATCAAGCCACGGCGACCGAGGATACGACCCAGCCGACCAACTTTACCCATCATATCAGGTGTCGCTACAGCCACATCAAAATCAACAAAGTTTTCTTTCTCGATGCGCTGAATCAGATCATCGCCGCCGACGATATCGGCACCGGCACCCTGGGCAGCTGCCTCGGCGTCGCCCTGAGCGAACACCAGCACGCGAACGGTTTTACCTGTGCCGTGGGGTAGTGAAGCCGTGCTGCGCACTGTCTGGTCGGCGTGGCGTGGATCGATACCGAGGCGCAGGTGCACCTCAATCGTTGCATCGAAATTGGTGAACGACGTATCCTTGACAAGTTGGGCCGCCTCTTCAGGCGTATACAAGCGATCAGGATCGACCTTTTTGGCCGCTTCCAAATATTTTTTACCGCGTTGCTGTGCCATGATAAACTCCTTCGTGGTCGTAGCGAGACCGGATCTCTGCCACGAAAAACACTTTAGTCTTGGATTGTGATGCCCATCGAGCGAGCGGTGCCGGCGATAATTTTCTCGGCGGCGGCCACATCGTTCGCATTCAAGTCAGGCATTTTCGTTTCGGCGATCTGGCGCAGCTGGTCGCGGGTGATTGAGCCAGCGGTGCTGCGGCCGGCGGTGCCGGTACCTTTGCTCACGCCAGCGGCCTTGCGCAGTAGGTCGGCGGCTGGTGGTGTGCGCAGGATATACGTGAATGAGCGATCGCCATAAACCGTGATCTCAACAGGAATGATTGTCCCCACCTGAGCGGCGGTTTTCTCGTTGTAGTCCTTCACAAACGCCATGATATTGATGCCGGTAGCACCTAGCGCAGGGCCGACCGGTGGGGCTGGCGTTGCTTTTCCAGCCGGCAGCTGTAGCTTAACAACTGCCGTAACTTTCTTAGCCACAGTAATACTCCTCCGCTGACCGTAGTCAGCAAACGGTTAAAACAAAATTACGCTATTTTAGTCAACTAACCGGACAACCTGCAAGAAGTCTAGTTCGACCGGGGCTTCGCGTCCGAAGAAGGATACCAAGACGCGCACCCGTCCACGCTCTTCATCGATGCCATCGACGACACCTTCGAAGTCGGTGAACGGCCCATCGGTGATCTTGACTGTCTGTCCAATTTCGTAGTTGACCTTAACGCGAGGTGCTTCTTCCTCCATCTGCTTCAAGATGGTTTTAACCTCGTCTTCGGCCAGCGGTGTGGGCTTGGTGCCCATACCTACGAAGCTGGTAACGCCAGGTGTGTTGCGCACCACATACCACGAGTCATCGGTAAGCCGCATCTGCACAAGTACATAGCCAGGAAAGACCTTTTTTTGAACTGTGCGGCGCTGTCCATTCTTGATCTCGATCTCTTCTTCGGTGGGAACCACCACGTGGAAGATCTCGCTTCGCATATCCATTGATTCAATGCGATGCTCAAGATTCTGCTTGACCTTATTCTCGTAGCCTGAGTAAGTGTGAATGACATACCAATGGACGTCGTCAGGCTGCTCTGATTTTTTGGTTTCGTTATCAGCCATAATGCTCCTCTTAGGGAGGCGATTACTGGATAAAGCGAACGATTTGCGAAAACAGCAAATCGAACAAACCGAGGAATGCACCAATCGACAGCGAGATCACGACGACGGCCAACGTCAGGCGCTGGGTTTCTTCGCGGCTGGGCCACACGACATTGCGCATCTCCGACGCAGCTTCGCGGAAGAACTGACCAATTCCACTCTGGTTACGATCTTTACTTGCCACGGCCACCCTGGCCTCCTATGTTGTAGAACAATCCGACGTTACTTATTTGGTCTCACGATGCAGGCGGTGCTCCCGGCAGCGCGGGCAGTACTTTTGCAGCTCAAGCCGCGCCTGGTCGTTTTTGCGGTTTTTCTGGGTCGTGTAGTTGCGCTCTTTGCACTCGGTGCACGCAAGCGTGATCACGATCCGATTTTCTTTCTTGGCCATTGACCTGGTCCTCTAAAGTTGGGCGCAAGCGAATAGAGGCAGAAGCTGCCCCCATTCGCTTGCAAGTTATGTATGAATCTTACTCGTCGATCTTGGTCACGATGCCGGCGCCGACGGTGCGGCCACCTTCACGGATGGCGAACTTGAGGCCCTGCTCGATGGCGACGGGCACGATCAGC
>JABXJS010000165.1 GCA_013538855.1 Herpetosiphonaceae bacterium
AACCACGGCGCTGTGGTTCAACCGCGTGCACGTGCGGTGGAGCGGCGCTAGGCGGCGTGGCGTTGGTTTGGTGCTGGTTGCGGTGGACAATGCAGCGCCGTGGTTGGGCGCAGGCTGGCGCGGCGTGGGCGTGCGTGGGTGCTGGCGCGGGCGTTGAATTCGCGCGGCTGGTCGGCGACGGACACGCGCACGGCGCTGGGCAATCGCAGACGCGCAGCAGCTGGCTGAGCCGCCGACCCACGGCGCGCGAAGCAGGCAGCAACCACGGCGCAGTGGTTCAACAACACGCCAGCAAAATAGCGCCACCAGCTGCTAGGATACGGCGCTGCGCGTGGGCGATGGGCTCACGCGCAGTGGTGTTTAAGCGGGCTGCTGCTTCGGATGGAGCTTGAGATTGAGGACGTACTTCCAGACTTCCATGAGTTCAGGAATGGCCAGGGCGCGCTGGGCAAGCGTGCTGTCGAGCGTGTGGTGGCCGCAGGCGTTGACGGCCTGCACCGTCAGGTCGGGGTAGGGGCGCTGCTCAAGCGTGAGCGCGTCGCCGGGCTGCACGGTGCCAGGCGTGAGCACGCGCAGATACCAGCCAGTGCGCAGCGTCTCGATAGTGCGGCGGTGGAAGCTGGGGAGCTGCACCTTGCGCTCCTGCTTGGTGCAGGGGTAGCGTGGGCCGCTGACCTGGACGCGGGCGCTGCCGACCTGGAAAATATCACCGATGCAGACAGTGTGCTCGTTTGCGCCGCTGATGGTCCAGTTTTCGCCGACGCTGCCAGGGCCGAGCTGCACATCGGGATGGGATGGGCGATACAGCTCGTTCCAATAGGCGTAGTGCTCCAGCGGGTGGCAGCACACCGCCTGGTCGGGCGAGCCGTGGTGCTCGGTGTCGGCGACCTGATCGCCGTCGAGGCCCCGTAGGCTCAGCGTAATCGGCTGATCAACTGGCGCGCGGAAGATCGCGGAGCGCCATGATCCGCGCTTATCGGTGTGGGTTTGCGGCTGGCCGACGAACAGAGCGTGAATTTCCATATACCGTGCCTCCTAGCTGCTAATGGAGCGGATTGTAGCACAGCTGGACCGGCGTACAGCAGACAGCGCTTTTTCATGTACCATGAGAGCAGCGATGAACTAGCTGGAAGTGGTGGTGCATGAGTGAGACAGCTCTGTTAGTTTTAGGTGCGCCGGTGGTCTGCCGTGACGATCAGCCGGTGAGTCTTCCGACCAAAGCGTTGGCGCTGCTGGGCTATCTGGCGGTGCAGCGCGCACCACAGCGGCGCGAGCATCTGCTGGCGCTGCTGTGGCCGGATAGCCCCGACGATGCCGCGCGCAAGAATGGCCGCAACACCCTGTGGGCCATTCGCCGCGCCCTGGGGGCCGAAAGCATTCAGACAACCGAGGACTTGGTGAGCCTTAGTCCTGCGACTGATGTGGATCTATGGCGCTGGGAAGCGGCGGTGCTCGATGATCCGGCCGCCGTGCTGAGCCTCTACCGCGGGGTGCTGCTGGAGGGCGTGCAGCTGAACGACGCGCCTGACTTTGATCTCTGGCTGATGCTGGAGCGCGAGCGGCTGGCGCAGTCGCATATGCGCGCGCTGAGCGCCGTGATCAGCGCCTACCGTCAGAGCGGGCGCTGGGAGGATGTGATCGCCTGGGCTGGGCGTGCGGTGCAGCTTGACCCGCTGCAGGAGCCGCTGTATCGCGCCTTGATGGAGGCGCACGCCCGCCTGGGCAACCGCACCGAGGCGCTGCGCCAATACGAGCTGCTGCAGACCGTGCTCGAGCGTGAGCTGGATGTAGACCCGCTGCCGGAGACCACAGCGCTGCTGGAGCAGATTCGCGCTGGCGAGCTGCCGCTGGCGACCGTAGCGCAGGCGGCGGCAGTTGCTGCGCGTGCGCATCCCCACGTGATGCCCAAGGCCAAGACACCATTTATCGGCCGCGCTGCGGCGCTGGTGCAGCTTGATGCGGCCTTGGCGGCGGCGCAGGGGCCGCAGGTGGCGCTGATCAGCGGCGAGATCGGCGTTGGCAAGTCGCGGCTATGGAGCGAGTGGCTGGAGCGGCAGGCGGCGGGCTTGACCGTGCTCACGCTGCGCTGCTTGCAGTCCACGCAGAGCCTGCCGCTGGCCCCGCTGCTTGACGTGCTGAGCGGCGACTTCTGTCTGCGCTCGCTGTTTGCAGCGCCGTCGATTGTCCCGCAGGTATGGCTGGCCGAGCTGGCGCGGCTGCTGCCAGAGGGCCGCATGCTACTGCCGACGCTGCCGCCGACAACCCAGCTGCCAGCCGATGAGGAGCGGCGGCGCACCTTCGAGGCGCTGGTGCAAGCCTTCCATGCGCTGGACGCGCCGATTGTGCTGATTGTCGATGATCTGCACTGGATTGATGCTGCGACGTGTGCCTGGCTCGACTATGCCACGCAGCGGCTTACCGACCGCGAGCTGCTGCTGATCGCCACCTATCGCGCCGAAGAAGCGCCAGCGTACCTGCCGCCGATCATCGCCAGCTGGTCGCGGCGCGGCATTCTGCGGCGCATTCCGCTGAGCCGCTTGGAGCCAGCCGAGGCCGAGCAGCTGCTGGAGCAGCTGGCGGTGCCAAGCGATCTGATCAGCCAGGTGATCGAGCAGAGCGGCGGCAACCCGCTGTTTCTTGTCGAGTGGAGCCGCACACCGGATGCGTCCATTCCGCCGGTGCTGGCCGATCTGATCGCGGCGCGTCTGGCGCACCTGCCAGCCGAGGCGCAGCAGGTGGCGCAGGCGGCGGCGGTGCTGAACCCAGACTTTGCGCTTGAGACGCTGCGCCGCACCAGCGGTCGCTCGGAGGAGGAGGTGCTGGATGGACTCGACGCGCTGCTCAGCGCGAATATTTTGGCCGAGAGCAGCGACAGCTACACCTTCGTGCACCCGCTGATCGCATCGGTGGTGGAGTCAGGCATGAGCCAAGCGCGCCGCCAGTTTCTGCACAAGCGCGCGGCGACGATTCGCGAGCAGACCCATGCGCAGCGGCTAGAGGCGATCGCCGGTCGGCTGGTGACGCACTATCGGATCGCTGGCGACATCTACCATGCGGCGGAGTATGCCGACCTAGCGGCGGACTATGCGCAGTCACTGGCGGCGACCACCGAGGCGCTGGCCTTTCGGCGCACGGCGCTGGAGCTGGTGCCAACGCCGCGGCGGCAGCGGGCGCTAGGTCTGGCGCTGCTGTGGTTTGGCGATATCGTGGCCGCACGTGCGGCCTTCGAGCAGGCGCTGAAGGCGTTCGCGGCCTCGGAGCTGCACCACGAGGTTGCGCGAACCTGCTTGGCGCTGGCCGAGTCGTACCTGCCGACCGCCGATGCAGCGCAGGCGATCGCCTGGGCCGAGCGCGCCTCGGCGAGCTTGCAGCACTGCTCTGATCCAGCGCTGGAGGCGCAGGTGCTGCTGCTGCTGGGATCGAGTCGGCGGATTGCTGGGCAGCCGCTCCATCTGGCCGAGGCGCATCTGAAGCAGGCGCATGCGCTGGCCAGCCGCCATGGCCTGACCGGACTGCTGGCGCGCGGCGAGTTTGAGATAGGCAACATGCTGGCGCAGCGCGGCGATCTGCAGCAAGCGCTGGCGGTCTTTGCGCATGCTGTGGAGCTGGCGCAGGCGGCGCGCGACGTATTTCAAGAGGTGCTGAGCCACAACAATCTTGCCTTTGTTGCCATTCTCGCCGGTGAGCTAGCGCTGGCGCACACGCATATTGAGCAGGCGCTGAGTCTGGCGCAGCAGTGGTCGCTGCGGCTGCCAGAGCAGTACTTGCTGAGCACGCGCGGCGAGCTAGCGCTGGCCGAGCACGACTGGACCACAGCGACTGACTGGTTTGAGCGTGGTTTGCAGGCGGCCGAGAGCCAGGCCAACCATGCCCAGATTGCCAACTATCACGCGAATCTCGGGCTGGCGGCGCGTGGCGCAGGCGATGTCGAGCGTGCGCTAGAGCTGCTGGAGCAGGCGTATGCCGCCGCAGAGCGGCTGGTCGCACCGTTTCTCCAGACGCAAATCGAGCTATGGCTGGCCGAGACGCTGCTCCAGAACGGTATGCCTACCACGGCTCGCACCTACGTCGAGCAGGCGCACGCACGACTAGAACACTCGGAGCAGGGCTACCTGAAGGCCTGGCTGCACACAGTAGAACAGCAGTTAGACCATGACCATGTGTTAACGAAAGAATAGCACATCTGCGCGACGAATCGGCTCTAGCAGCCGCTTGCGCGCACGTGTGCATGTTGCAAAGCTGGCAGAATCCGGTACAATATGTTTAGTTGTCGCGCCATGTGACACTCATTGACACAGAACATATGTTCTAGTATAATGCAGTAGCTGAACAGAGCACTGTACTGATGTCATTGAGGAGGCCGACATGGCAGTTACCAGCCGAAACTTGCGCACAAACCAGGAGAGCAATTGGTCCGGGCGGCGGGTAGTGCGTGTTCCTGCGCGCTCACCACGGCGGCCAGTCCGCACAGTGGTCAGCGTGCAACCAGCGGCCCGTCCAGTGCGTCTGATCAATGGGCTTCTCTGGGGCACAGTTATCATCCTCCTGTCGCTGGTCGTTGGCTCGCTGAACGGCTGGATCGGCACGCGCATCAACGATCTGCGCTATGGTCGGCCGCGAGTCGCGCATCTGACGGCGCGCGTAGGCCACGAGGGCGAGCAAGGTCTGCCGACGGAGTTCATGGCCATCAACCTTAACCGGCGCGTGGTTGTGTTAGAATTTCCTGGCGGCGATCCGGCGCAGGCGAAGACGCTGGTTGGGCCGTATCTCTTCGGCGCAGGCGAAGATCTCACGCCGATCACGCTTGATGTTGAAGATGTCAACGCCGACAGCAAGCCCGATCTGCTTGTCAACATCAAAAACGAACAAGTTGTCTATATCAACGATGCCAATGAGTTTCGGATGATCTCAGCCGCGGAGCAGCAGGCGCTCGAACCACCCGCTCCCTAGCTGATCAATCGAGGGGGAGATACGCCACGATGTACTGGCTCAACAACAATGATCTGTACCACCGCCGCCCTTGGGTGCTCCTGGGAGTGGCGGCTGTTGCTGTTTTGCTGGTATTCCAGCTGCGTGGGTCAGGCACCCCCTTCCTCAGCCCCTGGAGCGCCGTAGCCTCGGAGCAGACTGCGCCAGCGACTGGCTCGCTGACCGGCGCGTTTGGTGCTGTCGATGGCATGAGCATCCTGGGCGCGCCGACGATCACGCCTGCTAAGATTGACGCTATTCTGGCCAGCTACAACTCCCCCGCTACCGGCCTAGGGCAGTTCATCTACGATATGGGCGTGAAGTATGGGGTTGACCCGATCTTCTGCGTGGCCTTTTTTGTCCATGAGTCAACCGCTGGAACACAGGGCGTCGCAACGGTGACAAAGTCGGTCGGCAACATTCGCGTCACCCAGGGCTATGCGGAGTATCAAGGCTTTCGGCGCTACGAATCGTGGAACGAGGGCATTGAGGACTGGTATCGGCTGATCCGCGAGCTGTACGTTGATGGCTGGAAGCTGACCACTGTTGAGCAGATTATTCCTGTCTACGCCCCACCGGTTGAGAACGACACCGACCACTATGTTGATACCATTCGCGCCCTAGTCACAACGTGGAGAACCCAATAAATGTATTTTGATATTCACGGTGGTGGCCAGGGCAAGCGTGCGCTGGCAATCTTGGGCGGCCTGCTCGTGCTGTTTTTCTTGCTGCGCGGCGGCTCTACGCCCTTTGTCAGCGGCTGGCGTGGCGATGCCGCGCCGCCTGTCGCGGCGGCTGGCCTCTCCGGCACCGCCGCCCAGGTCGGCCAGATTGGCCAGGGCGCGACGCTGGTTGCGCCGCCGGATGTGGCAGCCGATGAGCCATGGGGCAATCCGGTGATCGGCGCGCATGTAGTGCTGACCCAGGGCTACGGCGTTGGCTCGCACGCGCCAGCCAACGTGTGGGGTGCCGTGGATTTGGCCGTTGATGGCAACGGCGATGGCGAGGCCGACCCTAGCGCATCGCTCGGCGCACCAGTGCGCGCCACCATGAGCGGCATCGTGCAGCTCACCCCCAACTCCTGGCCAGCCGGCAATCATATCTGGGTGATCGGTCAGGGCTACAAGACCGGCTACTCGCACCTTGAGAGCTTTGCGGTGCCAGACGGCCAGTTCGTTGAGCGCGGCACAGTCATCGGCTATCTTGGCTCCACCGGCCAGTCGAGCGGGCCGCACCTGGACTACCAAGTCTGGGCGGCTGGCGTCAACCAGAACCCGCTGGACTTCCACGTCTTGCCCTAGCGCTAGCGCGCCGTACGCCGACACAGAAGCTGTGGCGGCGGCACGCTTCAGGGTAGCCCCGCTGGCGTGCACCCACGGCACCTTAGGCGTGTGCCTTGTGCTGCGTTTAAACACCGCATACCTCTCTTCCACCGCTGAACCGGCACCAACCAGCTCGGCACAATGCTGATGCGCCTCCAGACGAGCGCACGCTGAGCGCGCCTGCGCATGATCACGGCCTGCCTGCACACGAGCGCAGCGCTGACGAGCGCCTCCCTCGCGCGGATTTGCTGCCCACACACGAGCATCAGAACCACAGACTATCCGCACAGTAACTCCGCACCATTGCAAGCAGCGCTGCTAGCGCGTGCTCGTCTGCCGCAAACTCAGGGTTGCTTCCGGCGACCACATAGCCCGCTCGGCACAGTGGCCGCGCATATGCGCCAGCCGCTTGAGGACTGTTTACGGACGGCCAGCGCAGGCCAAAACGGCGGCTGGAGCGCATCAGGCTGGGCGAGCATGCGGGCCTGCTGGAGGCGGGCGCTGACCACAGCGCGGCGGCGGCTGCTGCACACGCGGCCGCTGACCACGGGCTGGATATCGGCCATACCACGAAAACACGCTGCGGCCAGCGCAGGCTAAACGGCGGCTGGAGCGCATCAGGCTGGGCGAGCACGCGGGCCTGCTGGAGGCGGGCGCTGACCACAGCGCGGCGGCTGCTGCTGCACACGCGGCCGCCGACCACGGGCTGGACATCGGCCATACAACAAAACCGAACAGCGCGCTAGGTCTCATGTAGGGCCAACTAGAGTGGGAACAGCTCCTCGACCGGTATGAGGCGCAGCGATCCGGTTGGGCACTGGCTAATGCAGGCCATGTCGATGTAGTCGGAGCAGAAATCGCACTTGCTGGCAACCGAGCGGCCGCTGCCGGGGGATGTTTGGCGCTGGAGCCGTCGCCACAGCTGCCAGAGCGGCCCTTGGCGCTCCTCAAGCTGGATCGGCTGGAGCGTGATCGCGTCGTAGGGGCAGGCGGGCACGCACTCGCCGCAGCCAGTGCAGTCAGCGGTAATCTTGAGCGCGCCGCTATCGTCCCACACGAGTGCGTTCTCTGGGCACGCCTCGACGCACTCGGGGCCTACGCGGCACTGGCGGCAGCTGGTGGTGACATCCCACGTGTCGATGGGGCTGCCGTTGAGGTGGAGGCGGGTTTGGCCGTGGCGCGCGGCGCATGACTCTTCGCAGATCGCGCAGCCAGGCGGGCAGAGCGCTGGCGTGCGGGCCAGAATGTGGCTGCCGCGCAGCATGCCGCGGGTGACGGCAATCTGGAGCTGCTGCTGCTGGGTCGGGTCCTGCTGAATGTGCTGGGCGTGGTTGAGGCGGCGGTTGATCTCCGACTGGAGCGCGCTCTCCAGGGCTGGATGCTGCTGCACAAGCTGGGCGAAGACCGCTCCTGGCAGCATCAGGCACTTGGCTGGCGTGAGCGCGCGCACCGTCGCATTGTGCGGAGCCTGCGATGGCGACAGCAGCGCCATCTCGCCAAAGAAATCGTCGTCGCTAAGGGTGGCGATGATGAGGCCGTTTTGTTCGACGCTAAACTGGCCCTGCTCGATGAGGAACAGCGCATTGCCTGGACTATCCTGCTCGAACACGACGCTATCGCGGTCGAACGAGCAGCTGCTGAGGTGCTCGGCGAGGGTGCGCAGATCGCTAACTGGCAGGCTGCTGAACAAGGGCACGCGACTGAGGATGTGCAGCGTGCGGCGGCGCATATAGTCGCGCTGGAGCCAGTCGAACAAGCCCGCAAGCAGGCTCTGTTGGTCGCGCAGCCACTGAATGGGCCACTGGACCACGCTGGTGTGCTGATAGATCTGGAGCGTGTTGGTGAGCAAGCGGTGGGCGAAGAGGCTGTCGTGGCCGACGACATCGCCAGGGATAATCAAGCCCAGCGAGGTGGTGCGGCCCTCGGCGTCCTGGTACAGGCCCTCGGCTTGGCCGGCGAGCAGGAGCATCATCTGGGTCTCGGAGCTACTGGCGAGGCTATAGCTGGTGCCGGCGGGAAAGACGCGCAGCACCGCATTGGCGGCGAGCTGCTGGAGCGCCGACGGCGGCAGGCCCTGCAGCGCAGGGAACGGATTGAGGAGCTTGAGGCGTTGATCAAGTGTGGTGTTCATAGATCTTCGAGCCTTTGCAGGCGGCTGATGCCGAACATTAAGCTGATCCAGCTCACGATGGCGGTCAGCAGCACTGCGCCTAGGCCCGCGCTGATCTGCCACTGGATGCCGTAGTGTAGCGGCGCTGGCTGCCCCATGAGGCGCGGCAAGTTTGGTGCGAGCATCAGGCCCCACAGCACGACCACACCGCCAAGGAACAGCCACAGCAGCACGCCACCCAGACAGCCAGCCGGACGGCTGATCTGGCGCTCGGGCTTATCCCAGGTGAGTACGGGGAAGGCTGCGCCCAGGCCGATGTACAGCGCCGTGCAGCCAGCGCCGGTGATCATCAAGATCACCCACAGGATGACGCTAAAGCTCAGCGTGGAGAGGCCCAGTGCCAGCGTGAGCGCGATCATGATACCACCAAGCAGGGGATAGACCAGCCAAGCCAGCAGAAACTTGCTTAGGACTAGCCGGGTGGTCGAGATGGGCGCAGTGCGGAGAATCCAGAACGTCTGCCCCTCGCGGCTGATACTGTTGAGCGAGAGGCGTGAGCTAAACGAGACACAGACGAGCAGGATCACGCCGATCAAGAGCGGGCCACTGGCCAC
The DNA here is from genome assembly GCA_013538855.1 of Herpetosiphonaceae bacterium. GTDB lineage: Bacteria > Chloroflexota > Chloroflexia > Chloroflexales > Herpetosiphonaceae > OHK22. The sequence continues at coordinate 9,015 of JABXJS010000165.1, forward strand.
GCGCATATCGTTGTCGGTGAGCATGCGCCACACATAAATGCCGAGGAAGGCGAGCGGCCAGAGCATCTGGACAAACTGACGCACATCGCGGCGCAGCAGGCGCGCATCCTTGCGCAGCAGCGCCTGCGTTTGCGAACCCCACTGGTGCCAGTTTTTGGTCGAGCTACCTGCGGTGCGCTGTTTACGGCGGCGAGTATTCGCGCTGCTCTGCCATGCCTGCCAGCGCTCGAAGTAGACGCGCTCGAAGAGCAGCGTGCCACCGCCGAAGGCCGCGAGGCTGATGCCGACGAAGGCCAGCAGCGCCAGCCAGGCCCAGCCGCCCTGCTGAAAGGCGCGCAGCCCTGTGCCAGCCCAGGTGGTTGGCAGCCAGGCAGGCGTGAGCGCAGCTAGGCTGCTCACATCCCAGCCCTGGGCCAGCTTGGCGGTTGTTGGCGTGATGGCGACCTGTGAGAGCACATAGCAGCCGATGCCCATGAGGCTGCCGAGCACGCCGATGGCCTCGCGCAGGCGGCGCAACGGCACAACCCGAATCACCAGCAGCAGCACGAATGCGCTGCTGATGATGGCTGGCAGCGGCAGCACAATGACGACCAGCAGCGCGAGCAGCATAAAGCCTAGGCCATAGCCGAGCACAAACCCATAGGCCCAGAGCGGCAGCAGCGCCAAGTAGAACAGGGCGGTGTAGTTTGAGGTTAGCGGGTTGAGCAGCTGCGCGAAGAGCACAGCGCGGGGCGTGATGGGAGCAAGGAAGAGCCGCTCTAGCTCGCTAGAGAAAAACAGCTCGCCGATGAGCAGGCCAGCGTTGATAAACACCAGCAGCAGCAGATTGGCCAGCAGCAGCAGCGCTGGCAGCTGATCGAGCAGCGCCTGCGGGTTGGAGATAGCCATCTCGCTGGTGAGGCGCTGATTGTTCAGGGCGGCGGTGATGCTGCCAACGATGACCACATCCAGCAGTGCAAAGAGGGCGGCTCCGCTGAGGATCAGCAGCAGCAAAAACCAGCCAGCGCGGCGCTGACGGATGCTATTGATAAAGGTGCGCCAGTGGTACCAGCGTGACCAGCGCAGCAAGTGTAGAATATCGCGCATAGCCTACTCCAGCATGGCGGTGATATCGGCGTACTCCGAGCCGCCAGTGAGCTGCAAGAAAATATCTTCGAGGCTGGCGTCGCCGCCGTGGCGCAGCTCCTCGAGGCTGCCGACAGCAATGAGGCGGCCGCGGTTGATGATCGCCACACGGTCGCACAGGCGCTCGGCGATCTCCAGAATATGGGTGGTCAGCATCACGGCGGCACCGCGCTGGGCGAGCTGGCGCAGGACATCTTTCATCAAGCGGGCTGAGCGCGGATCGAGGCCGACGGTTGGCTCATCGAGGAAGAGCGCCTTGGGTGTGTGGATGAGCGCACCAGACACAGCGGTTTTCTGGCGCATACCGTGGGAGAAGCCGCCGATATAGTCATCGGCGCGCTCTGCGAGATCGAAGAGGCGCAGCAGCTCCTCGCCGCGCTCGGCGGCCACGGCTGGCTCGATGCGGTAGAGGCCAGCGATGTACTGGAGGTACTCGCGGGCGGTGAGCTTCTCGGGCAGCTGAGGCTGGTCGGGGACATAGCCGAGCAGCGCTTTGGCCTTGATCGGATCGCGCTGAATATCGTAGCCGCCGATGAAGGCTGCGCCGTGGGTTGGGCGAATCAGGCCAATCAGCATCTTGATGGTGGTGGTTTTACCAGCGCCATTGGGGCCGAGAAAGCCGAATACCTCGCCAGGATTGACGGCAAAGCTAACCTGATCGACCGCCACCTGCTGATCAAAGACGCGGGTGAGGGTGTGGGCTTGTATCAATGGTGTCACCAGCTCCCTCCTCAGAGAACAGGAAATTAAGCACGGATGCGCTCCCAGTGGAGCGGCAGTGCGCGGCGCATATGGTCGTCGGCCATCTTCCAGGTGTGTGCGCCATCGGGCAGCGGGCCGCCTAACTCGTTGACGATGCCGTGCTCGTGGAGCAGCTCGATCAGGCGGACACCGCGGAAATAGTTCACGTTTGGCTCGGCATGCTCCGGCCCAAACTCAACTAGCCACTGCAGATCGGCGGCATGGTGGCCGTTTTGGCGCAGCAGGTTGGGCGGATTATGCTCGGCGGCAAAGACCTGGTCGCGCGGCAGGCCGAAGTTCGCATCGAACAGCGCGCGGGTAAAGACCGTGTCGGTGCCATCGATGTGCGTCTGGCGCTCAGGATCATCCCAGAAGAACAGGCCATCGTAGGAGCCAACCGACTGAAACGCCTGTGTGTTGCGCAGCGCCAGCGTGACGCTCATAAAGCCGCCGAGTGAAAAGCCATCGATGGCGCGGTGCTGGCCGCCGGGCAGGACGGGGTAGTGGGCCTCGACGTATGGGATCACATCGTTGAGCAGGTAGTCCTCGAAGCGTCCGGAGCCGAGGGTGGCATCGGCGGCCAGCTCTGGGGCGCGCATGTTGATGCCGAGGCTGTGGGTTGCGCCATTGGCGCTGGTCATGCCAGGAAAGACCAGCACGAGCGGGCCAACGGTGCCTTGACTGCGCAGCTCCTCATAGACATCGATGACGTTGTGCTTGCCGGCCCGAGAGCTATCCTCGTTTTTGTTGATCCACTCGCGCTCGTGGCCGCGCAGCAGATAGATGCTGGGCACGCGCAGGCTGGGGTTATTCTTGACCTCAGCTGGCAGGTAGACATACAGCGTGCGCTTGACGCCGAGGGCTGCGCTGGTGATCTCGATGCGCTCGACGCGCTGATCATAGACAAAGTTCTCGTCGTAGGCTTGATCGGACCAGGTGGCGACCTTGCGCTCGACGACCAGCTGCGGCGTGACGGTGACGCTATAGTTGGGAATTTCGGAGTGGCCGGGGCCTTTTTCAACGCTCGCCCAGGAGCCGCGGGTGAGCTTATACTCGATCAGCTGGCCGTGTGGAAAGGCCCAGCTGCCAGTGGCCAGATCGGCGCTGCGGGTGAGCAGATAGCGTGCGTCAGCTGGATTCCAGTCGTTGAACGAGCCGGTGAGATACAGCTGATCGGCAGGTGGTGTATCGGCGGGGATGGTGATGTTGAAGCGGACGCTTGGCAGGCGGCGGCGCTCGCTGGCGCGCTGACCGAGCAGCCATCCAACCCAAAACGCCAAGCCCAGCGCGATCATGAACAGCACTAGTGTTAAAGCGATCACGGTGGCCTAACCTAAACTAGATACGTGGCTGAAGCTGGTGGTAGCTAGCCCGGCAATAGACCAGCGGCTCTTTGTCTTCGATGCTGATGGAGCGAATCTCGCCGACGACGACGGTGTGATCGCCGCCAGGCAGCAGCGAGTGGACGGCGCACTCGAGGCCAACCAGCGCGCCCTCAAGTAGCGGTGCGCCCGTCTGGCCGATGCGGTAGGCCAGCTGCGACCAGTCGTCTTTGTTGGCCCCAGCAAAGTGGCGCGAGAGGTGCTCTTGGTCGCTGGCGAGGATATTGACGCCGAAGTGGCCGGCACCGGTTAGGGCGTGATAGTTGCGGGTGTTTTGATCGATACATACCAAGATCAGCCGTGGCTCAAGCGAGAGCGAGGTAAATGAGCTGACGGTGAGACCGTAGAGCGTGTCCTGGTAGTTGGCCGTGACGACGGTAACGCCGCTGGCGAAGCAGCTCATGGCTTGGCGAAAAAGTGCAGCATCTATAGTCATGCAGGTTCCATTTCTTGTACAACTCTGCGCGTATTGTACTGAGGAACGCAGCTTCACGCAACCAAACACAAACGACGTAGGGCTTCTACGTCGCGGTGTTTGCGCAGTGAACTCTATGTAGATAGCTTAGGCAGCAGTTTGGAAGGCCGGTTTGGAGAGCAGCTCGTAGACGAGTTGATTGAGCGCGGCCTCGGCTTCTAGGTAGGTGGGTGCGTACCCAACAAGCTCGCCATTGAGGTACATGGCAAAGTCACGCGTTTTGCGGTCGTAGACGATCATCTTGCGATACATAGCTGGCTCACTTTCCAGACACGGGTTCTCATATCAATCAACATAATTATAGCACGCATGTACTAAAAACGCAAGCCCCATGTTTGACATTCCTGCCTTCCGTCGTTATGATCCGTCCTTGGTATGCCATTATAATGATAGAACGACGACAACAACTACTACGTGGAGACAAAGCCATGCGGCGATCGAAGGTTTGGCTCGGTGTTCTCATCAGCGGTTTTTTTATCTGGTGGACGATTCGGGGCCTCGACTGGGGTGGTTTCTGGTCGGCGCTGCGGAGCGCAAACTACTGGTGGATTGTACCGGGCGTGTTGGTCTATTTTGGTGCAGTTTGGGCGCGCACGTGGCGCTGGCACTATATGCTGCGGCACATCAAGGCGGTCTCGCTGCGGCGGCTTTTTCCTGTCGTGGTGATTGGCTACATGGGCAACAATGTGTATCCAGCGCGCGCAGGCGAGGTGATCCGCTCGTATGTGCTGAAGCGTAAAGAGGGCATCGGCATGGGCGCATCGCTGACGACAGTGATTCTGGAGCGCCTATTTGACGGCCTAGTGATGCTGCTGTTCGTCTTTGTGACGCTGCCGTTTATTGCGCTGCCGGCGGGCTGGAACAAGCTGGTGATTATCGCATCAGTGCTCTTTGGTCTGCTCCTGATCTTCTTTTTTGCTGTTGCGGCCAACCCGCTGCGCACAGAGCGGCTGTACAGCTGGTTTCTGCGCCGCATTGTGCCGCAGCGCTTCCATGAGCGGGCGCGAACGCTATTTGATAAGATGATGCTGGGGCTGCACTCGCTGCGCTCGCCACGCGAGGTGCTGATGATTTTTGTCACCTCAACAGCAATCTGGCTTACTGAGACCACCAAGTACTGGTTTGTGATGCAGGCGTTTGATTTTCGCGTGCCATTCAGCGTGCTGATGCTGATGACGGCTGTCGCCAACCTGGCGCTGATCATCCCTGCCGCGCCAGGCGGGGCGGGAACCTTCGATGTGGCTGGCATCAGCGTGCTTAAGTCCTTTGGGGTGCGCGAGGCGATCGCCACCAGCTACACGCTGGTGCTGCACCTCGCGCTGTGGATTCCGATCACGATCTTGGGCTTTTGGTATATGTGGCGCGAGCATGTCGCCTGGAACGACTTCGATCAGGCGATGCTGGAGCAGACCGGGGCGGAGGAGCGTATTCACCAGCGCGAGCTGGCGCTGCAGGAACAACTGGCGGACAAAAATAAACTGATGGAGGCTGACGTATGAGTCGCGTAGCAATCATTGGGGCTGGCTTCGCGGGCTTAACCGCAGCCTACGATCTGGCCCGTGCAGGCCATAGTGTGACGGTGTTCGAGGCTGCGCCACAGGTTGGCGGCCTTGCGGCTGGGTTTCGTGGCGCGGGCTGGGATTGGTCGCTCGAGAAGTTCTATCACCATATTTTCCAAAGTGACCGCGATATTTTGGAGCTTGTCACGCAGGTTGGGGCCGAGGACTTGCTCTTTTTCACCAAGGCGGTCTCAGGCATGTGGGATGCCAAGCAGGGCTGGTATGAGCTAGGCGGAATCGTGCCGCTGCTGACCTTCCCGCTGCTGCCGCTGCAGGATCGCCTGCGCCAGGCGTTCGTTGGCGCATGGATGAAGGGCCTGAAGGTGCTCAACCGCTGGCAGCACTTGGAGCAAGTCACCACCGAGCAGTATCTCCAGCGCACGATGGGCAAGCGCGTGTACGAGACAGTCTGGAAGCCAGTGCTGGAGGGCAAGTTCGGCCCCTACGCCAGCGAGATCAACGCCGCGTGGTTCTGGGCGCGCATCGTCTCGCGCACCTTCAAGCTGGGCTACTTCCGCGGCGGCTTCCAAGCCTTTGCGGATCGTGTGGCGGCGGCGGTGCGCAACCAGGGCGCGACGATCAAGCTGAATGCGCCGGTCCAGCGGCTGGAGCCACAGGCCGACGGCGGCTGGCACGTGCTAACCGCCGACAGCGTTGAGGCGTTTGATCAGGTGCTCTCGACCACATCCCCGAGCCTGCTGCGCCGCATGACGCCAGAGCTGCCCGCCAGCTACACCGCCAAGCTCGAGAGCCTGAAGTCGCTGGGCGCAGTGGTGCTGACGGTGGCGCTCGATCGCTCGCTGACCAACGGCATGTACTGGATGAACATGAACAAAGAGCGCTTCCCGTTCCTGGCGCTCGTCGAGCACACCCAGATGATCGATAAGCGCCACTACAATGGGCAGCACCTCGTCTACCTCGGCGACTATCTGGAGCCGAGCCACGAGTACTTCCAGCTGACGCCAGAGCAGCTGCTCGAGCGCTTTCTGCCCGCGCTGACGCTGGTCAACAAGGACTTTGACCGCTCGTGGATTCAGGGCTATTGGCTGCACCGCGAGACCTACGCGCAGCCGGTGGTGCCGGTGAACCACAGCCGCTCGATCCCGCCGCTGGCCACGCCGCTGCCAGGGCTGTGGTGGGCCAGCATGAGCCAGGTGTACCCGTGGGATCGCGGTACAAACTTCGCGGTGGAGATTGGCCGTCGTGTGGCCCAAGAGATGCTGAAACAGCCACAGATGGCACCGGCGCACGCGCTGACGCCGTCATAAGGGACGAACTAGCAACGAGGATGATACTGTGAATGTAGAAACCGCCTTAAAGCTGCTCGCTGTTGCGGTGTTGGTATTCCTCAACGGATTTTTCGTGGCGGCTGAGTTTGCGCTGGTGAGCGCGCGCTCCACCAGGCTCCAGCAGCTGGCGCAGCTTGGCAGCCGCCAGGCCCGCCTCGCCGAGCACATGCAGAGTCACTTAGATCGCTATCTTGCTGCATGTCAGCTGGGCATTACGCTGGCCAGTCTGGCGCTCGGTGCGGTGGCTGAGCCAACCATCGGCGGTCTGATTGAGCCGCTGCTGGAGGGCGTGTTTCACGACACCGGGCTGGCGGTGATCAGCGGCACGATCGGCGTTGTGATTGCGTTTATCGTGGTCACAACGCTGCACATCGTGGTTGGCGAGCAAGCCCCGAAGGTGTTTGCCATCCGCGCACCTGAGCAGGTGGCGAAGCTGGTATCATACCCGCTGCAGATCTTCAACAAAATTTTTGCCATCTTTATTCTGTTTCTCGACTGGCTTACCGCGCGCACGCTGCGCCTGTTTGGCGTCAATGAGCCACCGGGGCACCACAGCAGCCCAACGCTCGACGATATTCGCATGATGGTCAACTCCTCGATGCCGCACACGCCGAGCGAGGAGGATGCGCGCGAGATGCTGATCAATGTGTTTGAGTTCTCAGATCGCGGCGCGTACCAGGTGATGGTGCCGCGGCCGCAGGTGGCCACGATCAACGCCGATGCCTCGCTCGGCGAGTTCTTGGAGCTGTTTGAGGCGACAGGCCACACGCGCTTTCCCGTGGTTGGCGAGCGCGGCGTCGATGATGTGCGCGGCATCATCTCGGCCAAAGATGTGCTTGTGCACTTGCGCAGCAACCCTGGCGACCGCAACTCGCCAGTGGCAACCATGATGCGCCCGCCATTCTTTGTTCCCGAGACCAAGCGGATTGGCAAGCTGCTGCCGGAGATGCGCCAGCATCACGCGCGCATGGCCGTCCTGGTCGACGAGTACGGCGGTATGGCCGGTATCGTGACCATGGAAAATCTGGTGCAGGAGGTGATGGGCGAATTTCAGGATGAGCTGGACCTTGATGTTGAAGAAGTGCAGCTGATCAATGACTCCACGTTTGTGGTTGACGCCCAGATGCGCATCGATGAGTTCAACGCCGAGCTGGACGCTGACATCCCGACCGGCGACTACGAGACGGTGGCCGGGTTTCTTTTGCAGCAGTGGGGCCAGATTCCGCAGCCAGGCGATAGTCTCAAGTATGCTGACTACCGCTTTGTGGTAACGCGGATGAGCGGCCCGCGCATTGAACAGCTAGAGTTTCAGAAGCTCTAGCATAGATTTGGTTTGGAAGTCGAGGCTTTGCATGGCGGAGGAATCGCCGCTCAGCGAGCGTGAGCAGCAGGTGCTGGAGCAGCTGGCCACCGGCGCGAGCAACAATGAGATTGCGCAGACGCTGGCGATCAGCCCGAACACCGTGAAGGTTCATGTTCGCAATATCTACAGTAAACTTGGGGTGCTGTCGCGCACCGAGGCGACCACCGAGGCGCTGCGGCGCGGCCTTGTGGTGCTGCCTGGCGTCAACGACGAGCCTAGCCCAGCGGCTGATAGCCTGGAGGAGGCGCAGGTGGTCGCCGACAGTGCTGCCGAGCCACTCCAGCCGCAGCCTGAGGCCAGCCAGCCAGCGCAGCCGCAGGTCGCGGTCGAGCAAGCCGCGCCAGCTGAGCGTACAACCCATGTGGTGCTGCCGCGCTGGCTGGCCTGGACGGCGCTGACCGGCCTTGTGCTGCTGATTGGGCTGCTGGTGTGGGTTGCGGTGCTGCGCCCGACCGATGCTGGTCCAAGCAGCACGGCCAGCGCTGGCGCGCTCAAAAACTCGTGGCGGCCGCTGCCTGATCTGCCGCAGCCGCTGGCCGATGGGGCGGGCCTCTACACAGACGATGCGATCTATATTATCGCTGGCTCTAATCAGCAGGCGATCCTCTCTGAGACGTGGCGCTTCGATGTGCGCGCCCAGACATGGACGACGCTCGCGCCGAAGCCAACGGCGGTAACATCTGTTGACGCGGCGATGATCGATAACCTTATCTATGTGCCTGGCGGCATCAACGCCGAGGGTCAGAAGCTGGCGCTGCTCGAGATCTACGACCCGACATCTGACAGCTGGCAAGCTGGCCCACCGCTGCCAGCTCCGCGTGCGGGCTACGCGCTCGCTGCGATTGATGGCCGACTGTATGTCTTTGGTGGGCGTGATCAGAGCGGGCCGGTGAGCACCACATTCATCTTCAACCCGCAAACGCAAACATGGAGTGAGGGCGAGCCGCTGCCGCTTGCGCTGAGCGACATGGCGGCGGCGCAAAACGACAAGCAGCTCTTCGTGACCGGCGGCCTGACCAGCGGCGAGCGCCCCAGCCGTCAGACCTGGCGCTATCGTAATGGGCAGTGGGATGAGCGCGCACCGCTGCCAGAGGATCGCATTGGCGGGCGGGGCGTGTTTGTGACCAATCGGCTGTACGTGCTTGGCGGTAGCCAGGCCACCGAGGCGGTGCTGTTGTATCAGCCAGATCAGTGGTATCGCGAGACGCTTGAGGTGGGTACGATTGTGCGCCCGGTTGTGCTCTCTGATCGGCGCAGCGTGTATGTGTTCGGCGGGTGGGATGGCAGCGCGGCCCTTACGCAGAGCCGCATCTGGGACCCGGTGGTGACGGTGTACATTCCGGGCATCCGCCAGCAGTAGCTGTCTAGGCCTCGATTGGCACGATAACGCGGACGGTAGTTCCAGCGCCGGGAGCGGAGGTTAGCTCGGCGCTGCCGCCGACCATGCGCGCGCGCTCTTCGATATTGAGCAGACCGAACGACCCGCGCTGGTTGTAGTTCTCGCGCACCGACTGGAGATCGAACCCCTTGCCATCATCCTGAACCGTGGCCATCAACTCGTCGCCCTGGCGCTGCAGGCGAATCCAGATATGCTGGGCTTTGGCGTGCTTCATGGCGTTGTTGGTGGCCTCCTGAATGATATTGAAGACCGTGCTCTCGCGCTTATTGTCGAGGCGAATATCGCCGACTTGCTCCTCGATGAGCACCTTGGTGGGGCTGTCCTTGAAGCGGTCGGCGTACTCGCGCAGGGTGGTGAGCAGCCCTTGGCTATCGAGGCTCAGCGGGCGCAGCTCAAACAGCAGCGTGCGAATATCGTAGGTGGTGCGGCGGGCCAGCTCACCAAGCTTGGTCAGCTCCTGCTCGACGCGGGCTGGATCGCGCTCCAGCAGGCGTTTGACGAACTCGATGTTCATGGTGATGGCGGCGACAGACTGGGCGGGGCCATCGTGGAGATCGCGGGCGAGCTGCTGGCGCACCTGCTCCTCTTTGTCGATCAGCTTGGCGCGCTCCTCGCTGACCTCGGTGACCAGCTGCGCGTTGAGCATGGCAATAATCGCGTAGTTGGCAAGCGCGGTGACCATCTCCAGCTCCTCGCTGCTGAAGGGCGTGCTGCGCGTCGTGGTGACGATCAGCAGGCCGTAGTTGCGGCGGCGGGCGCTGAGCGGCACGCAGCAGGCGCTCGACGCTGTTTGCAGGGTTTGGATGGCCTGCATGGCCGGCGAGAGCGTTGGGTTATCGACCACGCGCGGTGTGCCAGAGGCGAAGGTGGTGCCGAGGATGCCATTGGGATTGATTGTAACGCGGCGGTTGAGATCGCCGCTCATCAGGCCGCGCCCGGCGGCGACGTACAGCTCATCTGGCTGGCCGGTGGGCAGGAGCACAAGGCTCGCGCTGCCTTTGACCAGCTGCTGGGCCTCGTGAACCATCGCATCGAGCACGCTGGCGAAGTTCATGGTGGTGCCGAGGCGCATGGCCACCTCGTAGAGGCCGCGCATACGATCGCGGTAGGCCTCCGCATCGGAGCGGGCGGCATCGACGTGCTGCTGTGCCTGGAGCACCTGCGAGCGGTTTGTCTCGCTCCAGCGGGCGGCGAGCACACTTGTGACCCAGGCGACGAACACCAGCGTTAGCACATTCAACACGCTGCCAAAGATCACTTCCTCGCTGAGCTGATTGGCGTCGAAGCGATAGGCGGCCAGCGCCATGCCGACGAACAGGCCAGCTGAGAGGAGGCCGCACAGCAGTGCGCCACGCGGATCGCGGCGCAGGGCGGCCCACAGCGTTGGCAGCACAAAGAGCGGATAGATGAGCCAGGGTGGCTCGCCGCTGTAGAGGCCGATGAGCGCGAGAAAGACAAGATCGCCAACAAAGGCCCAGGGCATGATCACGTTCGCGCTTGGCAGCAGCGAGATGCCGGTCATCAGCACGGCAAACAGCACATAGCCCCACCAGGCCAGCGCAAAGCGCGAAGCCATTGGTGGCAGCACCTGATGTTGAGTCAGGCGCAGGTTGAGCACAAGCAGCAGCCCGAGCACGACCCAGCGCACAAAGGTGTAGAAGCGGTCGCCGTTGCCGGTGAGTGCGCGGCTTGATTGCATCGTCGATACGGCCATAGTCTCCTCCACCGCGAGCCTTATCTAGGCCAGATCAGGCTGCATGGCGTCTCCTTCGGCGGCACGTTGTAGCTGCTCTTTTAGCACTTTGCGGGCGTAGAATAAGCGCGACTTGACGGTGCCCTCTGGGCACTCAAGGATGTCGGCAATCTCGGCCAGTGAGTAGTCGTGAAAGTAGTGGAGCACCAGCACTGCTCGGTGCTGTGGCGATAGGCGCGCGAGGGTGTCGCGGATGATCGCCTGCATCTCGTGCTGCTCGGCGACGACCTCGGGCGAGGTACGTGGCCCGGCGCGTAGGCGCTCGGCGAACTCGTGGAACGGCTCGGCCCAGTGGCGGCGACGCTTTTTGAGCCGACTGTAGCACAGGTTGACGGTGACGCGGTAGAGCCAAGGGGCAATCGGCGATGAGCCATCGATGCGCTCGGCATAGCGATACAGCCGATAGAAGCAATCTTGCAGCACCTCTTCGGCCAAGTAGGTATCGCGCACAATGCCCAAGGCCGTTTGGTAGACCTGGGTGCGATAGCGGTCAAAAAGAGCTTGAAGTGCCAGCATATCATTGGCGCGGATGGCGTCAAGCAGATCGGCATCCGTCAGCGTTATCGCCTCTGCGCTGTCCGTGATCTGTGTCATTGGGGCCTCGTGTGCTGGTGGTACGCGCTTGATTATAGCATAATCCGCCGTTTCATTCACATGAACAGATTAACGTTCTCTTAAATCGGCTGGCTCCACTGCTTGATCCAGGCGGCGGCGCTGGCGCTATCGCTGGCACCGGTGGCGATGCTGGTGGTGAAGGCATCGGCCTCGGCTGGCGCGACGGTGAGCGCGTAGCCGTTGCGCTGCAGGAACAGCCGGGTGGCGGCCAGCGCGATGCGCTTGTTGCCATCCCAAAACGGGTGATTGCGGATGAGGCCGCTGAGCAGCTGGCCAGCTTTGGCGCACAAATTTGGAAACAGCTCCTCACCAAACACCGCCATCTGCGGGCTGGCCAGGGCCGAGAGCAGCTGCTGGAAGCGCAGAATCTCGTAGCTTTCGCCGTGGTCGGCGGCGAGTTGATCGCGTAGGCGCAGCACATCCTCGACGCTCAGGTACGCGACATTGCGCTCCTGGCTATCCATTGAGCACCTCGCTGCGCTGCGCAATCCAGGCCGCCTGGGCATCACGGGTGGTGCTGCGAGCAGCGGCGGCGAGCACCCAATCGTAGAGCACGTCATCATCGGCGGCGTGAAAGCGCACACCATTGCGGGCTAGGAATTCTATCATGACGAGCAGCGCGGTGCGTTTGTTCCCATCGCTGAAGCAGTGGCCGTTGACTAGCGCATCGAACAGCGCCGCCGCCTTGGTGTAGACATCAGGATAGAGGTCTGCGCCAAACATCGACTGTTGCGGCACGGCCAGCGCCGTGGCCAGCTTCTCGAAGCCTTGCTCGGTGATGCCGTGGATGCCGCCGATGTGCTGAATCACCATGGCCTGGATGAGCATGGCGTCGGGCATGCTGATGTAGTGCATCATAGTAGCCTCCGCAGCGTCTCTTCGTACTGGGCCATGGCCTTGCGCACGCGCGGGATCAGCTGTGGGTCAACATCAGGCAGCGCCTGCAGCGAGAGATAGCCATCGTCGTCTAGCTCGACGGCAACAAGCAGCGTGGTGCTCGCTGCGGCGCGCAGCCAGCTGTGCAGGGCCGCGGGTACCTGCTCGGGCGGAAGCGTAAGCTGTTGCATAGGTGCTCCTTGCTGAAAGAATAGCGTTCACTGGCTATGATCAGTAGATCACAGGACTCCCTGGGGCCAGGGTAAACGGTGTGGCGGCCGAATCGTGCGGTATCCTTTGTGGTGCCAACCAAGAAAGGAACCG